>CAISJZ010000307.1 GCA_903885755.1 uncultured Hyphomicrobiales bacterium | reverse complement strand
CCTCCAGCGCAAGCAATTCCCGGGCGTGAGCGATCAGGCGGTCCATCCAGCGCAGCTTGTAGACATACTTGTCCGTGTCCGGCGGATTGCCGTTGGGCAGATAGATCGACGCGACGCGGACGACCCCGCTCCCATGGGGCACGATCGCCTCGATGTAGCGGGCATGGTCATCGGCGTCGTCGCCCGGCAGCCCGCGCGTGACCTCGATCGGACTTTTGGACAGGATCGCGACGCCGTTGAAGGTCTTCTGGCCATGGACCGCGACGTTGTAGCCGGCGGCTTCTACTTCGAGGCGCGGAAAGGCCTCGTCCTGGCACTTGATTTCCTGCAGGCAGACAACGTCGGGGCTTGCCTCCTTGAGCCAATACAGAAGGTGGTCCAGCCGCTGGCGGACGGAGTTGACGTTCCAGGTCGCGATTCGCAAGGCGGACATCCCGAGAGAGCTGGCGTCAGCCTAGCACGATGTTCTTTCGCCGTTCAGCCCCGCGCGTCCGCTCCTCGATCTCCACGCGGCGTCCGCATCAGCGGCGGAAGGCGACCGGCCGGCGCGACCCCCTCGCGCATCAGGGCGCGACGAAGCGGACCAATATTCGCCATCGCCATCAATCCGGCGGCGCGGGCGAAATCGACGGGCATGGCGTGGGTCAGCAGCGAGCGATTGAGAGTTGCAACACCCGCGACTCGGGTGGCGACGTCAATCCTGCGGGCCGCGTCGTAATCGGCCAGCGCCTTCGGAGCGCCGGGGTCGTTCCGTCCATGCCTGTTGAGCGAGGCGACAAGTTGCGCGACGTCGCGTAAGCCGAGGTTGAGACCCTGGGCCCCGATCGGGGGGAAGAAGTGGCCGGCGTCGGCGACAACTGCGGCGCGCGTTCCCGTCAGCCGATTGCAGCGCAACCCCGACATGGCGAAGGCGCCGCGCGGTCCCTCCAGACCCATGTCGCCATGGATGTCGTGGACCTGCCGCTGGATCTCGGCGGCAAGTTCGGGGTCGGACAGGGCCATCCGCCGCTCGGCGTCCTCGGGGCTCATCAGCCAGACGAGGCTCGACCGGTTCGGACGTTCAGCGGTCGGCCCCAGCGGCACCAGTGTGCAGGGGCCGATGCGGGTGTGGAATTCCGTTGAGGTCCGTCGATGCGGCTTGGCGTGCCAGAGCAGGGCCGTCAGGGCGGTCTGGGAATAGGACCACTCGCGCGCTCCGATGCCGGCGGCGGCGCGGACCCTGGAGCCGCGTCCGTCGGCGCCGACGAGCAGGGCGGCCTCGATGCGCTCGCCGCCCGGGAGTCGCGCACTGGCGCTTTCGGAGGTTAGGAGGAAGTCGCCGAGCAGGTCCTCGATCAGGTGGAGGCCAGGCGTTTCCCGTGCGGCGGCGGCGAGGGCGGCGACAAGATCGGCGTTCTCGATGTTGGCGCCGAAGGCGTCGAGGCCAATTTCGCTGGCGCGCAACAAAACAGGCGTGGGACGAAAAACTGAATCAGTGTCGTCAATTAGGCGAATTCTCTCAAGTGGCGTCGCAAATGGAGACAGTCGATCCCACAGGCCCAGCGCGCGATAAAGGCGCAGAGACGCCTCGAACAGCGCGACGGTCCGCGCGTTGCGTCGACCGTCGAGGGCGCCAACGACGGTCACTTCAAAGCCGGCCTGGGCGAGCGCAATGCCGACCGTCAGGCCGGCCGCGCCCGCGCCCGCCACGAGAATGTCCGTTCCCTGGTTCATGGAATCCCTATAGCCCTTCGCCGGGCGGCTGGCGAGACGGCGCGGGGTCGCGCCCGTCTTTGCCAGTCACATCACGGTCATGCACAATCGCCGGAGGGGGCGATCCATGATCGGCGGTCTGTTTGTTCATCTCTTCACGGCCAGTGGGGCGGCGCTGGCGTTTCTGGCGCTCGCCGCGGCCGTGGACCGCGACTTTTCCGCGATGTTCGCCTGGCTGGGCGTCGCTTTCGCCGTCGACGCGGTCGACGGGTTTCTGGCGCGTCGAGCGCGGGTTGCCGAAACGGTCCCCTTCATCGACGGCACCTTGCTCGATCTGGTCGTCGATTATCTCACCTACGTGCTGGTGCCCACTGTCGCTCTCTGGCGCGGAGATGTTTTGCCTCCGCTGCTGGCCCTGCCATTGGCGCTGGCGATCTCGTCGGGATCGGCGATCTATTTCGCCGACCGGCGCATGAAGACCGCCGATCACTGGTTTCGCGGCTTTCCCGCCCTCTGGAACGTGGTCGCGCTTTACGTTTTCGTGTTCCGACCGCCGCCGGGCGTCGCCGCTCTCGTCATTGCCGGGCTTGTGGCGGCGATGTTCGCGCCGATTGTCTTTGTGCATCCCATGCGGGTGCGGCGCTTGCGCCCGCTGACCGCCGGCGTGACGCTGATCTGGGCGCTTTCGGCGATCGTGGCGATCGCCCAGCAGCTTGACGCCGGACTATCCGCGCGGATCGGGCTCTGCCTCTCCGCGATTTATTTTATGGGGCTGCCATTGCTGCGGCGTTCGCCGCAGGCTGACGCGCCAGTCGATTCCTGAAAGCATGAGTCGGCATTGCCTATTCGCCAGCGCGCTTCGTATGATGCGGGCAAGGACGTTGGAGCGTCCGCGGTTCGGGGAGAGTGAGATGAGTAAAGCCATCGTGATGCGCCGGACGGGCGGGCCGGAGGTTCTCGAAATCGAGGACGTGACGATTCCCGATCCCGGTCCCGGCCAGGTCAAGATCAGACATCGGGCGATCGGTCTGAACTTCATCGAGGTCTATTTCCGCACCGGGCTCTATCCCGCCGCGCTGCCGTTCACGCCGGGCAACGAGGGCGCCGGCGACGTGATCGCCGTTGGCAAGGGCGTCAAGGGCTTCAAGGTCGGCGACCGTGTCGGTTACGCCGCGCTTCCTGGCAGCTACGCGCAGGAGCGGCTGATCAATCCGCAATATCTGGTCAAGCTGCCAAAGGCGATCTCCTACGAGACCGGCGCGGCCATGATGCTCAAGGGCCTGACCGCGCAATACCTTCTCCGTCGCACCTTTCGTGTGAAGGAAGGCCAGACGATGTTGGTCCATGCGGCGGCCGGCGGCGTCGGTCTGCTGCTTTGCCAATGGGGCAGGGCGCTTGGGGCGACCGTCATCGGAACGGTTGGCTCGGAGGACAAGGGCAAGCTCGCCAAAAAGGCCGGCGCCAAGCACATCATCAATTACCGCACGGAAAACTTCGCCGAGCGCGTTGCCGAGATCACCAAGGGCAAGAAATGCGACGTGGTCTACGACGGCGTCGGCAAGACGACCTTCCCCGGCTCGCTGGATTGCCTGAGGCCGCTTGGCATGTTCGCGTCCTATGGCTCGGCGTCGGGTCCCATCGAGGCCTTCAACATCAACCTTCTGTCCGCCAAGGGGTCGCTATTCGCGACCCGCCCGACCCTGTTTAGCTACATCGCCAAGCGGGAGGACCTCGACGCCATGGCGCGCGATCTTTTCAAGGTGGTCGCCAGCGGCTCCGTCAAGATTCCCATCCATTCGCGTTATCGGCTCGACGATGTCGCCGAT
>CAISJZ010000306.1 GCA_903885755.1 uncultured Hyphomicrobiales bacterium | reverse complement strand
CGCCGACCTGCTGCCACCGGCCAGCATCCCCGCCCCGGGCGCGGCGCGAGCGCCGCCACCGGCGGAAAAGGGGTTTCTTGAGAAGATATTCGGGGGGTAACCCTCACATCTCCAGCACGATCTTGCCGAAGTGCTGGTTGGCTTTCATGTGGTCGAGCGCGGCGCCGGCTTCGGCGAGTGGATAGACGCGCGAGATGGGCAATCGCAACTGGCCGCTTTCAACCGCTGGCCACAGATCGGCGCGCATGGCGCGGATGATCTCCGCGACTTCCTCCAGTGTGCGCGTGCGGAAGGTGACACCGACATAGGTCAGGCGCTTGAGCGCGTGCAGGTCGTAATCAAATTCGCCCTTCATGCCGCCGAGACGGCCAACGTTGACGATGCGGCCAAGCAGGGCGGCGGCCTGCATATTGCCATTGATGACGCCGCCGGAGACCATGTCGATGATGAGGTCAACGCCCTTGCCGCCGGTGGCGTCCTTGACGAGTTGAGGCCAGTTCGGGTCCTTCGTATCGAGGGCGAGATCGGCGCCAAACTCGGCGAGCCTGGCGCGGCGTTCGGCGTTGGTGGAAGAGCCGATGACGAAGCCCGCGCCCATGAACTTGGCGATCTGCATTCCCATCAACCCGACGCCGGAACTCGCGCCCTGAATGAGCACGCTCTGGCCGCGCCTGAGTTGTCCATTCGTGACGATGGCGTTGTGCATGGTCTGTAACGCCACGGGCAAGGTGCCCGCCTGTTTCCAGTCGAGATTTTTCGGCACGGGCGCGCTGCGCGAGACATTGGCGACCACGTATTCGCAGAAGCCGCCGGACACCGAGCAGAGTACCTGATCGCCTTGTTTGAAGGGGCTTGAGCCGCCGCCGCTTCGAACGACCTCGCCGGCGCATTCGATACCTGGAACCGCGCCGGGGCCGCCGCGCGCGCCGTGGAAGTGGCCCATGGCGACCAGCAGGTCCGCGCGGTTGAGACCGGCGGTCCTGACCTTGACGAGGATTTCGTCTGGTCCGGGTTCCGGCATGGGAAGATCCCGAATTTCAATTCTGCCGGGCTCGGCGACAACGGCGGCTTTCATGCTAGTCTCCAATCGTGGACGGGCTGACCTAGCATGAAATCGGACGTCCCGCCCCGTATGGGGTGGGCGCGGTCGGGGAGAGCGTATTGGATCGCAGGGATTTTCTGACGGGCGGCGTGTCCGCGCTGACAGCGGCGCTTTGCGACCGTCAGGCGCAGGCGCAGGGAGCGTCCATCCGGTTCGTCTATCCCTATGCGCCGGGCAGCGGCGGCGACACGCTGATCCGGATTCTCGCCAATGACGTCGGCGAAAAGCTTGGCGTGTCGGCGTTGGTCGACAATCGCACCGGCGCGGATGGCCGTATCGGGGTGCGTGATGTGAAAGTTGCCGAGCCCGACGGACGAACCCTGTTGTTCACGCCCTTCGGGACAATGGTTCTGTTTCCCTTGGTCTATGAAAAACTGGCTTACGATCCTTTCAAGGATTTCGAGCCCGTCTCGCAACTCGTGACCTACGATTTTGGCCTCGCCGCCGGCCCCATGACGCCTGCGAAGTCGTTGAGTGAACTCGCGGATTGGCTGAAAAAAAATCCGGACAAGGCAAGCTTTGGCATGCCTGGCTCAGGCGCGCTGCCGCATTTCCTGCCGCTGAAATTCGCCTCGCTGATCGGCGTCGATTTGCGGGCAATCGCCTACAAGGGGTCAGTACCCGCTCTGACCGACGCCATGGCGGGGCAAATTCCGCTCGTTTGCGCGCCGCTGGCCGATCTCATTGCCCAGCATCAGGCCGGGACGATCCGCATTCTCGGCGTTTCCGGCAATGTTCGCTCGCTTTTCGTTCCGGATGCGCCGACCTTCGTGGAGCAAGGCTACGATGTTGTTGGGGCAGGCTGGTACGGGGTCTTCGCGCCGGCGCGCTCGCCGCGCGACATGATCGACAGGATCAACGGAATTCTAGTCGCCTCGATCCGCTCCGAAATCGGGACGGCGCGGGCCAGACAACTCTGGCTCACGCCGACCGGCACGACGCCCGCGGAACTGGGCGCGATCCAGAAGGCCGACTTCGAGCGCTGGGCGCCGGTGGTCAAGGCCTCCGGTTTCAGGGGCGACCAGACGCCGTGATCAGTGCAGACCAACCGTCTGAAGCTGGTTTTCCCATGCATTGGCGATGGCCGCGTCGCGGGAATTGGTCAGCATGATCGGCGTTCCATCCGCGTTGAGCAGCGCGAACAGGCGCACCCCCGGCTGCACGCCCTGAACCTGCGGAAACAGGCGCTGGGCTTCTTCCGACAGCAGCGGCTTGACGTAGGCGATCTGGCCGCCGCCGAGATGGGCGAACTGTTCCGGCGTCATCAACTGGCTGGTCTTGTCATTTGCTTCGTTCAACATGGCTCCACTCCTTCGCGGCCCCTTTCCGGGCGCCGCACATCCAGCGCGAACGTTTCTAGTCTCGCGCCAAAATATTGATTTTCCGGATCACCCGTTCCGGCTCGGGCCGGGCGAGGTCCACGGAAAGCAGTCCATTCATCAAATCCGCGCCAAGCACCTGCATGCCGTCGGCGAGCAGGAATGTTCGCTGGAAATGCCGCGCGGCGATACCGCGATGCAAATACTGCCGATCCTTGTCGTCCTGCTGGCGTCCTCGGATCACCAACTGGTTTTCCTCGACGCTGACATCAAGCTCCTGACGCGTGAACCCCGCGACCGCGAGCGTAATACGCAAGCGTTCAGGTTCCGACTCGCTGCGAGCCAGGCGCTCTATGTTGTAGGGCGGATAGCCATCGGAGGTTGATCGCGTGACGCGGTCAAGCGCTCGTTCGATCTCGTCAAACCCCAGAAGAAACGGGGAGTTCAGGTTCGGCACGCGTGACATTCGAAGCCCCTCGGGCGCTTCCGTCTTCGAGGCCCGTGATGGCGCCCCTCGACGATGGCAACAGACAGGATATGGGCGCCCCGGTCCGCTTTTCAAGTCGGCGTCAGTGGCCGGGGGCCGCCTCGGATGGCGGTGGGGCGCCGTGAGCCCCGTCCGACAGCTTGTCGGTCAGGGCCAGCAGCAGGGCGGATGTGACGAACGCCAGATGGACCGCCACATACCAGAACAGCTCACGGTCGGAGCGATCCGGCAGGGACATGAAGACCCGCAGCAACTGGATCGCGGAAATGGACACGATCGAGGCCATCAGCTTGAGCTTCATGCCCGTGAAGTCAATGCGGGTCAGCCAGCCCGGCAGGTCCGCTCCCTTCTCGGAGCGGAATGTCGTGACAAAGTTCTCGTAGCCGGAAAAGACGATGATCAGCACGAGACTTGCCGCGAGCGTGAGATCAACGAGGCCAAGCACCGACAGGATGACGTCGGATTCGGTTGCTTCCAGCAGCGTCTGGGCAATGTGGATCGTGTGCTGTCCCGCCTTGAACAGCAGGGCCAGAAGCCCGACCACGAGACCGAAATAGAATGGGGCCAGCAGCCAGCGGCTCGCGATCAGAAAACGTTCTAGAACTTCCGCCATCCTGGACCCCAACCATCTTGCGATCGTCGATTTTTCGCATGCGCAACACTGGCGCGCAATGGCGCGGGCCCAATCAAAAATGGTGTTCGATCGCCGTCTGAAAACGCACTACAGTGGGATTGCATCCGATGAGTCCGAAGCGGGCTTGGTGGGGCGACAGTGCGAGACCGAATGCAATGACATCCTTGCGAAATGGCGTGGCGATAGTCGGCGGCGGGATCGCGGGCACGGCGCTGGCGATCGCGCTGGCGCGGCGAGGCGTCAAGGCGACGCTGATTGAACGCGAAACGAGCTGGACTCCGACAAGCTCCGGCATTTTCATCTATGCAAACGGGCTGATGGCGCTGGATTGCCTCGGCGTTCTCGATGGAATCAGGTCGGCGGGTTGGGTTAGTCCGGACGGCGCCAACCTCTATCTCTCGGCCAATGGCGAGCCCATCACAACGACCATTTATCCCGGCATGGGCGGCGGGCGTGTCCCGCCGATCGTGGGGATTCGTCGTGTCGAACTCCATCGCGTACTGACATCAGCCATCGCGGAACTGGATATTGATGTCCGGCTCGGCGTCACGGCGACATCCATCGTCGACAGACCCGGGAGCCCGGTCGAGATCGTACTGTCGGATGGAAACAGTTTATCGTGTGACGTTTTGATTGGCGCGGATGGCGTTCGCTCGCAAATCCGGACACGGCTCTTCGGGGCGATCGAGCCGACGTACACCGGCTTCGGCGTCTGGCGCAGCACCCATGCCAAGCCAAGAGACATTGATGTCAAGATCATGATCATGGGCGTGGGTATCCGGCTTGGGATCATGCCGATTAGCAACGACCAGCTTTATATGTTCGGAACGACGCGTGAACCGCGAAAGCCCCATTATCCCCGGGAGATCTGGCACACGCATATGGGCGCTAAATTCGCGGATATTCAGGGGCCAGCGAGGCGCCTGCTCAATGAAATCACAAGCCCCGAGCATGTTGTTTACACCGCGGTCGAGGAAGTGCATCTGCCGTTGCCATGGAGCAAGGGCCGCGTCGGCCTGATCGGCGACGCCGCGCATTCCTCGACGCCGTTCATGGGGCAGGGCGGCGCCATGGCGCTGGAGGACAGCGTCGTTCTCGCCGAAATGCTCGCTGGTGGCGGCGAGGTTAATGACACGCTGGTCGCCTTTGGCGAGCGGCGTTTCGCGCGCTGCAAGTTCGTGCAGGATGTCTCGCGCGCGGTAGGCGAAGCCGGCGCGCTCGAGGATGTCGCCGCGACCGTCGCGCGCGACGCGCGACTCCGCTCCCAGGGACAGGCGGATGTCGACGCGTTTTACGAGCGGATGGCCGAGCCGATCTGACCGGCCCCCCTGAGCGCCCAACGGGTTCGGCGTTAGTGGAGCGCCACGGTCCACGCGTCGTAGCCGTAAAGCCAGTCGGCGTTGCCGCCCTCGCGCAGCCATTCATTGCCACGTGAACCGATCTGCACTTTCGCGGTGCGCTCCCTGCGATTGTTCTCGTATAGCGTTAGAGCGGCGGGAATTTCGGCGGTTTGCCGAGCATCGATCGCGCGCGCGAGGACAATCGCATCCTCGATGGCCATGCAGGCGCCCTGAGCCATGAAGGGCGTCATGGGATGGCAGGCGTCGCCCAGCAGGGTGATGCGGTCGATTGACCAGCGTGGCAGTGGATCGCGAATATGAAGCGCGGATTTCGTTACTGTTTCGCAAGCGTCGATGAGCGCGCGGGCCTCGGGGTGAAAGTCCTTGTAAGCCGCGCGCAGATCGGCGGGATCGCCGGGCTGGGTCCAGGATTCCTCGGCCCAGGCGTCATGCGCGATGGTCGCGAAGACAAATGTCTCCTCGCCGCGATTGAGCGGAAAGGTCACGATCTGGCTATCGGGCGTTGGGCCCCACCATTTAGTGAAAGTATCGAGATTGGGAATCGACAGGCTGCTTCGCGGCACCACCGCCCGATAGGAGACGAGGCCCATAAATCTTGGACTTTCCGGTCCGAACAGCGTCGTTCGCACGATGGAATGGATGCCATCGCAGCCAATGACCGCGTCGAACTTTTCCTCACTTCCGTCTTCGAGCGTCACGAACGCGGATCGCGCGTCCTGCCGCACGCCTGTCACCCGTTTTGAAAGATGGATAACGCCGTCGTGCAGGCGCTGTTCGAGCGCGGCGAGCAGATCCGCCCGATGGATCGTCAATTGCGGCGCGCCATAGCGATTTTCCGCCTCGCCCGCCATTTCGAGGCGCGACGTTTCCGCGCCTGTGTCCCATGTGCGGCTGATGCGATGCGTGGGGCGCGCGGCGGTCTCTCGCAAGGCGTCGCCGACGCCAAGGCCGTCGAGCGCGCGCACCGCGTTGGGAGTCAGATTGACGTCCGCGCCGACGCGGCCAAAGCGCGACGTCTGCTCGAAAATGACGACGGAATGTCCGTTCTTCAGCAGGGCGATAGCGGCGGCCATTCCGCCAACGCCGCCGCCGACAATTCCAATGTGCAGCGATCCCATTTCAGGTCCTTAATCCGCGATAGGAGAATCGTTTCGCTTGTAAAACAAGGCGATGACCTCAATGTGATATTCAAAAACCTTGCATGAATTCGATAGCGCGGCAATGCGACGTTTCGCTCGTTGGGCTTGAATTACGGGGCAAAGGGGAACAGTCTGGCATGCAGGGTCGTGGGATGCGTTCTCGGGTTCGGGGTGGTGCTGAAATGGGCAATCAATCGCGACATCGCGAGACTGTTCACGCGAAGGGCGAGTATGTTCGTGACGACTTGCGAAAAAGCGCCAATCATCAGCCGCAACAGAGCCAGCAATGCGGCGATAGCGATGGGCAGATCGGCTTCGGAAGCTGGGAAGAGCCAGATCTGACGCGCGGAGCCCGCAAACAAACGGGCGCGAGGCGCCAAACGTAATGGGTCGTGCAACTGGAGCCTAATCTGGCGCCGTCACGAATGTCGGGTCAAAGAACCTCGTGACCGGTGGAACGGGCTCGCTCAGGTCGCCGATGTCGATCAGACCGGCGGCCATTTTGGCGAAATCCTCTTCAGGTAGCGCGCCGGTCTTGCTGAAGATGTGCAATTTCGCGACGAGGTAGTCATAGGCTTCGATGGCGTCATTAGGGTCGGTTTTGGCGGCTTGGACGAGAATATCCAGCGCCGCCGCCTTGTTGGCGGGGTCATAGAGCCATTTCACGCCCGCCTTGTAGCAATGCGCGAAACTGGTCAACGCGGCCCCATTTCTCGCCGACCATTCCGTGTTTGCGGCCCAGACGGTAAAGGGGAATTCCTTTGTGAATTGAACCACATCGCCAAGGTTCGTGAAGCCCAGGGCGTTGGCGCGCGTTGACGACGGTGGGTTCAGGATGGCGGCGTCGACGCCGCCGGACGCCAGCGCGGTGAATCGGTCGAGAGCCGATTTCGCGTAGACGAAATCGATGTCGGAAGGCTTCAAACCCGCCGACGCGATGAACGCCTTCATGTAAATGAGCGTCACGTCCTTGACGCCGCCGATGATGATTGTCTTGCCCCTGAGGTCGGAGATGGACTTGATGGCGGGCTTCGCGTGGACCGAATACGGCGGCACCACGATATCGTTGACAATGATCTTGACGGGCGCGCCCTGATTGGT
>CAISJZ010000305.1 GCA_903885755.1 uncultured Hyphomicrobiales bacterium | reverse complement strand
CGCGCGCTCGCCAAGGTGGCCGCTGGCGATTCCTTCCTGCTGCAGGGCGGCGACTGCGCCGAGAGCTTCGCCGAGCATTCGGCCGACAATATCCGTGATTTCTTCCGCGTGTTCCTGCAAATGGCGGTGGTGCTGACCTTCGCCGGCGCCTCGCCGGTGGTGAAGGTTGGCCGCATCGCCGGCCAGTTCGCCAAGCCGCGCACCAACCAGACCGAAAAGATCAACGGCGTCGAATTGCCGATCTATCGCGGCGACATCATCAACGACAGCGAGCCGACGCTGAAGGCCCGCACGCCTGATCCGGTTCGCCAGCTCGAGGCATATCGCCAGTCGGCGGCGACGCTGAACCTGCTGCGCGCCTTCGCCTGGGGCGGTTACGCCAATCTGGAAAACGCGCATCGCTGGATGCTTGGCTTCGTCAAGGACAGCCCGCTGGTCGGGCGGTATCAGGAATTGGCCGACCGCATCACCCAGACCGTCGATTTCATGCGCGCCATCGGGCTCGACCCGGAAGAGCACGAACAACTCAGCCGCACGGATTTCTACACCTCCCACGAGGCGCTACTGCTTGGCTACGAACAGGCGATGACGCGCGTCGATTCCACCACGGGCGATCATTACGCGACCTCCGGCCACATGCTGTGGGTCGGCGACCGCACCCGCCAGTTCGACCACGCGCACATCGAATATTGCCGCGGCGTGAAAAACCCCATCGGCCTCAAGTGCGGACCCTCGCTGAAGCCCGACGACCTGCTGCGGCTGATCGATGTTCTCAACCCGCAGAACGAGCCCGGCCGCCTGACGCTGATCACGCGCTTCGGCTCGGACAAGGTCGCCGACGCGTTGCCGGCGCTGCTGCGCCCGGTGCAGCGCGAGGGCAAGGTCGTCGTCTGGTCGTGCGATCCCATGCACGGCAACACCATCACGGCCAATGGCTACAAGACGCGGCCCTTCGACCGTATCATGACGGAAATCCGCGGCTTCTTCGACGTGCATCGCGCCGAGGGTACCCACGCGGGCGGCGTCCATCTGGAGATGACGGGCAAGAACGTCACTGAATGCACCGGCGGGGCGCGGGCGATTTCCGCCGGCGATCTCTCCGATCGCTACCACACCTATTGCGACCCCCGGCTCAACGCCGAGCAGGCGATCGAGGTGGCGTTCCTGATCGCCGAACAGCTCAAGGCGGACAGGGACCGCACGCGCAAGTTGGTCGAGGCGGCGGAGTAGGCCTGGCGGCTTGGCGAATCTCGCCATTTCATGCCATGCGGGCGTGTCGTGGCCGGCCATCGCCGGTCCGTGAGGCAAGCCCGTGGATCGCATTTACAACGCATTCTGGAACTCCATGGCGGGTTTCGCCTTCGGTCTGAGGACCGAACGCGCCATCCGGCAGGAATTCGCGATTTTCCTCGTGGGCCTCCCCGTGGCGGTCCTGTTGGGGACAACGGCGTGGGAGCGGCTGACGCTGATCCTGTCGATCGTGGCGGTGCTGTGCGCCGAGTTTCTCAACACCTGCGTTGAAAAACTCTGCGATCACGTGACGCCAGAGCTTCACGACCAGATCAAGGCCATCAAGGACATGGGTTCGGCGGCGTGTTTTTGCGCGCAGGCGTCGTGCGGCGTAATCTGGCTGTTTGTCGCCGCGAGCCGTCTCTGGCCTTGACCGCGCATGGCCGCCATGCGGCGGCGCGAGGGCGAAAATGTCGCGCGGCGCCTATATAGGCTTGAACATTTCGCTCGCCGCCGGCGCCGGAGCCATCGCATGACCCAGAAATTTCCCACCGTTTACGTCTCGCATGGCTCGCCGATGGTCATGTTGGAGAATTCCGCCGCGCGCGATTTCATGCTGGGCTATGGCAAGACGCTGGGAACGCCCAAGGCGATCCTCATCGCCTCGGCGCATTTCGAATCGCGCCGGCCGATGCTGACCGCCGACGCGCATCCCGAGATGATCTATGACTTCGGTGGATTTCCGCGACCCTTGTTCGAGATGAAATATCCCGCGCCGGGCTCGCCGGAATTGGCGAGCCGCGCCGCCACCCTGCTGACGGCCGCCGGTATCGTGGCGACGCCCGTAACCGGTCGTGGCTACGACCACGGCACGTGGGTGCCGTTGAAACTCATGTATCCCGACGCGAATATCCCGGTGGTGGAACTCTCCATCCAGACCAATCTGGGCGGGGCCCATCACGTCGCGCTCGGCCGGGCGCTCGCGCCGCTGCGCGAGGAGGGCGTGCTGATCATGGGGTCGGGCTCGATCACCCACAATCTGCATGAGTACATGCGGCTGCGCCCGACGATCGACATGCCGGCGCCGCAATGGGTGATGGATTTCGACCTGTGGGTGCGCGAGAAGGTCGAGGCCGGCGCGGTCGACGACATCGCGAACTATCTGGAGCGCGCGCCCTACGCGCGCGAAAACCATCCGAGCGCGGATCACTATCTGCCGCTGCCCTTCGCCATGGGCGCGGCGGGCGAGGGCGCCAGGGGCGAACTCATGCATTCAAGCTGCCAGTATGGCGTCTTGATGATGGACACCTACGCGTTCCATTGAAGCGGATTGTCCTATTGCTGCGCGGTGATTCCGGCTTCGCGCAGCAGGGCGTTCCAGCGCTCGGCCTCGCGCTTCACGAAGGCGTCGGTCTCAGCCACGTTCAGCGCGTTGATCGCGCCGCCGCTCGCGCCAAAGATCTTGACGACCTCGGGATCCGCGCGCGCGGTTCGAATGGCGTCGCGCAGCTTCGCCAGAACGGGTTCGGGCGTTCCCGCGGGCGCGAATAAACCGAACCACGTTTCCATGTCGAGCTTGGCCAGTCCCGTCTCCTGCACCGTGGGCACATAGGGCATGACCGAATAGCGTTTGGCCGATGACACCGCGAAGGCCCGCACGGCGCCGCCACGCACCTGCGGCAGGGCGGTCGAGGCATTGTCGAAGAACAGATCGACGCGCCCGCCAATGAGATCGGGATAGGCCGCCTGCGCGCTGCCATAGGGCGCCATGGTGATCTTGATGCCGGCGGAATGGGCGAGAAGCGACGCGGCGATGTGCTGGCCAGTGCCAAGCCCGCCGGTCGCGAAGATGACCTTGTCCGGGTTCTTGCGGGCGGTGTCGATGACCTCCGCGAGAGTTTTCTGCGGCAGTTCCATGCGCGACACCAGCATGAACGGCCACGTCACGATCAGCCCGATGGGCGTGAAATCCTTGATGGGATCATAGGGCAGCTTTTCGTAGAGGCCGATGTTGAGCGCCATGTTCGACGTGCCGCCGAGCAGCAGCGTGTAGCCGTCGGCGGGGGCGCGCGCGGCAAAACCGCTGCCAACCAGCGTGCCGGAGCCGGCCTTGTTCTCGATGATGACGGGCTGGCCAAGCGCTCGCGACAGGGGATCGGCGATGACGCGCGCGGAGAGATCGAAGCCGCCGCCGGGCGGGTTCGGCACGACGATCTTGATCGGGCGATCGGGAAATGTCTGCGCGCCCGCTGGCGCGCCGGCCGCCAGCAGCAGGGCCAGACCGAACGCCAGACGTATTGAACCCTTCATCGCGTCTCCCCCTTGTTTTTTCCAAAGCGCCGCGTCGCGACGCCTCGTCTATTCCTCGAAGCGCTCCGCGCCGCCGACACTCTTCGCCGGCGCGATGGCCGCGTCGGGCGCGGTGGCCGGCGCGCCGGAATCCCTGAACCGGTTGACGATGGGATAGCGGCGATCACGGCCAAAATTCTTCTTCGTCACCTTGACGCCCGGCGCCGACTGCCGCCGCTTGTATTCGGCGATGTAGAGCAGGCGCTCGATCTTTTTCACGGTCTCGACGTCATGGCCGCGCGCGACGATGTCCGAGACCCGCATTTCCTGTTCGACGAGACATTCGAGAATATCGTCGAGAACCTCATAGGGCGGCAGGGAATCCTGATCCTTCTGGTTCTCGCGCAATTCCGCGCTCGGCGGCTTCGTGATGATGTTGGGCGGGATGACGACGCCATCCGGCCCTTTCGCGCCCGCTGGCTTCCAGCGATTGCGCAACTCGCACAGGCGGAACACCTGCATCTTGTAGAGGTCCTTGATCGGATTGAAGCCGCCGTTCATGTCTCCGTAGATGGTGGCGTAGCCGACCGACATTTCCGACTTGTTGCCGGTCGTCACCAACATGGGTCCGAACTTGTTCGACACCGCCATCAGCAGCAGGCCGCGGGCGCGGCTCTGAATGTTTTCTTCCGTGATGTCGCGCGGCCTGCCCGCGAAGAGCGGCGCCAGCGCCAGTTCGATGCCCTCGACGCCGGGCGCGATGGGCATGATGTCGTAGCGAACGCCCAACGCCCTGGCGCATTGCTCGGCGTCGGAGAGCGACTCGCCGGAGGTGTAGCGATACGGCAGCATGATGCAGTGAACGCGTTCGGGTCCCAGCGCGTCGGCGGCGAGCGCGGCGCAGATGGCGGAATCGATGCCGCCCGACAGGCCCATGACGACGCCGGGAAAGCGATTCTTCTCAACGTAATCGCGCAGGCCCATGACGCAGGCGGCGTAATCGGCCTCGTCGCCATCCCGCAAAGTGTCGCGCGGCGCTTCGGCGCAAACCCATGTTCCGCCGCGGCGCTCCCACTCGGTGCGGGCCACCATTTCGCGGAAGTCTGGCAGTTGGGCGGCGAGGGAGCGGTCGGCGTTGAGCGCGAAGGAGCCGCCGTCGAACACAAGTTCGTCCTGACCGCCGACCTGATTGAGATAGATCAGCGGCAGGCCGCTCTCGACGACGCGCGCCAGCGCCACCTGCAAACGCTCCTCGTGCTTGCCGCGCCAGTAAGGCGAGCCGTTGGGCGACAGGAGAATTTCCGCGCCGGTTTCGGCGAGACATTCAACGATGTCCTGCCCCCAGATGTCCTCGCAGATCGGCACGCCGAGCCGCACGCCGCGAAAGGCGATGGGGCCGGGCAGGGGCCCAGGCGCGAAAACGCGCTTTTCATCGAAGACGCCGTAATTCGGCAGGTCGACCTTGAAGCGCACCGCATCGATGCGGCCGCGATCAAGCAGGGCGTAGGCGTTGTAACAACACCCGTCCTCGACCCATGGAACGCCAACGAGCATGGCCGGGCCGCCGTCCGCCGTCTCGCGCGCCAACGCCTCCAGCGCGCCGCGGCAGGCTTCCTGAAAGGCCGGCTTGAGCACCAGATCCTCGGGGGGATAGCCGGCGAGGAACAATTCGCTGAACATGACGAGATCGGCGCCGAACCCGGCGGCTTCCACTCGCGCGGCGCGGATGCGGGCGGCGTTGTGGGCGATGTCGCCGACCACGCAATCGATCTGGGCGAGCGCGATGACGAGACGGTTGGCGGGCGGGTTTGGCGTGGTCATGCCAAGGGTTTATCGCGGCGCCCTCGCGGCGGCAAATCCTGCAATTAATCCGCAGGAGCTCTCATCCAATGAAAATTCGGGCTCAGTCGCATAGCCCAGTCGATTTGATGTAATTTTTTATCGGGATTTGCAACGACGTGGCGCATACCGGACGTGCGGTTACTCTTGCGACGCTGTCCAAGCCACGTTCTTGCTGGATCAGTGCGAGGGTGGCCGATACGTGAAGTATAAATGATTGGCCCATTAACGATGGAACCGCTTCGCTCATTCGGAGGCTCTCGCTGACTTCGTGTTCGGCGGTGGCGAGGTCTCCATCGGCTTCGAGCGATATGCCTCGCAAATAGTGCGATCGAGGGTCGCCAGGATAATCATGTGCCAAACGCGCGGAAATTTTCATCCCGTCGGCTTCGGACTTCGGGTACTGCCCTGCGGGAATGAGATTTTTCATATAAGTGCTGGCGACAAGCCCGTGAAACAACATTAAGCCGGCAAACCCGAGTGGTCTGCCCCCTGAAAAGTGATCCTCCCTGAAGTATGGCTTTTGGGCCAGTTGGAGGACTGCGAAATGGCAAGGAAAAGGCACAAGGCCGAAGAGATCGTCATGAAGCTTCGGCAGGTTGAGGTACTGACGGCGCAGG
>CAISJZ010000304.1 GCA_903885755.1 uncultured Hyphomicrobiales bacterium | reverse complement strand
GGAGTTTTTCATGCGATCCTTTTTGCATTCTCGCGTGGCCGATTTCCGGCGCGATAGGCGCGGAAACGTCGCGATTGTGTTCGGCCTGAGCGCCATTCCGGCGATGCTCGCGGTCACCGCGGGTATCGACTACGCCCACTTCAATAGCCGCCAGACGGCTATCCAGAGCGCGATTGACTCGGCGGCCCTCGCGACCTTGACACAGGCCGGAACAGGTACGCCGAACGACAACCTGGCGCGTTCCCTGATTTCCGCCGCCATTGGCCAATATACCGATATTACGCTGAGCCAGGGTTCAGGCGCCACCACCACGGATAGCGGCACGACGACGATCACGGCGTCCAGCGGGGCTACGTGCACCGTGTCCGGAAGCGTCACGCCCCAGACTTCGACCTGCGCGAATACAACGCTCACCTATACGCCGTCGTCGGGCTCGACGCCCGCGACCTATAAGGTCACGATCTCGGGCACCTATGCGCAGGCGCTCGGCTCCACGTTTGGCGCCGCCTCATTTTCCAGAACGGCCACGGCGAAAGTCAGCGCGTCGGCGGCGCCCTCCAGCACGCAGTTCAAGTTGACGCAGGCGTCCGGCTGGTACGCCAAGACCGTCAAGATCTACATCCACAACAAGAACGCGACGTCCGACACGTTGTTGGCGAGCTATACCTATGCGCCGACCGATTTGACGCAGTCGAACGCCTTCACCGGCGGCGGCGGCATCGGAAATGTCACGGCCACCTTCCAGGATGGCACGACGGCGGTGTGGGACAGTTCGGGGAACGCGATCAGCGGCACGAACGAGGCCGTGTCGCTCGGCACGACCTACGACAACGCCTATCTGACGATGGATGTGTACACCGACGGCTGCCCGGCCGGCCAGACGCCCGACCCGCGCTATGCCAATAACAACTTCACCTGCATCGCCTCGGGAACGAGCTTTACCTCGTCCAATTCCTCGGCGTCGCAGTTTCCCAACAACACGGGAAATCTGACGCAGACCGGCTCGACGCCCACGACCACGACGGGCACCTGTGGCAACAGATATTCCGGCTACTACTCGTGCCAGCAGACGACCTACACATATACGTGGCAGGTCACAAAGCAGGGTTCGGTGACCACCTATTCGACATCGGATCCGACGGCGGCCAACCACCTCTTCGTCATGAACAGCAACCGCGCGTCGGTCGCGGCCGACGACATGCCGCTCGGCACCAGCCTGCCGATCTCGCTGTTCAAGATGATCCCCTGTGGCCAGACTGTCTACCACTCCTGGGAAGATACGCCCTGGAGCTCCACTCAGAAGTACACCGGCTCGTGGTCGGCCCAGGACATCTATTTTCAGGTGGCAGGCACGGTCTGCTCCATCAACGCCAACTACACCAACGGCGCGCCGGGCGGCGCACCCTACCTGTCAAACTAAACAAGTCAGGCGAACAATCATTGGCGGCCCGCGAGCTTCGGCACGCGGGCCGCCATTGCTTTATGTGAGCGCTCGAAGCCGCCGCGCGGCGCAAGGCGTCAGCGGCGTTGGTTGGATAGATCGATGATATTTCGATCCGATATCAAGTTACTCTCGTCTAACGCCAGAACTTTTACGTTGCCAAATATATCGCGCCATCCAAAAAGGACCACACGGCGGATGGCGGGCGCGCATCCAGCCTCGGCAATATGTCTGAGATTTTGAAACAAGCGATAGGCGCGGGAACTTTGTGCCGCGCTCCTGCCCGCTATTGCCGCAAGGAGCCCGTCGCGCTTGCTTCTGGAACAAGGGCGACGGGCCTCTGACTGCGGTCAACTGAAAGGTGGAGGTGCAATCAGGATCTACAGCGTCAGCCAAACGTATTTATATTCCGCTAAAGCAACAGAAGATTGGAGCAATTGTTTCCGCTGATCACGACTTTGGAAGCTCGTCGGTCAAAAGGGCGGGCGCGAATTTCGACTGACTCAAGTTTTCCGCTTCCAATTGCGCTGGTTCTCGGGTGAGAGTTGCGATGATAGTGAGCGGACGATAGTTTTTTGTTGCGTTGTCGCTTGGCGCTTCTCGAACATGGCGATCTCGCTGCGCGGTTGCCCGGTGGTGTCCGAAGGGATCGCGTCTTTTGAAAGCGCGCCGCGACGAAAATTATGCGCAGGGCCGGTTTTTTGGGGATCGCGACATGTCGAGGGCCGTGAGGTTTCCGCCGCCGATGGCGCTCATTGACCAAACCGGAAATGCCGATTGAACATCGATTACGGCGACGATTAACCATCAGCGAGCCTTTGGCGCGCCCGCCCCGCTGGTTTCCGACCCAAATCGATGCTCTATTCGGATCATGCCGAATGCGGTCCCGGGATTTAGTAGGGCAGTCATATGCATCGCATCGTGATAAGTTTTGCGATCGTCGGATTCTGTATT
>CAISJZ010000303.1 GCA_903885755.1 uncultured Hyphomicrobiales bacterium | reverse complement strand
TATTTCGCGCTGATCAAGATGGTGCGCGAGCGGGTGCCGAACTCCGATCAGGCGCGCTTTTCGGTGCACTGCCACGACGATCTCGGCATGGCGGTGGCGAATTCGCTCGCCGGCGTGCGCGCCGGCGCCCGCCAGATCGAATGCACCATCAACGGCATTGGCGAGCGCGCCGGCAACGCGGCGCTCGAGGAAGTCGTCATGGCCCTGCGCACGCGCGCCGACGTGCTGCCCTACGCCAACAACATCGATTCGACCATGCTCACGCGAGCCTCGAAGCTCGTCTCCGCCGTGACGTCCTTCCCCGTGCAGTACAACAAGGCGATCGTCGGGCGGAATGCCTTCGCGCACGAGAGCGGCATCCATCAGGACGGCATGCTCAAGAACGCGCAAACTTATGAGATTATGACGCCCGAAAGCGTTGGGGTGTCCAAGACCTCGCTTGTCATGGGCAAACATTCGGGCCGCGCGGCCTTCAAGTCGAAGCTCAAGGAAATGGGCTACGAACTCGGCGAGAACGCGCTGGAAGACGCGTTCAAGCGCTTCAAGGATCTCGCCGATCGCAAGAAGCTCGTTTACGACGAGGACATCGAGGCGCTGGTGGACGATGAAATCGGCCACGCGGGCGAACGCATTACCGTCGAGGCCCTGACCGTCATCGCCGGCACCATGGGCCCGCAGACCGCGACATTGACCCTCGACATCGATGGCAAGTCGGTCACCAAGCAAGCCGTCGGCAATGGCCCCGTGGACGCGATCTTCAATGCGATCCACGCGCTCGTGCCGCATACCGCCACGCTGGAGCTCTATCAGGTTCACGCGGTGACAGCCGGCACGGACGCACAGGCGGAAGTCTCCGTGCGGCTTAGCGAGGACGACAAGTCGGTCACGGCCAAGGGCGCCGACCCCGACACGATGGTCGCCTCGGCGCGCGCCTATATAGCGGCGCTCAACAAGCTGATGGTCAAACGCCTCAAGACCAAGCCGGAAGCCATGGGCTCGACCGGCTGATCAATCGCGCGTGGGGCCGCCAACCAGACCGCGACCCCGCGGACCTTCGGCGACTATCCACTGGGTGATCTCGGACGAGGCCTTCAGGACCTCGTCCTTGAGATAGCCATGCATGTCTTCCAGCGTCACATGCGCGTCGACGGCCGTGACGTTCAGCGACGCGATGATCGCCCCCTGCTTGTCGCGAACGGGCGCGGCGACGGCGCTGACGCCGCGCTCGAAGAACGACTGGCTGGTCGCGTAACCGCCGCGCGCCCGATCTTCCGCCAGCAGGGCGAGGAGTTCCGCGCGCGTCCCTGGCGTATGCTCGCTGACCTTTGGCAGCTTCGCCTCGGGATAAAGCTCCGCGAGCTGCTCAGGCGTGAAATCAAGGATCAGCATGCGGCCCAGAATCGTCGCGTGAACGGGGAATCGCGTGCCGACCTGTACGCTGCTGGCGAGGGTCGTTTGCGCCGCGAACCGCGCGACATAAACGACATCGCGTCCATCGCGCACGGCGAGATGCGAGGACAGGCCAGTGTCGTCACGCAAACGCTTGAGAATGGGCTGCGCCACCTCGACGAGATCAAGCGATCCAAGATAAGCGAAGCCCCGGCTCAGCACGGCGGGGCCCAGCCTGAAATTTCGTCCGCCGCTCGTGCGCACGACGTAGCCGGTGGCCTCGAGCGTCTGCAACAGCCTGAATACGGTGGCGCGCGCCAGTCCCAGCTCCTGCGCGATCTCCGGCGGCGACCATACGGATCGATCGCGCGTGAACAGGGCCAGCAACGCTAGGCCGTTGGCCAGCGCGGGCACCATATAGCGGCCCTTGGGCGCGGTCTCGACGATGCTCATCGCCGCGCCTCCATGAACGTTTCCAGAATGGCGTTGAAGCGCTCCGGCGCTTCCAGATAGAGCGCGTGACCGGCCCGATCTATGGTCTCGACGCGGGCGCCCGGGCGCGCGGCCGCCACACGCAGATTGACCTCTGGAGGCGTGATGACGTCGGCGGTTCCGTAAACAATCTGAACGGGCATCATCGGAGGCAAGCGCGCGATGTCGGCGAACATGTCGCCGCCCGACAGCATGCGCGCGGCCTGCGCGTAACCGCGCGGATCCACCGCGCCCATGACATCGATCACCGCGCGGATGGCGTCCGGTGACGCATCGGGGCCAAGCAAGCGCGGACCGCGCTTTTCCGCCATCGCGCGAGGCCCGAGCGTGGCGACATCATCGAGCCGCCCGGCGAGGAGTTTGGCGCGTGTTTCCGCGTCAAGGCGCGCGTGACCAACCGCGCAGCTCGCCAGCGTCAACGTTTTGACTCTGTCGGGATGGTCGGCGGCGAAACGCGCCGCGATCAACGACCCCAGGGAATGACCAACGAGATGACAGCGCTCGATTTGCGCGGCATCAAGCCATTCAGCCACGACCTGGGCGTAATCGCCGACGGGCGGCGCGTCATCGGAAAAACAGACGGACCCGTCATATCCCGGCGCGTTCCAGGCCAGAACGCGCCAGCGTCGCGACAGTCCGTCAATTTGCGCGTCGAAGGAACGGGCGGCCGAACCGACGCCATGCAGCAGGACAATCGCGTCGCCCTGGCCAGCCTCGATCCAGGTCAGCGCGCCATGCGCCAACGCGACCGTGCTTGTCTCGCGTGAAGCCGAATTCGTCATGAAACCGGGAACCTTGAAAATGGCCCGCGGGACCATGCCCGCGAGCCATCGATCCCTCAGGGGGTCGCGTATTGATTGGTCACGAACTTCGTGACGTCCACGCCTTCGGCCATGTTGCCAGCCGCCGTCAAAGCCTCGGCGCCAGCCTTGGCGTCCTCGATCGAAACCGTTCCGTAGGGCTTGTCCTTAGTGGTCGCTGAATGGAACAGCGGAACGATCAGCTTGATTTCGCCGAGCGCCGTCGCCTTGTCGTAATTGGGATAAACGCGCGAGAAGGACTCCGCCGCCGCGACGGGATCGGCGGCGGTCGCCTCCAGCGATTTGCGCATCGCGCGAACCATGCGCTTGACGAGATCTGGCTTGGCCGCCAGCGTCGCGTTGGAAACGATGAGATACTGGCCCGGCGTCACGACGCCGAAATCCGAATATTTCATCGCGTTGATCTTCATGCCCTTTGCTTCGAGCGTCGCCTGAACCACGATGTTCGTGGCCACGCCGTCGACGCGTCCCGTCAGCAGGCTGGTCAGTTTCGGACCCGGCAGCATGTTGACCTGCGTCACCTTGTCGACTTCGATCTTGTTCCGTTGCAGCAGCACCGGGAACAGCGCCGACGGTCCGTCGCCGGCGGTGATGGCGATCTGTTTGCCGACGAGTTCCGCGGGCGCCTTGAGCGGCTTGTCGGCGGGTGACAAGACAACCACCGGGCTCGCGGCCACGCTCGCCAGAACAGCGGTCGCGGGCAGGCCCTTGGCGGCGAGACTCAGAAACGTGCCGCCGTCGATGTCGGCGCCAAAATCGTCGGTGCCAGCGGCCACGGTTTGCGCGGTCACGGCGGAGCCCTTGCCTTCGCGCAGTTCAACTTCAATGCCCTCGGCCTTGAAGAAACCCTTCGCGATGCCGTAGGTCCAGATCGCGTCATTGCCGGTTGCGATGAAGCCATAACGCATCGAGACCTTTTCGAGCGGCTTGTCCTGCGCGACGGCGACGCCGGCGACACACGCGAACGCCAGACCCATCGCGAATTTTATATGCACGTTCTTCATGTAAACCCCTCCGGTGAATGTTGATCCTACCTGGTGCGCTGCGAGGCATGCCAGGAAACAAGATACTTCTCGGCGATCGCGATCAGCCAGAAGAGCAGGCTTGCGACGACGGCCAGAATGATGACGATCGAGAACATGATGGTCGTGTCGAGCGAACCGCTCGCCTGCACCAGCAAAAAGCCCCAGCCGCGGTCGGACGCCACGAACTCGCCGATGATGCCGCCAATGACCGCCAGGCTTGTCGCGATCTTGACGCCCGCCGTGATTGACGGCATCGCCTGCGGCAGGCGCATATGCAGGAAAATCCGTGATTTTTTGGCGCGCATGACCGCCGCCAGCCGCAGAAGATCAGGTTCGATCGCCATCAGGCCCGACACGGTCGCCACAAGGATGGGAAAGAAGGCGATGGAGCTTGTGATCAGCACCCGCGGCAAAAACCCGTAACCGAACCAGACAACGAAGAGGGGCGCCAAAGCCACTTTTGGAATTGCGTTGAACGCGATGACGATGGGATAGACGAGACGTTGTACAATCGGAATCGCGACAATGGATATTCCGAGCGGAATGCCAACAATGATGCTGAGAAAAAGTCCGACCAGAATTTCGCCCATCGTGCTGACGCCATGCGACAGCAGAAGGCCTCTATCCGTCCAGGTCCTGACCAGCACGTCCCAGGGCGCCGGAAGAATATAGGCCGGGGGCCTGAACACGACGATTGAGCCTTGCCACAGCGCGATGGCGAGCGCGGCGGATGCAAGAACCCACAGGACATCCCGCGAACCCTCGGAGATGAGCGGCGCCGCGCGAGCGGCGGATGGTGCGCCGGAAATCGAGGTCTCAACCATGGAGCACGCCCAAACTCGTGAAGAGCGAATGGATACGCGTGACGTATTCGCCAAACGCGGCGGATTCGCGCGTCGCCACGTTGCGAGGCCGCGGCAGGTCGATCTCGACGATTTCCCGAATCTGGCTGGGACGCGCGGTCATGACGGCGACGCGATCGGACATGAAAACCGCTTCGGGAATTTCATGCGTCACCAGAATGGTCGTGCGCGGCCGGTCAAGCGACAGTCGCGCCACATCAAGCTGCATCTGCTCGCGCGTGAAGGCGTCGAGCGCCGCGAAGGGTTCGTCCAGCAAAAGAATGTTGGGGTCCTGAATCCACGCGCGGCAGATCGCGACGCGCTGGCGCATGCCGCCCGAGAGTTCAAAGGGCCGCTTGTCCTCGAAGTTCGCCAGGCCCACGCGCGACAACAGCGCGCGCGCCGCCGCTTCGTGCGGCCGGGAATCCTCGCCGCGCAATTCGAAGGGCAACAGCACGTTTTCGAGGACGGTCTTCCAGTCGAGCAAAAGGTCGCGCTGAAACACGACGCCAAGCTGAGAATTCGGGCCGTCAACGGGCTGACCGGCGATGGTCAATCCGCCCGTCGTTGGCGCGATCAGTCCGGCGATCATCATCAGCAGCGTGCTCTTGCCGCATCCGCTGGGGCCGAGCAGCGCGATCGTTTCACCCGCGCCGATCGTCAGCGTGACTTCCTCCACGGCGACAACCTCGCCGGTCTTCGTCGCGTAGGTCTTGCCCGCGCGTCGCAGATCAATCAGCGCCGCGTTCGCGGCGCCTGCGTCGGTCGGGCGTAGCTCGGCAAGGCTCATGCAACCCTCCACGCGACAAGGAATATCCCGTATTCAATCAAATTCAAGCAAATGCCGGGCCGCGTCATCGGGCCGCCGCCTGAAGGTCAACGTCGAGATTCGCGAAAGCGTCGATCTCGATCAGCAGATCGGGAAACGTAAAACCTGTCACCGCGACGAAAGTCGAGGCGGGATAGTAGGGGCGGAACGCGGCGGCGCGCGCCGTGTTGACATCTTCCCTGAAGGCCATCTCCGTCACGTAGATCAACAGCTTGTAGATATTCCGCGAGCCGCCCCCCGCTGCCGTCAGCATCGACTCGATGCGCGAGAAGATCACACGCGCCTGCTGCGCCACGGTCGAGGCCGAGGCGCCGCGCGAGGTGACGCCCGACATGACGACTTCGCGACCGACGAGCAGGCAATTCGACCACGTCGCGCCGGAGGGCTCCGTCAGCCCCGCGGCCGAGACGCGTCGAACCGCCTTGCGTTCAGGCGACATGACGCCCCGCGTCGGCGAGAGCGGTCAATTGCGCCACCGCCTGATTACGCAACACGCGTCGCAGGCGCACCAGACCCATGTCGTGCGCGTAAAGCGTCTCATGCTGGTTCGCGTCGGCGTCGCATTGTTCGAGCATCACCCGGTCCTGCTCAAGCACGTGCCAGTGCCGCGCCTCGAGCCGGTTCTTGTAAAGGAAACGCCATGTGTCGCGCTGCCATCCCGACACCTTGCGGCAGCGCCAGTGCATCACCGCGCACATGGTCTCGGAGATCGGCGTGTACATGCCGATAATGTGGAAGTTTCCGCCGGGACCGCCGGTTTTCGGATACGGAATCTCCAGGCGCAGCCAAAGCGCTCCGGTCTGCGCATATTCGGTCCAGTCAAAATTGACGTTGCGCTGGCCTTCCTTCTCGAACACGAAGCCCGTGGGCGTCTCGCGAATGGCGAAGGACGCCTTGGTGTCGCCAAACGACATCGAGTGCGACTGCTTGTGCAGGAAAGTCCCGTGCATCGGGTCCATGACGTTATCGATGACGTAGCGATAATCGCCCGCCCATTCGGCGTAGCAGGGAAACGAGCTGAATTCCGGGGAACTCAGTTCCTCCGGCAGAACGAGCTCCGGCGGCTCCTTGTGCAGATCGTCGCCGACATAGGCGAAGATCATTCCATTGCGCTCTTGCAGTGGGAAGGTCTTGGTTGATTTCGACCCTTCGAGCTTGCTGCCTGGCGCGCCGGGCACGCAGACGGCGACGCCATTCGTGTCAACCTGAACGCCATGATAGCCGCAGGCGATGCGGTCGCCCATGACGATGCCGCACGACAGCGGAACGCCGCGATGGGGGCAGCGATCCTCGAGCGCATGCGCGATGCCGGTCGTGTCGCGCCAGAACACCATGCGATAGCCGCAGCGTCGCAGCGACACCGGCTTGTCCGCCACGAAATTCGAGGGGCAGATCATGTACCATTGATTGCGCAGGCCCTTGGCCATGAGCTCGTTGACCGCTGTTTCCGACACATTGCTCATTACGGTTCCCCTTTCCTCACGCGCCAAGGCGCTTCATCTCGGTCTGGAAAAGCTCTGGCGTCCACGTCTTGCCATCGGGCGCTGGAACGCAATCCTCGTTGAGCTTGGCGCAAATCTCCGGCAACTCATGAATACCCGCCGCGTAGGCCTTCTCGATGCCGTCGGCGAGAAGGTTTTCATAATCGGTGGGCTCGCGATCGCGAGTCTGATGGGAATTGAGGTATTGCGTCTGCATCACTTGCCTCCCGCGCGCACGCGCTTACGAATGACTTCGCGCACCGGCGCGAAATCGTAAGCCGGATAACATTCCGTCCGGAAAACGCCCCAGGCGGAGCGCTCAAGCTCGACATTGATGGCCGCCAGCCGCGAGGGCGGCGTCCGCAACGTGACGATCTGGCCAAACCCCATCGCCACATACCAGGAAACGATCTCGACGCCGTCGGGCGGAAAACGGTCCCACCAGTCCGATGCTTTCAACTTCGTCTGAACCGCGTCGAGATTGTTCGACTGATCGTGGCGAAGGAACACGGTCAGCAAAATTGTGTCCGACTCCTCCGTTCCGTTGGCAAAAGTCGGCGCGGCGCTTGCGTGCGCCTGATCCCGCCCCTTCGGTGATGAATTCCGACCCGTCATCCGCCGCTCGTTTGTTTCAGTAATAAAACTTAATTTCATATTTGCAACAGGCTAATCGATCGTGTAGGCTTTGTCAAAATCAAAAAACGATCACGCGGCGCCAAAAATTCGGGCCGCATGAGCGCAGACTGCAAGAGTTCGCCAACCAACGTCTCTGGACAAGGAGTTGATGTCATGAATGAACACGTGAAGCCGGAAACGATGCCGGAAGATGTCAAAATTCCGGGAGGCAAGTCGCTGGGCGAGTGGATCGAGTCCCGCGTGGCGCGCTACGAGACGCGCAAACTCGACTGGAACGCGCTGAAGTTCCAGGCGGACTTTGATCCGAAGTACCGGCGCGCCCAGATGCGCTATCTCGGCACCGGCGCCACCGGCGTCTCCAACGACGACAGCGTCGTTCCCGCCGAGAATTTCACCTTTTCGACGATGGTTCTGCCCGCTGGCTGCGAAGGCCCGCTGCATCTGCACACCGACGCAGAGGAAGTGTTCTTCATTCTGCGCGGCGAGCGCATTCGCCTCATGATCGAGCACAATGGCGAGCATGTGGAAACCATTCTCTCCGATCGCGATCTCATCTCCGTGCCGGCCGGCGTCTATCGCGGCCTCGTCAACGAGGGTCGCGAGGAGGCGCTGATGTGTGTCATGATAGGCAGCCTGAAGCCGGAAACGCCGACCTATCCGGCCAGTCATCCGCTGTCCAAGGTCAAGCGCCCGAAGCTCTAGGCATTGCGATCGCGCGGGAGGGCCGCATGAATCTGGGTCTTGAGGGACGAACCGCCGTGGTTACCGGCGGCTCGTCTGGCATCGGCCTCGCCACGACGCGCGCGTTGCTCGCGGAAGGCGCCGATGTCGCCATTTGCGGTCGGAACGCCGAGCGTCTGGAGCGCGCGACGAGCCTCCTCGGCGCGGAATTCGCGAGTCGCCGGGTTCTGGCGGTCCGCTGCGACGTCACGCGCGAGGCGGATGTCGCCGCTTTCGCCAGGGATGTCGCGGCATGGCGGCCCCAGGTCGATATTCTCGTCAACAACGCTGGCGAAGGACGCATGTCGACCTTCGCCGACACCACCGATGAGCAATGGCGCGTCGAACTTGATCTGAAATTCTTCAGCCAGATTTATCCGGTGCGGGCCTTCAAGCCCTTGATTGAAAAAAGCGACGCCGCGGCGATCCTCGCCGTCAATTCGCTCCTGGCCCTGCAGCCCGAGCCTTACATGGTCTGCACCTCGGCGGCGCGCGCCGGCATCCAGAGCCTCGTCAAGTCGCTCTCAAAGGAGTTCGCGCCAAAAATTCGCGTCAATTCCGTCCTGCTCGGCCTTATCGATTCCGGTCAGTGGGAGCGGCGGTTCCAGTCGCGTCCGGACAAGACGCAATCGCGAACGCAATGGATGGCGGAGCTGGCCGCCGGCAAGCATATTCCCATGGGCCGCCTTGGCGATCCCGCCGAAGTGGCGCGCGCCATTGTCTTTCTCGTTTCGCCAGCCGCGAGTTTCATCACCGGAGCCACGCTCGAGATTTCGGGCGGCGTTTCCCGCCACATCTGAAGGCAGACCATGACTGTCGCAACCCAACCCAACGCCATCGCGCAACGCGCCGAGGAGCCGGTGGGCGATCTGATCGCCCGCGCGCTCGCCGACGCTGGCGTCAAGTTCGTCTTTGGCGTTATTTCCATTCACAACATGCCGATCCTCGACGCCATTTTCCGGCATGGGCGCATCACGTTCGTGCCCGCGCGCGGCGAGGCCGGCGCGATGAACATGGCGGACGCCTACGCGCGCGCCTCGCGTTCCCTTGGCGTTGTCATCACCAGCACGGGCACGGCGGCGGGCAACGCGGCGGGATCGCAGGTCGAGGCGCTGACCGCCGGATCGCCCGTTCTGCACATCACGACGCAACTTGACACCGAATTCATGGATCGCGATCGCGCCGCCATTCACGACGTGCCGCGCCAGCCGGACATGCTGAAAGCCGTCTCCAAAGCCTATTTTCGTATCTGGGACGCCAACGGCGCGGCGACCGTCCTGCACGCCGCCATGTCGTCCGCGCTGTCGGCGCCAAGCGGGCCGGTCAGCCTCGAAATTCCGGTC
>CAISJZ010000302.1 GCA_903885755.1 uncultured Hyphomicrobiales bacterium | reverse complement strand
GTGGCGCTCAACCGCAAGCTCGACGCGCGCGCGGCGACCGAGATCGTCAATATCTTCACCGAGGTCATTATCGCGCCCGACGCCGACGAGGACGCCATCCGCATCGTCGCGGGCAAGAAGAACCTGCGCTTGCTGCTGACTGGCGGCCTGCCCGACCCGCGCTCCACGGGCCTTGTCGTGCGCACGGTCTCGGGCGGCATGCTGGTGCAAGGCCGCGACAATGCGGTCATCGACGACATGGAATTGAAGGTCGTCACCAAACGCGCCCCAACCCAACGCGAACTCGCCGATCTCAAGTTCGCCTTCCGCGTCTGCAAGCACGTGAAGTCGAACGCCATCGTTTACGCCCGCGACGGCGCGACGGTGGGCGTCGGCGCCGGCCAGATGAGCCGTGTCGATTCCTCGCGCATCGCCGCTTGGAAGGCAGCGGAGGCCGCCAGGGCCGCAGGATTGCCGGAAACGCTCGCCAGGGGCGCGGTTGTCGCCTCCGACGCCTTCTTCCCCTTCGCGGACGGGCTTCTGGCCGCCGCGGAGGCCGGCGCGACGGCGGTAATCCAGCCGGGCGGCTCGATGCGTGACGACGAGGTCATCAAGGCCGCCGACGAAGCCGGTCTTGCCATGGTGATGACCGGACACCGCCACTTCCGTCACTGATCGCGGGCGTTTTCGTCAGGCGACGAAGCAGCCGCGGGTTGCCGGCTCGTGCGCACGCGCACGGCGTTAACCCGCTGTTCACCTGTAAGGCTGTTAACACAACATTCGCCACGGTTCGGACACGTTAAATCAAATTCGTGTCGAGTTCGCGCCATTAACCCCCGCGAAAGATGATCCGTGGCAGACGATGCCATTCGAGGAGCTTTGCGAAGACGATGCGTATCAGTTTCAATGAACAGGTCGAAGGCGGCCGGGTGATCCAGTCCATCGGGCGCGTGCGCGCCGCGACCTCCTGGCATGCGCCGGGCGCCAAGGGGGACTGGCAGGCCGCCGCGTTGCGCGCCCTGGTCAGCGCCGCCGAGGATTACGAGGCGGACGCGGTGATCGGCGTTGGCTACGAGACCGACGCCGTCGCGACGATGGATCTCTCCTCGATCGATCTGCAGCGCGTCACCGCCACCGGCATCGCCGTCAAGCTCGCTCGCGGCTGAACCGCTCTCCCCAAATCGACGCCTGCTTGAGCGCGTTTGCGCGCATGGCCATTCCGCGATTATAACGCGGGGTGGCCGGCGGGCGCGATCCTTCGCCGCGGCGCGCCACGTCCGGCGAGGGGATTTTCAATATGCCTCATTACACGGCGCTCGTGACGCTGCTCGCGATTTTGTTTTACGCGTACACGGGGATTCAGGTCGGCGGCGCGCGCCGGACATTCGGCGTGGACGCGCCCGCGACCACCGGCAACGCTGATTTCGAGCGCGTGTTTCGCGTACAGATGAACACCCTCGAATGGATGCCCATCTTCCTGCCGCTCCTGTGGCTATTCGCCCTCTATGTAGGCGATGTCTGGGCGGCCGTTCTGGGCATTGTCTGGATCGTCGGTCGTGTTCTCTACATGCGGGGCTATTCCGCCGCCGCCGAAAAGCGGGGGCCCGGCTTCGGCGTTCAGGCGATCACCTGTGGCGTGTTGCTCGTCGGCGATGTCATCGCCATCATCGCGCGACTGGCGCACGGCGGCTGATCGCGACAAATAGACCGCGCGCCGCGCTTGCGCCGCGCCACCACGGCGTGAGAAAACCTCCGGCAAGGAGAGGAACCGCGCCCCATGAAATTCGGCTATTTCACCCTCAGCGACAATAATTATCGCGACAATCCGCGCGGTCCGAACGAATTCGTTCTCGATATCGCCGATGAGGCGATTTACGCGGACCAGCTCGGCTTCCATTCGGCCTGGATCGGCGAACATCATTTCTCCACGCTCGGCGTCAACTCGTCGCCCGAACTCGTTCTGACGCATATCGCCGCGCGGACCAAAAACATCAGGCTGGCGCCGGCCGTTACCGTGCTGCCGCTGCACCATCCCATTCGTGTCGCCGAACATTGGGCGACGCTTGATCTGCTCAGCGGCGGTCGCGTCGATTTCGCCACCGGCCGCGGCTACGACAGGCGCGAATACGAACCCTTCGAGGTGTCCTTCGAGGACAACGCCGCGATCTTCGCCGAG
>CAISJZ010000301.1 GCA_903885755.1 uncultured Hyphomicrobiales bacterium | reverse complement strand
GTCTCGATGGCGGTGAAGCGGCCCGTGTCTGTTTCCGCGCCGAGCCCGGCTGGGGCCGTCGCAAGACGCGAGGTATCGTCGGTGTAGCGCGCGCCGGACAGCGAGGCGGCGGCGTAGAAGCCGCCGGAATTTATATCCGCGTGCAGTCCGGCGTGAAGACCGCGCGCAGTTCCGGTTGCCGCGCCCGCCCTGAAAGCGCCTTCGGAGACGCCGCCAGCCACGCCGAAGCTCAGTCCCTCGTATTGATAATCGACGCCGAGAATCGCGCCCATGGCCGTCTCGTTCACGGCGTCGAATCCCTGTTTCCTGTCCGCGGCGAAAGCGTCGACGGAGCCGAAGCCGGCGGTCCAGACGCCAACGCTGCCGCCACCGGCCATGGCGCGGGTTGAGCGACCGCTGGCGGTTGAGCCCACCTCCGAGCGCAGCACGTCCTGCCGCGCGCCGATAGCCTCGGCGAACATGCGCCCTGCCGCGAGATTGGCGTTGATCGCCCCGCCCGGCGCATCGCCGTTCATCTGATCGAGCGTCGCGAGCGGCGCCGCGCCGGACTGGCTGTAGATCGCCGACATGAGTTTGCCTGCCGCGCCGGTTGGCGGCGTCCGCGTGGCCGCGTCGAGCGCGTTCGCGACGGCCTTCTCTTTGGCTGTTACCGCGATCGGGGCGATCAGTCCGTAGCCCAGCATAAGCGACAGGCCATTCGCGGTCTCGACGAATTTCGAGGCGAACGTGCCTCCGCTGATGTAGGCGTGGTCGAAGGCGCCGGTGATCCCCCCTGTCGATGTCAGCACCTGCAAAGGCGCGCCAATCGCGTAGACGCCGGGCGTGATCGCGACCGCCAGCGTGCCGCCGGAAATCGTGGTCTTGCCGCCAACCGCGATCATGTCGACGCCAGTCGCGCCGAGCCTGGCCGTCCAGTGGGTCGTATTGGCGAAGGTCGCATCGCCGCTGACGGCGAGCGTCGCGGGAGCGCCGCCGGCCGGCCCCAGCGACAGCGTGCCATAGTTGCTCAGCGTCGTGACCGTAGAGCCGCCGGCCTTCGTCCATGTACCGACGTTGATCGCCTCGGTCGTAGCGCCCGCCGTCGTCGTGACCCTGCCATCAAGCGCCACGTTGTTGAGCACGGTCATGTCGCCGCCACCGTTGATGGCCGCCGTCGCGCCCCGTAACACGCCATTGTTGATGAAAAGAGAGCTTCCCGTTCCCGCCATCGACGAATAGGCCGCCGCGCCGGCCGAGCCCAGAACGGTCCCATTGTTGATGACGGTTTGCGAGCCGGTTTGTGTTTCCGCGATGATACCAACACCCCCGCCGCTCACGGTAACGCCGCTGTCGATGGTGACGTGGCCAGAGCCGCTGTTGGTTTCCGCCACCAGCCCCGCACCGGTCGCGCCCGTGACCGATCCGCCTAGGCTGATCGACAGGTCGCCCTTGCCGGTGGAGCTGACGACCGCGCCATTGACCGAACCGGAACGCCGCCCGCGCCGACCACGAGCGTGTTGAGCCCATCCTGGCTGCTGGCTAGGACGCCGTTGCCCGCCGTTCCCGTCACGGCGCCGGTGGTGAAAACAGTCATGCCGCCGGCGCCGCTGGTGTTTGCCGATATGCCGGTCGCGCCGGAAATAGCCCCGGTTTCGTTGATGTAGACGTTGCCGCCCGCCGTCGACGCGAAAACGCCTGGTCCGCCCGCGCTGATCGGACCGGCTCCCTCGACCACGACATTGCCCGCGCCGCCTGAAATTGCTCGCACGCCCGCGCCGGGCGCGTTTACGCCGCCGGAGCCAATTGTCGCCTGGGTCGGGCCGGCGTCGGACAGCAGAGACAAACCATCGCCGCTGGTTCCGGTCACCAGACCGCCGGTCGTCGCCAAGGCCTCGCCGCCGTCGGTGACGACCACGTTCACGCCCGTATTGCCAGAAATGGGATCGCTCAGGGTGACGGAAAAGGCGCCGGGGCCCTGAAACGAGAAGGCCGCGCCCGGAATGGCGCCGACGCCGGGCGGCGTCGCGGCGGATGAAAACGCCGATATGCAATAGGCCGTCGCGATGCCGCCGCAAGCGGCGCTGGCGAGGCTGGGCGCGACGAACAGAGCGGCGCCAACCAGCCAAAGGCGACGAAAATGGTTGCGCACGCAAGCGCGCGCGGAACGCTCCGCGCCTTTACCATCAATGGTTTTTACCCTTGCCATCGGGTGAAACTGGATAGCAAATCTTAAACGCGGGTCAGAAGAGTCAGTTAATTTCAGGTAGGGAAACGCAAGTCCCGGAGGTCGTGACTCATGGCGGGTATTTCCGAATCGCGGGAATTTTGATTCAAGTCGGCGGGCGAGGAGATTCGCCGTGCCGATTCCGCTGCGGACAGATTTTGACGCGCCAACGTTGCGGGCGGCCGCGCGGCGTACGAAGGACGCGCCGCAGGCGCGGCGGTTGCTCGCGCTCGCCGCGATCTACGATGGCGCCGCGCGGTCCGAGGCGGCGAAAATCGGCGATGTGACGTTGCAGATCGTGCGCGACTGGGTGACGAAATTCAACGCGAACGGGCCCGATGGTCTGATCGATCGCAAGCCGCCGGGTCAGCCCTCGCGGTTGAACGATGAACACCGCGCGGCCATCGCACGGGCGATCGACGCTGGCGCCATTCCGGCGAGCTGGCGGATTGTCGATTTCTGCAAATGGACGCTCGACACGCTCGGGGTTGTCGTCGCCAAGCAGACCATGAGTCGCGAGTTGCGAGCCATGGGTTATCGCAAGGGTGTTTCTCGCCGTCGACCGGCGGCGCCGACAAAGGCCTCGCATCCTGTCAAAAAAACATCCGTCCCGCGGGAATAGTCCGCCCGCGCGCCATGGGTCGCGGTCACCGAGCCCGGAAAATTTCCGGCGAGGGGGTGGATCGTCGGCAAGGGTTAACGGGTTGGAAACAAACGCGACGTCCGTGCGATGGGCGTGAGAGGGCCGCGGTCTCACCGAGGCGTGATTTGTTGCTGGCGCCCGCCTCGCGTAGCTTGCCTACACCGGCGTGGAGAAAAGCCGGCAGCAGGGGGAAACACAGCATGCGTCACCGCATTTCGCTCTTCGCCGCGGTCTCGGTCGCGGGACTGGTCGTCGCTTCCGGCGCACAGGCGCAGCAGGCCGCCAAGGAGCCCATGACGTTTTTCGTCTCCAGCGTAGGCTCGGGCAAGGGCGCCGATCTCGGCGGCCTCGCTGGCGCCGACGCGATCTGCCAGAAACTGGCCGCCGACGCCGGGTCGGGCGGGCTGACTTGGCATGCCTATCTCTCGACCTCGTCCTACAAGGGCGGGACCATCGTCAACGCCCGCGACCGGATCGGCAATGGTCCCTGGTACAACGCCAAGGGCGAGCTGATCGCCCACAATATCGACGAGTTGCACGGCAAGAACAGCATCGTGTCGAAACAGACCGCGCTGACGGAAAAAGGCGCCGTCGTGAACGGTCGCGGCGATACGCCAAACCAGCACGACATCCTGACGGGCTCGCGGCCCGACGGCACGGCGTTGCTCGGCAATGCCGATACGACGTGCTCCAACTGGACCAGCGGCGCGGACGAGGGGTCGGCCATGCTGGGCCACCATGACCGCACTGGTCTCAGCCTCGATCCGCCCATGCTGTCGTGGAATTCGGCGCATCCCTCGGCCGGGTGCAGCCAGCCGAAACTGGTGCAGACCGGCGGCGCCGGCCAGCTCTATTGTTTCGCCGTCCGCTGAGTCAGAATGGGGGCCATGAACGAATGGCGCCCGATCGACGCGGCCTCCGCCGCCATTGAACCGCCAGCGCCGCGACCCTCCCTGGCCGCGACGCTGGAGCGGTTGGCGCGCGCGGCGGGCAAGGCGGCGCTCGACCTCGTCTATCCTCCCTCGTGCCTGTCCTGCCGGGCGGCTGTCAGCGCGCCGGGGACCTTGTGTCCGGCCTGCTGGAACAAGGTGCGCTTCATCGAGCGGCCCTATTGCGAGCGGCTGGGGACGCCGTTCGCCCAGGACCTTGGGTCGGGGCTTCTGTCGCCGGAGGCCATCGCGGATCCGCCGGCCTGGGGCAGGGCGCGGGCCGCGGCGGTCTACGACGAAGGCCCGGCGCGGGCGCTGATCCAGCGGCTGAAATATTACGACCGCATGGAAATCGCCCGCCCGATTGGCCGCTGGATGGCGCGGGCGGGGGCCGAACTGCTGGAAGGTGCCGATCTGCTGGTTCCCGTGCCGCTGCATCGCCTGCGGCTGGCGAGCCGGCGGTTCAATCAGGCCATGGCTCTCGCCAATGTCCTTTCCGGGGAATGCGGGGTTCCCGCCGATCCGGTGGCGCTCGAGCGGGTGAAGCCGACGCCGCCGCAGGTTGGCTTGTCGAAGGTCCAGCGCGCCGCCAACATGCAGGGCGCCTTTCGCGTTCCGGACGAGGCGCGGCCACGGGTCGCCGGCCGGCATGTCGTGCTGGTGGACGACGTGCTGACGTCTGGGGCGACGACTAACGCCGCCGCGCGGGTTCTGCTGCGCGCCGGGGCTGCGAGCGTTGATGTTCTTGTCTTCGCGCGCGTCGTGACAGCCGCCTGACCATATTGTGACACACCGGGAAATGCCCATATAAGGGGCCGAAGGAAAGTTCCGGATGTCCAGAATCACCATCTACACCAAGGCCTGGTGCCCTTATTGCGACGCGGCGAAGGATCTGTTGCGCAAGAAGAACGCCGAGTTCGACGAAATCCCGGTCGATGGCGACCGCGCCGCGCAGCAGGCGATGTCCGAACGCGCCAGCGGCCGGTCGACCGTGCCGCAAATTTTCATTGGCGATCGGCATGTCGGCGGCTGCGACGATTTGTATGGCCTTGAACAGGCGGGCCAGCTTGACGCCCTGCTGACCGCGTGACGCCGAAACCATGATCAAGTATTCGCTCGTCTGCGACAACGACCATGAATTCGAAAGCTGGTTTCCCGGCGCGGAGGCCTATGAGACGCAGGCCCGGCGCGGCTTTGTCGAATGTCCGGTCTGCCAGTCGAAAAAGGTGTCGAAGGCGCTGATGGCGCCGGCCGTCTCGACCTCGCGCCGAAGAAGTTCGATGCGCGCCGCGGAAGCCTCGGAGGCCATGGCCGCCGCGGCCGCGCCTTCCCCGACCGCTAGTCCGCCGGTTCCCGCCGCGCCCGCGCCGATGGCGCTTCTCGATGACAAGCAGCGCGAGATGCGCGCCATGATCCGCGAGTTGCACCAGAAGCTGACGGAAAACTCGACCGATGTCGGCGAGAATTTCGCCACCGAGGCGCGCGCCATGCACGACGGCGACACGCCGACCCGCTCGATCCACGGCAAGGCGAGTTTCGCCGAGGCGAGGGCGCTCGCCGAGGAGGGCATTCCGGTGCTGCCGCTGCCGTCGTTGCCCGACGAGCGGAACTGATCAGCGCTCCGTCAGCTTTAACTCGATGCGCCGGTTCTTGCGAAGGGCGTCGTCCGTGTCGCCGGCGTCGATCGGCTGGAACTCGCCAAACCCGGCGGCGACCAGATGCTGGGGCATGACGCCCTTCGAGACGAGATATTGCACCACCGCGATGGCGCGGGCGCTCGACAGTTCCCAGTTCGACTTGAACTGGCCGGATACGGGCCGTTTGTCGGTGTGGCCGTCGACGCGCATCACCCACGGAATTTCGGGCGGGATTTCGCGCTCCAGATCCTCGATGGCGCTCGCGACCTGATCCATCTGGGCGCGGCCGGCGGGGCTGACTTCGGCCTTTCCGGACTCAAACAGCACCTCGCTTTCAAAGACGAATCGGTCGCCGACGACGCGGACGCCGGGGCGCTGGCCGAGAATTTCACGCAGGCGTCCAAAAAAATCGGAGCGATAGCGCGACAGTTCCTGCACCGCGCGGGCGAGCGCGACATTGAGGCGCGAGCCGAGATCGGCGATGCGCGTCTGGCTGTCGCGATCGCGTTGTTCGGACGCATTGAGCGCGTCTTCCAGCGCGGCGAGCTGACGGCGCATCGCGGCGATCTGCTGGTTGAGAATATCGACCTGCGCCTGCGCACGGGCGGAGAGCTGCTTTTCCGCGTCGAGCGCCTGTGCGGCGGCCGCCGCCTGTCCACCAGCATCGACAGCCGCCGCGCCGCCGCTCGCCAGCAGGCCCTGCAACCGGGCCTTGTCCTGATTGGCCGCCTCCAGCGTCGCGCTGAGGGACGAAAGGCTGGTTTGCGCCTCGGATTTGGCGGAGCGCTCCAGCGCCAGCAAGGCGGTCAACTCCTCGACCTGCCGGTTGAGCTTGATGAGCGCCGTGTCCTTGCCCGTGACCTCGCGCGAGAGGAAGAACTGCGCCAGCATGAATACGGACAGGAGGAAGATCATCGCCAGCAGCATGGTCGACAGGGCGTCGACGAAGCCCGGCCAGTAGTCGAAGCCGCGCGCCTGGCGGCGGGCGCGTCCGAGCGCCATCAGCGCTTCTCCGATTCGGCGGCGATGCGCTCCAGCGCCTTGCGGATATCGGCCTGCTGGGCGGCCTGGCCCTCGACCCAGTCGCGGATCATCTGCTGTTCCTTGCGCATGTGCTGCACGAGACCCTGAACGCCCTCGGCGAGATTGGCCATCGCGGCGGTAGCGGCGCGGGCGCCATCATTAGCGATTGGCGAGCCCGCGGCGGACGGGGACGCGGAGGCCTCGACGACGCGGGTCGACAGGACATCCTCAAGTTCGGTGTAGAAGCGGTTTTGCGCCTGTCCGGCCTGCAGATCGAGAAACCCGACGACGAGCGAGCCCGCGAGGCCAAACAGCGACGATGTGAAGGAAATCGACATGCCGGCAATCGGTTTGGCGAGGCCATTCTTGAGATCGTCGAACATGACGCCGGCGTCGGCGCCGGTCTGCATCGACTTGATGACATCGCCGATGGAGCCGACGGTCTCCAGCAGGCCCCAGAAGGTGCCGAGCAGGCCAAGGAAGACCAGAAGGCCCGTGATGTAGCGGGCGATCTCGCGGGATTCGTCCAGCCGCGTGCCGATGGAGTCGAGCGCGGCGCGCAACGTCACCGTGGTGATTCCGGCGCCGCCAAGTCCCGCGCCGAGAATGGCGGCGACAGGCGCCAACAGCACCGGCGGGCGGGCCGCCTCCGCGCCGCCATCGGTCAGCGCGTTGACCCAGCGCACCTCGGGGAACAGCCGCGCGACCTGGCGCAGCGACAGGATAATTCCGATCAGCAGCACGCCGAGAATGAGACCATTCAGGCCGGGATTGGCCATGAAGGCGACCATGATCTGGCGATAGAGAATCAGCGCGAGAAAGCCGATCAAAACCAGAAAGACGACCATCCGGGCGAGGAAAACGCGCGGGCGCGACAGGGCGGGAGACAGCGATTGAACCGACATGGATCACCGTGTTGCGCGGACGCACGTCGCGGACCGGACGCGACCCTAGATCATCGCCGGACGCGCGCCAAATTCAGGTCGGGTCGTGGCGAAATCGGGGCGCCGTTACGCGCCGCGCACCAGCTCCAGCAACGCCTTGCGCATGGCGTCATTGCCGGCGCAGAGGTCGCCCTTGGTCATCATCTCGTCGCTGTCGTCGAGGTCGCTGACCATGCCGCCGGCCTCGCGCACCAACACAATTCCCGCCGCGATGTCCCAGGGCTGGAGATCGCGCTCCCAATAGGCGTCGAAGCGCCCGGCGGCGGTGTAGGCGAGATCGATGGAGGCCGCGCCGAGGCGGCGCACCCCCATGGCGCGCGCCATGACGGCGGCGAGTTCCGCCTTGAAGCGGGGATGCTGGCGGGCCTTGCCGAGATGGGGAATGCCGCAGGCGATCAGCGCCTCGGAAATCGAACTCTGGGGCGTGACGCGCAGGCGACGGTTGTTGTGCCAGGCGCCCTGACCCTTTTCCGCGACATACATGTCGTCGGTGGCGGGGTTGTAGACGACGCCGGCGACAAGCTGACCCTCGCGCTCCAGCGCGATCGAAACCGCGAAAATCGGCAGTCCGTGCAGGAAGTTGGTGGTTCCATCGAGCGGATCGATGAGCCAGCGGTGGCTGGGGTCCGCGCCCTCGACCGCACCGCCTTCCTCCATGAGGAAGCCGTAACCAGGACGGGCCTTCGAAAGTTCCTCGAAAAGGGTCTTTTCGGCCTTTCTGTCGGCGGCGCTGACGAAATCGCCGGTTCCCTTGAGGGAAACCACGAGATTTTCGACCTCGCCGAAATCGCGTTTGAGCCCGCGGCCTGCCTTGATGGCGGCGGCGGTCATCACATTCATGAGGGCGGAGCGTATCATGGCGCGGCTTCTAACCCGGCGCGGCGGTCCGTGTCACGCGGCGGCCCTACTCAGTTGCCAACCTGCTTCTTCAAGGCGTCCTCGACGGCGGTCCTGTCACGCGGGGAAAGCTTGTTGAGCTGGCTTTCGAGCCAATCGTCGTTCAAGCCGGCCGAGCGCGCCAGAATGTGCCATTTCATGGCTTCGACGATGTTTTTGTCGACGCCGCGCCCGGCGACGTACATGCGGGCAAGACGATTCATGGCGACGGCGTTGTTGGCGCCGGCGGCGCGCAAAAAATATTTCGCGGCGCCCGCTTCGTCCTTCTCAACTCCCTCGCCGTTGAACAGCACGATGGCGTAATCGACCTCGGCGGCCGAAATGCGGGAATCGGCGGCCCGCCGAAGCAGGTTGGCGGCCTTGACGAGATCCTTGCCGACGCCGCGACCCTCCTTGTAGCTCAGGCCCAGGGCGTAAACCGCGTCGGAATCGCCAGCGTCGGCGGCGCGCTGGAAGAAACTGGCGGCGCGCACTGGGTCCTGCAGGTCTCCTGTCAGGGCGAGCAGGCCAAGCTGGTAGAGCGCCGCCGGGTGGCCCTTTGCGGCGGCGGCTTCCAGCAAGGGCAGGGCCTTTTGACGGCTCTCAGGGACGCCCTTGCCTTCGAGATAGGCGAGGGCGAGGGAGAAGGCCGCCTCCGCGTCGCCCCGATCGGCGGCCAGCTTGAACCATCGCGCCGCTTCGGCGGGATCAAGCGTCACTCCGAAGCCATCCTTGTAGAGTTGCCCGATGAGGGTCATCGCGGCGGCGTCGCTGGCGTTGCGATCAATGCGCTTTTTCGCCTCGCCCAGGGCGGTCAGGTAGTAGCCGCGCTGATAGGCCCCGAAAGCGATGTCCGGCTCGACACCGGGCGCAAGATAATTGGCTGCCCCGGGCGCGGTCGCTCCGTGGGGCGCCAGGGTTTGCGCCAGCGCCGACGCGGCCAGCGCCAGGCTGGCGGCAAGGACCATGGCGCGAGAGATCATGCCGCCCCCACGGACGCGCGCAGGGCGTCCATGGCAGCGCGGGCGGCCTCGGCGGGGCCGCGCGGGTCGTTCCAGATGGCTTCGCCCAGAGCCACGAAATCGGCGCCGGCGAGGACGAGTGGCGTGATTTCATCCAGCGACGGCGCAAAGCCAACGCAGGGGACATTGAAGATTTCCGCCCACCAGGCGACGCGGTCGAGCGTGTCCTCCATGGGCGGGGTCCAGCCGTCGGGGGCGGGATCGCCGAACATAAGGTAGTCGATGTCCTCTTCGCCGGCGGTCATGGCGTCATGCCGCGAGCGCAGGCCGCTGGCCCCGACGATGTGGTCGGGCTTCAAGGCAGCAAGGGCTTCGGCCAGCGCGGGGCCGGCGCCCCGTACGTTGATCCCGTCGACACCCGCCGCGCGGGCGACCGCCGGGGCGGTCGACAGCATCAGCGCCGCGCCATGGCGCTCGGCGATCGGGGCCAGGAGGCCTGTGATGGCGCGGATCGCGGCGGCATCGGTTGTGTCCAGCATCAGGAGAAGGCAGGCGACATCGGCTGCGCCGAGGGCGGCTTCCAGCTTCGGCGCGAAGTCGCGAGCGTCCGCCAGTGGCGGCGTGACGACGTAGAGCCGGGGCTCGGGCCGGGGCTGGGCTCGAGGCTCCGAGGGGGAGGGCTTGGACCGGGACTTCGACTTTTTCGACATGGCTCGGGGTCTCGCGCCAGAATCGACGCGCGTCAACCCTTGGCTTGTGACGGGACAATTGTGGCGGGAGACGGGCCCGGGGTCGCCGCCGCTTACCCGCGCACGTTCAAAATGATCTTGCCGAGATGCGCCGAGGTTTCCATAAGCGCATGCGCCGCGCTCGCGTCGGCCAGCGGGAAAGTGGCGTGAACGATGGGCTTGACCTTGCCCGCGTCCAGGAGCGGCCAGACCTTTTCGCGCAGATTCGCGGCGATCGATGCCTTCTGCGCGATCGAGCGCGGTCGCAAGGTCGACCCAGTGAGATTGAGGCGGCGCACGAGCACCGGCGTCCAGTTGACCTTCTCGGCGATCGGACCTTGCAGAAAAGCGATCTGTACAAGCCGTCCATCGGTCGCGAGAATGGAAATATTCTTCGCGATGTAGGGCCCGCCGACCATGTCGAGAATGACATCGACGCCGCGCTTCTGCGTGATGGCGCGAATCTCCTCGACGAAGTCCTTCGCGCGGTAATTGATGGCGTGGTCGGCGCCGAGCGACTTGCAGAAATCGCATTTCTCGTCGGAGCCGGCGGTTGTGAACACGCTCGCGCCAAAGTGTTTGGCGAGCTGGATGGCCGTCGAGCCGATGCCGCTCGACCCGCCGTGGACGAGAAAGGATTCGCCCGCTTTCAACGCGCCGCGCGTGAACACGTTGTCGTAAACGGTGAAGAAGGTTTCGGGGACGCCAGCGGCTTCCTCGAACGACAGGGCCTTCGGTTTGGGCAGGCAGAGGGCGGGGTCCGCCTCGCAATACTCGGCATAACCGCCGGAGCCGACGAGCGCGCAGACCTCGTCGCCAAGGTTCAGCGTTGTCACGCCCTCGCCGAGCGCGACGACCTGGCCCGCGATCTCGAGGCCGGGGATGGCGCTCTCGCCGGGCGGCGGCGGATAGGAGCCGGAGCGTTGCGCGCAATCGGGCCGATTGACGCCCGCCGCGACGACCTCCACCAGAACCTTGCCCGCGCGCGGAGTTGGCGTATCGGCTTCGCGGAGCTTGACAACCTCGGGACCGCCCGCGCCGTCGAAATGGATTTCACGCATGCGGGAGGGGATGGCGGCCACGGATGGTTTCCTAGTTGAAAGAAAAAGGACGGCTGAAAGAAAAAGGACGCCGCCTTCCGGCGACGTCCTGAGTTTCCACGGGAGGAGGGCCTATTATAGCAGCCCCGCGCCGCGCGCCCACTTGTATTTAGCGCCCAGCACCGCGACCGGAATCTCGCAGGAGTAGGCGTAGGCGGGGATGCCGTTCTGGTAGAGATATTCCGCCGCTTCCTCGACCTCGACGTCGCCGGCGAGCGAGGCGACCATGGGCTTTTCGATGCCCTTGGCCTTCATTTCGTTCTTCACCTCGACCATCAGCCTGGCGAAGACCATCGGCGGCGTGACGATCGTGTGCCAGTAGCCCAGAATCAGCGAATGGATGCGCGGGTCCTCGAGCCCGAGCTTCACCGTGTTCTGGTAGGTCTTGGGCGGTTCGCCGCCGGTGATATCGACCGGGTTGCCGGCCGCGCCGAAGGGCGGAATGAACTTGCGGAACGCCGCGTCGAGGTCGGCAGGCATGGCCATCAGCTTCAGATTATTGTCGACGCAAGCATCCGACAACAGCACACCGGAGCCGCCGGCGCCGGTGATGATGATGACGTTCTCGCCCTTGGGGGTCGGCAGGACCGGAATGCCGCGGGCGAACTCCAGCAGGTCGCGCAACGATCGCGCGCGGATGACGCCGGACTGCGCCAATACATCCTCGTAGATCTTGTCGTTGCCGGCAAGCGCGCCGGTGTGCGACGAGGCGGCCTTGGCGCCCGCCGACGTGCGGCCCGCCTTCAGCATGACGACGGGCTTTTTCTTCGACACACGCTTGGCGACTTCGGCGAAGGCGCGGCCGTCCTTCAGATCCTCGCAATGCTGGGCGATGATCTGCGTGTTGTCGTCCTGCTCGAAGAAGAGGAGCAGATCGTCCTC
>CAISJZ010000300.1 GCA_903885755.1 uncultured Hyphomicrobiales bacterium | reverse complement strand
GGCGCCCCGCGCGTCGCGCATCAGGGTCGTGACAATCGCGGTGTTGTGAACATAGGAGGCGTCGGTGGAAACCATTGCTTCCATCTGGATATCGCAAAATCCCTTTTCCTCCTCTCCGGCGACAAGGCGCGAAAACACCGGATTTGAATCGAAGCGCGGAAAGCACCACCAGACAATGCGGGCGCGCCGATCGACGAGAGCGGCGACACGGCAGTTACCAATGACGGCGAGGTCAAGGGATTGCTGGTTTGTCATGCGGCCGGCCCACGCTGGCGCGAGACGCTGTCGAGCCACGCCACGACGTCGTCGGGACCCTCGAACGATCCGCTGAGACCAGGAATTCGCCGACCAACCGAATAGGCGCGCCCGCCAAGACGCAGGACGGCCTCGAAACCCGGAAGGTCCGTCGTATCGTCCCCGATGAAAATGGGCGAGCGAAATGCAAAGGGCTCGCGCGCCATCAATTGTTCGATCGCGACGCCCTTGTCGAAGTCCCGGCTTTTGATTTCAATGACCGCGGCGCCGTGCAATGCGATCAGCCGCTGATCGGCCGCGCCCGCGACAAGCGCCTCGATGGCCGCCGTCAGGTCCTTGGCCGCCCACGGCGCGGCTCGATAATGGACCGCGATCGCCTGGCCCTTGTTCTCAACGAAGGCGCCAGAAAATTTTGCGCTGATCCGCCGCGCCTCGGCCAGTATGTGGCCCGAGGGCGGTGGACTCGCCACGTTGACGATTGGCGCGATCGGCGTCGCGCGCAGTTCCGCGCCGTGAACGCCAGCCGCCGCGAACTTCAAAGGCCGGAACATTTCGTCCAGAGCCGAAATCGGGCGCCCGCTGACGAAAGCCACGGCGCCGCCAAGCGCCACGTTGGCTCGGGCGAGCGTTTCCAGCAATGACGCCCGGATCGCCACCTGTTCTGGCCGTAACGCGAAACCGACCAGCGTGCCATCGACATCAAGAAACAGGCACGCGCTATCAAGATCGGGCTGAGCGATCATTTGCGATCCCCGGCCCCCCAGACGACTAGTCGATCAAAGGTAACGCCCGCGCCCGAATTATCAAGTGCGCGCAAGGTCCGATCCGAACACGGCAAATTGTTGGAACAAAAAGGCCGCCCTCGCGGGCGGCCCTCCGTTCTTCGCAACGCCTGAGCGCCGGGCGGTAAGGATCAGAAATCCATTCCGCCACCGAAACCGCGCATGCGCGGTTTCGACATCCTGGAAACTGGGCGAATGGATTTCTTTTAGAAATCCATTCCGCCCATGCCGCCCATGCCGCCTCCGCCGCCCATCGGGGGCATCGGCGACTTGTCCTTCGGAGCTTCGGCGATCATGGCTTCAGTCGTGATCAGCAAGCCAGCAACCGAAGCCGCGTCCTGCAAAGCCGTGCGAACGACCTTGGCGGGATCGACGATGCCGGTGGAGATCATGTCGACGTACTGCTCGGTCTGAGCATTGAAGCCGAAGGTCTCCGACTTGTTCTCGATGATCTTGTTGACGACGATCGATCCCTCGACGCCCGAGTTCTCGACGATCTGACGGATCGGCGCCTCGAGGGCCTTGAGCACGATGTTGATGCCGGCCTGAACATCGGCGTTGTCGCTCTTGAGCTTGGCGACAGCGGCCTTGGCGCGCAACAGCGCCGTGCCGCCGCCGGGAACAATGCCCTCTTCAACCGCCGCGCGGGTGGCGTTGAGCGCGTCGTCCACGCGGTCTTTCTTTTCCTTCACCTCGACCTCGGTCGCGCCGCCGACGCGAATCACCGCGACGCCGCCAGCGAGCTTGGCCAGACGCTCCTGAAGCTTCTCGCGGTCGTAGTCCGAGGTGGTCTCCTCGATCTGCGCCTTGATCTGCGACACGCGAGCCTCGATGTCCTTCTTCTTGCC
>CAISJZ010000299.1 GCA_903885755.1 uncultured Hyphomicrobiales bacterium | reverse complement strand
GCTCGTGGCGTTGCCTGAGTCCGTGAAATATCTGACGCTGCAACCATCGCGACGCGCCGAACTGGTTGCGCTGTTGCTGCGGATCGATCCCGGCCTTAAAATCGGTCCGGCGACGAAATTCGAAATTGTCGGCGAGCTCAATCGTCCAAAATTCTCGATCGGCGGATTGTTCGAAGGACGGCTCGCGGCGCTGACGCCGCTGTTCTGGACGTCCAATCTCATATCGCTGATGGTCTTCTACTTCATCAATCAATGGATGCCGACGGTGCTTTCGAGTTCGGGCACGTCGGTCGAACAGGCGGCGATCGCGACAACGCTGTTCCAGTTTGGCGGGACGGTGGCCGGTCTGCTGTCGATGCGCCTGCTCGACAGGTTCGGCTTTCTGCCCGTGCCAGTGCTCTACGCCTGCGCGATTCCGATCGTCGCCTGCATCGGCATGCCCGGTCTGTCGCCCGCGATCCTGATCGCGCTCGTCGCCGCCGCCGGCTTCTGTCTGCTCGGACTGCAGTTCGGCAACATCGCCTCGGAGGCGAATATCTATCCCACCTACATTCGCTCGTGGGGCGTCGGATCGAATTTCGCGTTTGGCCGGGTTGGCGGCGGTCTCGGCCCATTGCTTGGCGGCATGGCGTTTGGCGCGCATCTGCCGAGCCAGACGATCTTCCTGATCGCCGCGGCGCCATTGACGATTGGCCTGATTGTCGCGGTCAGCATCGTTCCGCTGTATCGTCGGCAAATCGCCGGACACGAAGCCGAACGCCTGCAGGCGAGCGGCGCGATGGCGGGCTCCTGAGCGCGAACGCCGCGGCGCGCGACAAACCGCGATCAAGCATTGAGGCCAGGCTTTGCAACCCGCCCGCAGCGGGCTAGCTTCGCGCATCGCGAAACCGGTTGAAAAGGCAGCGGCATGACGAATTCGCTCGAACTCGGGCTCGATACGTTTGGCGACATCACCTCGACCGCCGAGGGCGTTGTCCTTTCGCACGCGCGGGTCATCCGGAACGTCGTTGAAGAGGCTGTTCTGGCCGACGAGGTTGGCGTCGATTTTATCGGCGTGGGCGAACACCACCGCGCCGACTTCGCGGTGTCCTCGCCTGAAATGGTGTTGGCGACCATCGCGGGCCGGACGAAGCGGCTGCGCCTTGGCTCCGCGGTGACGGTGCTCAGTTCGGACGATCCTGTCCGCGTGTTTCAACGATTTTCGACGCTGAACGCCCTGTCCAGCGGGCGCGCCGAGGTTATTCTCGGCCGCGGCTCCTTCACGGAGTCCTTCCCGCTGTTCGGATACGCTCTCGACAAATACGAAACACTGTTCGAGGAAAAGCTGGAGATTTTCGCGGCGCTTTTGGCCGGCGGGCCTATCACATGGCGCGGAACCACGCGCGCGGCGTTGAAGGATCAACGTGTCTATCCGCCGATCGAAGGCGAAGGTCTCAAGAGCTGGATCGGGGTTGGCGGAAGTCCGGACTCGGTGATCCGCGCCGCGAAATACGCAATGCCGCTGATGTTGGCGATCATTGGCGGCGACCCCGCCCGTTTCAAGCCGCTGGTCGATCTCTATCATCGCGCCTCCGAGCAGTTGGGAGAGGCCCGACTGCCCGTTGGCGTTCATTCCCACGGTTATGTCGCCGACTCCGACGAAAAGGCTCGCGACGAGCTCTGGCCCGATTACAAGCGCATGCGCGACAGGATTGGCGCGGAGCGTGGCTGGCCGCCGAGCGGGCGCGCGGATTTCGACCGCGAAGCCGATCAGGGCTCGCTCTATGTCGGCTCTCCCGAAACGGTCGCGCGCAAGATCGCCGCGACGGCCAGGCAATTGGGTCTTGCCCGGTTCGACATGAAGTACAGCGCTGGCGGCCTGTCGCATGAACGGATGATGCGGAGCATCGATCTGTACGGGCGCAAGGTAATTCCGATGGCGCGCGACATGCTGGCGTGATCGCCGCTATTCGGTCAGGCCCGCCCTGGCCAGATAGGTCAGATCGACGAACCGATCCGCGGGAGGCAACGGCGTGGCCAACTGGCCGGAGGCGCCGAGCAGGTTGATCACCTGTTGCAGCCCCGCCATTTTGATCTCGGCGTGTTTTGGCATCACGCCGCGATCCGGATCATAGAAAAACGTCATGACCGCGCGCGCGATCTCGGGCGAGGCGTCCGTCGTGCGTGCGATGATCGCGACGACCTCCTCGCGATTGGCCCGGTCGGCCATGAAACGATAGGCCGCCGCATAGGCCCTGGCGAAGCGCATGATCGCGTCGCCATTCTCCCGCGCCCAGGCGCGCCTTGCCGCGACAACGCTGAACTGCAATTCGGAAATGACTTCAAGCGAGTCGCCGACCTTCTGGTAGCCCTTGGCCATGAACAGAAAATCCTCCGGCTGCGACAGCGGCGACGCCTCGCATTCCCCCTGTTCCAGGCACTTTGCGCGCGGGGGCGTTCCCACGAGAACTTTCGGCGTGAAGTCGCCTTCCCTCAAACCATGCTTTTCAAGCAACATGCGCGTCGCGATTGAGATCGTGTCGACGGGCAACGACAGGGCAATGGTCTTGCCCTTCAAATCCGCGAAGGACTTGACGCCTGGCCGGGCGATGAGGCTGTAGATCGTATTCGCCGGCCCGCCGATCACCCCGACCGCGTCCGATCCCTTGAGGACCGCGTTGATGAGATAGGGCGTCGCGGTGAAGCTCACATCGACGGCGCCCCTGTCGAGTTCCTCGATCATGTGCTCCACGCCCGGAAGGGGAACGAGATCGGGTTCAATGTTTTCCTTCGCCAGAAAGCTCTTTTCCCGCGCGATGTAGAGAGGAACGGACTGGATGTTGCGCGCCGAGGCGGCGATGACGCCATAACGCAATTTTGTCATCTGCGCGGATGCTGGTTGGCACAGCAGCGCGATCAGCGCCATCGACGCAAGGCCGCGTGAAAACATCGTCTTCCTCCCGGAGAGCGCCATGGCGCTTATTCTAGAGCGGCTCGCGCCAAGGCTCCAACAGGTGATGGCAACGCCGACCTCGAAAATCGATAGTCAATTGGCATGTCCCGGCATCTTCATGGAACCGGCGTCGACCTTTTCCATATTGGCTTGAACGACGATCGCGCCGGCCGCCGAGGCGACTTCGGGGCCCGTCACAATGACCTGACCAATCATGAAGGGATGCGGCGCGCAGGAATACGCGTATGTGCCGGGCTTGTTGAAGGTCACCGTCGCCGACTGGCCCAACGCGAGCAAGCCCGTATCCCATCCCCCGGCGTCGGCGCCCGCCGCGTTATGGGGCTGCGAGCCAGAATTGGTGAAGGTGACGGTCGTGCCCGTCGGCACTGTAATGCGCGAGGGCGTGAAGGCGTAATCGACGATCTTCACCGCGTTGGTCTTTTCCACGGGGACCTCGCCCTTGAGAAGGCCGGTGAACCCGAATGTCACGCCGCTTGGAGGCGGCGGGGGTGGCGAAAATTCCGCGATCGATCGACGCGGATTGCCCTTCAGCGAGAAGGTCCAGAGCATGTCACCATTGGTCGACGCGGTCTGGATCGAGAGACCGCCGACCGCGATGGTGACGAACTGTTCGCCATCGATCTCATAGGTGATCGCCGGCGCGTCGGCGCCCGCGCCCGTCTGCCAGCGCCACAGCGTCTTGCCATTGAGCGCGTCATAAGCCTCGAAATTGCCGTCGGGCTGGCCGTGGAACACGACATCCGACGCCGTGACGAGCGCTCCGCTACCCTGTCCAATTGAATATTGCGTCTTGTTTTGCCAGACGATCTTGTTGGTGCGGGAATCGACGGCCGTGAATGTGCCGGCGTATTTGGCGCCGAAGGGCGGCGGAGCCGCCTTGCCGCTACCCGGCGCTGCGCGGCTCGCGGGTCGATCGGCCGCGGAAACGTAGAAATATCCCGTGCGTGGACTATAGGCCATGGGCGCCCAGTTCACACCGCCGTTACCGCCGGGCGACAGAAGAATTGGCGAGTCCCAGTTGACGCCGAAGATGCACTTCGTTTCCCAGCCCTCGAGCGGTTGCGGACACTGCGGCATCACCGCGTCGCCGACGGGAATGGGCTGTGTTCTGGCGGTCGCGCTTCGCGGCTCCTGCTCGACCGGCTTCTCCTCGATGCCTATCAGGGGTTTGCCGTTGGTGCGATCGAGCATGTAGAGCCAGCCGGTCTTGCAGGCTTCCGCGATGCCCTTGCGCCTGACGCCGTTATAGACCTGATCGAACAGAACCGTCGGACTTGGACAATCAAAGTCCCAGAGATCGTGATGCACCTGCTGAAAATGCCATGCATAGCTTCCATCAAGATGCAGCGCGACGATCGAGGAACTGAACAGATTGTCTCCCGGACGATTGCCGCCAACGCCAATGGCGACGGGGCCGGGCTGCCCCGTGCTGAAGTAGAGCAGCCCGAGGTCGGGATCGATGGTGGGCGTCTGCCAGATGGTCGCGCCGCCATGCAGATAGGCCTTGGCGCGATCCGGGTTGGGATCATTTGGCGACGGCCACGTGTCGCTGCCAAACTGACCTGGCTCCGGCACCGTCCAAAAATGCCAGAGCTCCTTGCCTGATTTGGCGTCCAGCGCCGTGAGCTTGCCACGCGCGTCGCGATCCCCGCCGGCCATGCCGGTATAGACGACGCCCTTGTAATAAAGCGGCGCGGCGGTGATCGTCAGGCCCTCCTGCCAACGCCCGATCACCGTCTTCCAGAGTTCCTTGCCCGTCTTCATGTCGAGGGCGACGAAGGTTCCATCAAGCTGGCCGAGGAAAACCTTGTCTTCGGCGACGGCGACGCCGCGATTGTCCCAGCCGCAGCATACCGTGTTGATGCTCTGATCAATGCCGGAGCGGCGCTCCCAGATCAGCGAGCCTGTGCGCGCGTCGATCGCGAAGACGTCGTCGTTGCCGCTCGCGATGTACATGACGCCGTCCTTGACGATCGGCGTCCCTTCCATCGAATATTTCTGGCCGATGCCAGATCCCAGATGCGTGACCCACGCCGCCTTGAGAGATTTGACGTTGTCGCGATTGATCTTCGTCAGAGTTGAATATCGCGTGTTGTTCCAGTCGCCGCCGACCGTCAACCATTCCTTCGCGGCGGGCTTTCGCAACTCCTGCGCGCTCGCCGGGGTGATCCCGCTCGTCCCGAGCAATGCTCCCAGACATGCAAAGGCGACGGCGCGAGTCAGCCCCATGGCGAATTTCCCCCGTGTTGGGCGGCCAAGGCGCCGCCGGACTTTTGTCCTTGAAACAAGACAAGCCCATGAGGCCGTTCTGGTCAAGGCCGGGCCCTTGATTGGCGCCGAATAGCGCATCCGTGGCTTTCCCTGCGCGACCCCATGGAAACATCGGCAGCCATGCGCGCAAGATGACTAACAGGCAATGTGTGTCCCGCCATTCGACCTTTCACCAGGCGCGCGCCGCGAATTCGCTTCCAGCGTTCGTATTCTGGGGAATGGTGGACAGGCGTCAGGGTGGTCAGGGACGCCAACGATAGCCGACCTCGAAGCCGATGGCGTCGCCGGGGTCGATATCCCCTGGATCGAGTTTGCCTACGACGGCTCCGAGACCGGACGGTTCGAAGCGCGTGGCCAGTTGGACGAGATGATATTTCCGAAGATCAAAGCGGCGCGCCGGTTCGCCTGCTCAATTCGTCGAAGCCAGAACGTGGCCCTGACGCCGGACTGGCCGGCGCGTGGGCGGGGTGCTCTGAGGCGAAAGATCGCGAAGGGGCCGAAATCAGGCATGGCGGGGCTGGGATCAGAGACCGCGCCTTGTCCGCTGTGCGCCAACATCAGCGATTGACCAATATTAGTCAGTCCACGCGGCGGTGGCGCCACATTTCCAGTTTATCGCCAACTGGGCAGGTCACCGCCAAGCTTTGTCGCGATCCAAACATAACTTCAACCAATCAGTACGAGCATCTGGAGACCTAGCTGGTCGGACGAAGCCGCAACCCTTGAAACAAAGGCCAACCTCGCGAAACCTTGGCCTATCGGACGCGTGTTTTCGTATTGCCCTATCGCTGAACGAAATGAATCGTGGTGCTGCCGGAGAAATGACCGCCTGGCGGTGGGCCCGGATGGGCGGACCGGACGGCGCGCAGTCCGGCGGAATCGACGCGTCCATTGCCCGACGACCGAACAACATATGCGGAGGATACGCCGCCGGACGAGCCGATCGAAAAGGCCACGCCGACAGAACCGCCCTCGCCGGGATCGACCTTGTGCCGTTGGATTTCCGCGCGCACCATTCCGCCATAGGCCGCAGCGGACATCGCATTCTGCCGTGACCCGCTATCGACGCCGGCTCGCGCCCGGCGGGCCGACTGCGCAGCCGCCCGGCGCGCTTCGACGTGGCGTTCGGCCTCTCGCAGCAGGCGCTCCCGCCGTTGCCGTTCCTCGGCGATCTTCCTGTGGTCGACCGTGGGCTTTTCGCGCTCGATCGGTTTGGGTCGTTGCTTGATCGTCGGCGCCTCCGGCGCTTCGCGTTTGGGCGGCTCGGCCGCGATAACGGGCGGCGGTTCGTCCGCAGCCCTGGCCATTTCCTCGGGCGGCGGTGGCGTGGGAGTTGGCTGTTCGACCTCCGGCTTGGGGTCGGGATCCGGCTGAACTTCGGGCTGGGCGACGCTATCGGGCGCCATCTCGGCGGAGTTGTCTGGCACGGCCTCGCCCTGCGGCGGAGAAATGCTGATCTCAATCGAGTCGATTGGCGTCGGCAAGGTTGGACGAGGTATTGTCACATACAGCAGCGCGCTGGCGTGCAGCGCGACCGCGGCTCCGATCGCGACCGGACGTAGCCATGGCGCGCGATCGCTGAAAGATTCGCCGCCGCAAGTCATTTCCATCACGACTGACATTATCTGGCGGCCGCCGTGACCGGCGGGGAATGATCGATTGAAGCCGTCGCGGCCATATCATGAGCTGGAGCCGTCGCCTTGCGGTCCGAAATAAGCGCGATGTGCGTCATGCCATTTGTCGCGAGTTGATCGATCACTCCAACAATATCGCCATAGCTGGCGTCCTTGTCGGCGCGAACCTGAATGACTCGCGTCATGTCGCCTTCGGCCTTGACGATCAACGCATCGATAAGCGACGCGACATCCATCTCGTCCTGACCAATCGCGACCTTGCCCTCTCGCGTCACCGACACGACGATGGGGTCCTTCGGATTGATCGGTTGCGCGGCCTTGGCCTGCGGTAGTTCAACCTTCAGCCCGGTCGCCAGCATCGGCGCGGTGATCATGAACACAATCAGCAGGACAAGCATCACATCGACCAAAGGCGTAACGTTGATATCGGCCTGCGGGCGATGAAGTCCGCCATTGCCGAACGACTGGTTTCCAAAAGCCATCACGCGGCCTCCTTCTTGATGTTGGATTGTACGGGCTGGACAGCGACGTCGACGGCGCGTTCCTCAATGAGGCTTGAAAGCGCCTGGGCGGCGGCGTTCATTGCCGCCCCGATGCGGTTGTAGGCAATCGACGCGGGTATCGCCGCCGCGAGCCCCACCGCCGTTGTCGCGAGCGCTTCGGCAATTCCCGGCGCGACAACGGCGAGCGACGTGTCCCTGGCTTCCGCGATCGCGCTGAAGCTCGCCATGATTCCCCAGACCGTGCCGAACAGGCCAATGAAAGGCGCCACGGACGAGATCACGGCGAGATTGGCCAGCCCGCCATCAAGACGCGCCACGACCTCGCGGGCTCGGCGGTTCATTGCCTCGAGAACGCGTTGCCTGGATTCGCCAACGCTCTCGCCGGAAATAGTTCGAGCGGCGGAGGCTTCCCCAACTTGCACGATAGGCGCCAGCAGGGGGCTATCTTTACCCCGTCGCCAGGAGCGCATCGCCGCTCCAAAGCGCATCACATTCACGATGCCTTCGATGATCAGCACCCAACACCAGATGGAGGCGAGAAGCAGTAGCAGAACAACGGCCTTGCCGACCGGACCCGCCTGTTGAAAGAACTCGACGGGTGAAAGATGCATGCCTTCCATGGATTCAAAACCTTGTATGCCTTGTTGCAAGAACAAGAAGGCTCGGAGCGGCCTCCGAACCTCCCAATGTAATTTTTCGTGCGATAGCGCGTCTGGAGATCAGAACTCGACCTTCATGCCGGCGTAAATGACGCGGCCCGCCTGGAATGTGTACGTCAACGGGTTGGCGGCGTCGGATGCGGTCAAAGTTTTTGGCGCGCCGGAGATATCGACGATATTGCGATTGTCGAAGATATCGGAGACGCCGACCTTGAATTCCGCCTTCTCCCCGATTCCCATCTGCTTCAGGACATCACTGCGAATTCCGAACACAAGGTCGGTGGTGTTCCAGGCGCCGATCTGGTTCAGCGTTGGATTAACCGTGGCCGAGGGGGCGACCTGACCACCGCTGCCATACTGATCGCCAGTTACTTTGTGCAGGAGCGATCCGAAGAAGCGACCGTCGTCGTAAATCAGGCCGCCTGCGGCGGTGTATCTTGGCGCGTTCGGAACCGAGAGGCCATTGTTCGGCCCGGCGATGAACTTGGCGTTGGACAGCGCGCCACTTGCGTAGATTGCAAGGCCGTCAGCCACGCCGCCGAGCGTCTTGCCGATCGCGTAGGTTCCCTCGACTTCGATGCCCTGATAACGCGCGGTTCCCGCGTTTTGGTAGATTGTCGAACCGTCGGAATAGGTCGTCGTGATCGGGAAATTGATAGCGGTGATCTGATAGACATCCGCCGAGGCCGTGAACATGTTGTTCTTGAACACGGCGCCAGCCTGATAATTTGTCGTTTGTTCCGGCGCTATGCTGCTGGCATTGAAATTCAGGACATAATAGGCCGAGACGGTTGGCGCCAGGAAGCCTTTTGACGCCTGTGCATAGACGGTTAGCTCGGGTGAAACCCTGTAGCGCGCGGCGAGGAATGGAAGGCTCGCCGTGTAGGTCTTTGAGAAGGCAACCGGCTGCAGCGTTGTCTGGTTGACCGGACCGTCGTGATCGCGTGAGAAGGATTCATACTTGAAGCCGGGCGTGATCGACAGATTGGCGATCGGCTTCCATTCATATTCGATATAGGGCTGGAAGTTGGTGATGTGCGAATTCAGGCTAAGTTTGAAAGAGGAACTCGCAAGATCGATCGCGTCCTGGGCCGTAGTGGTGCCGCCGCCCGTGATGGAGGGTCCAAGGTTCGAATACAGTGTGCCCTGAGTGTAATCGTAGTATTGCTGGTATCGGCCGTTGTCGACATGTTCGATCCAGAAGCCGCTCCGGACAGTGCCGCTCGCGAAGCCGGCCTCGAGATCGCGACTGATATTGAAGATATCGCCGACCGCGCGATAATTGTTGAATTTCAGATATCCCGTCACATCGCCATTGTTCACGCCTGCAAAAGTGATCGTCGTCTTGCAGGTTTTTGTGTTTGGTACGCAGGACGCGGCCGGATTTGTGATGCTAACGGAATTGACCGTGCCACCGTTGGCGATCGTGTCGGGCCCTTCGATTGTCAGATTGTTGGCGTTGTTCTGGTTGGCAGGATACCAGTAGGCATAGGTATAGAGCTTGTTGTCAAAGCGCCAGCCGAGAATCTTGCCATCAAGGCCGACATATTCCATGTCGGTCTGTTTTTG
>CAISJZ010000298.1 GCA_903885755.1 uncultured Hyphomicrobiales bacterium | reverse complement strand
TTCAAGAACAGCTCGGCGCAAGCCGCTAAACCCGCGAAGGAGAAATCACGTAACTTGACGAAAGCCTGACCCTCAAACCATCATCAAGCCGGGTCAGTCCTCAATGGAAATCCCGGGTCAAATCTCAGCGGAAACCAACACGGCGGCGGTCGAAGGTATGCCCATCGAACCCGAAACGTCCAGTAGAAGATAAAAATCGAGGTAGCTGGGCAGGGTCAACGTGGCGGTCGATCCGCCATAGATGTTCATTGTGTTGATATTCATGATCTTGGCGAAGATCGTGGGCATCGCGGCCTGATAGGTCACGACCGCGGTAAATGTGCCGCCGCTGCGCGTGAGCGAGACCGAGATTGGCTGCGACAGAAACGCGCCGCCGGGCCCGACATTGCTGGAGAAGGCGCCATTGGCCGCCGCCACCCCGTCGGCGATGGCGGTCTGCGAGGATTGATTGGCCCCAATATCGTTCTGGGCGCGCGTGATCGCAGCGAGCGAGGCGGCGTCCGCGGCCAAATTCATCTTCGCTTTTGTTTCCAGCGCCATCGCATAGTCGGCTGCCAGGCCGATGAGGCCGATGGCGGGAATGAAGGTGAGCCCGGCCAATACCGTGACATTGCCGGAATGGGCATGTCGAAAATTTTGCCAGGCCGCGCTAAGGAATGCGACTATCTTCACGGCTTAGCTCCCGATCGGCGCGAGCTATGGGCCCCTCGCGCGATGCGACTCGCGAGGCGCCAAAATGGACGCCGCGGTTAGATTAACGGCACCTTCTCGCAAATGTGCGGCAAGAGTCGGCGCGAACTTCCCCCGGGTCAAGAATTGACGGCGTTTCCAGCAAATAATGGGTTGCGGGAATTCGTACAATTCAAGCCTTCATGTGACGGCCGATTCAAACGCGGCTCCTTTTTTCGATGCCGCGGCGGCAAAACTGATGGCGGCGTGGCTCCGATAACGGCGTACAAAAAAGAACGAAAGGCGTTGATTGTTCAATGCCGTCGTTTGTCACTTCCCTGGAAGCGGCGAATGCAATGCCGCGATACCGTCGAGCGCGGACATGACTTGCTGCCTCAGGCGGCGCATTGCTCTTCCATCTGTTTGGCAAGTTCTGCTAGCGAACTAGGGTGATCATCACCACGAACCCGAGCTTCAGTGTGCGGGCGGGCGCGTTCGGCGATCCCAGGATGACGTCCGCGTTGCTCGATCGCCTCACCCATCTTTGCCATATTGTGCGGTCCGGCAATGAAAACCTCCGCCTAAAAGACAGCGCCGCCGCCACCAATGGAGGAAAGGAGCAAGCCTAGACCCTGACCTCGGGAGCATGCCGAAACCGTATTCAACCTGGTGAGATCTCGGTGAAATCCCATGTCAGATCTCAGCTGAAATCAAAGGACGATGGTCTAATCCGTCAGGGGACCTCCGCGGTCCTAATTCGTGTGCGTGGTCACCCTTTCCCCATCAACCGCGGAAACAGCGCCTCCGCATTCCCCCGCGCGACCATCTTGCGCTCGGCCTCGGAAAAGCCGGCATAGGCATCGAGGCCCGCCGTCTCAGCGATGGCGACATCCTCGCTGACATAGGGATAATCCGTGCCGAACAGGATGCGCGCGGGATCGGCGAAGGCGCGCAGGGCGTCGAGCGGCGCCTTGTGGCCCGACAGCGCGGTGTCGAACCAGAAGCGCCTGATATAGGCGAGCGCGCCGAGGGGATAGTTCGCTTTCTGCGGCGTCATCTTGTCGAAGATGGAAATGCGGTGCGCCAGCATCGGCAGCGTCCCGCCCGCGTGCGAGAGAATGAAGCGAATGTCCGGCATGCGCTCCATCACGCCGCGCATTATGAGATTCGTCGCAACCTTCGTCGTCTCAAAGGGATAGTCAATCATCATTCGCGGAATGTCATAGCCGCGCGCTTCCGTGCCCGGGGGATAGCAGGGGTGAATGAAGACCACCGCCTTGCGCCGGTTGAGTTCGGCATAGACGGGCTCGAAATCCTCGTGGCCGATGTAGCGCTCGTCAACGCTGGTCAGCAGGCAGATGCCGTCGAGCTTCAACTCGTCGAAAACACGCGCGATCTCTTTCAGCGAGGCGTCGACGTCGGGCAAGGGCAGAAAGGCGAAACCGCCAAAGCGATCGGGCCGCCGGGCGGCGAGGCCGGCGAGAAAATCGTTGAACTGGCGCGCCAGCGCTCGGGTCTGGGCGATATCGCCAAACCAGACGCCGGGCGAGGTGAACGACAGGATCGTGGTGGCGATACCCTCCCGATCCATCAGCGCCAGCGATTTGTCCTCGGTCCATTCGGGAAAGCCGCGATAGGCCGAGCCAGTGATCCCCGCGCCACGCTGCGCCTCCTTGTAGAATTCCGGCAGCACGTGGTGGTGAACATCGACGCGGTTCTGGCTTGCGGACATGGGCGATCCTCCTGAAACGCTTCTAGTCCGGCGAACGGCGCGGGGGAAGCGCCGGTTTGATCAAGGTCATGGGCGCCCGGGTCATGACGCGCGATCATTGCCGCATGATTCGAAGCCCGACATTCATTCTCGCCGCGCTGGTTCTCGCCCTGTCCGGCTCCGTCTCCCTAGGCGCTGGAAGCCCGGCGCGCGGCAAGGCCATCGCCGAGAAAAACTGCCAGAAGTGCCATGCCGTCGGGCGTTCCGGCGCCAGCACAAACCCGAATTCGCCGCCCTTCCGGACTCTTTCCGAACGCTATCCGCTGAAGGACCTCGAGGAGGCCCTTGGCGAGGGGATCGTGGTGGGCCACGGGGGCCCGGAAATGCCCCAGTTCGAATTCGAACCGCGCCAGATCGGGGATCTTCTGGCCTTTCTCAGAACAATCCAGACAAAAAGACACTGAACGCGATGTCGATTTCGCCGCGCCGGGAAAAGCTGTAGTTTGATCCCTCTGATTTCGAGGGAATGGTCATACATGCGCTTTGACGGCACCAGTGATTATGTCGCGACGGAGGACCTTAAGGTCGCCGTCAACGCGGCGATCGTTCTCGAACGCCCCCTACTCATCAAGGGCGAGCCCGGCACGGGCAAGACGGTCCTGGCCGAGGAGATTGCCCGGGCCGTCGGCGCGCCGCTTATCGCCTGGCACATCAAATCGACATCGAAGGCCCAGCAGGGTCTTTACGAATACGACGCGGTGTCGCGACTGCGCGACAGCCAGCTCGGCGATCCTCGCGTGTCCGACATCCGGAATTACATCCGGCGCGGCAAGCTGTGGGAGGCTTTCGTCAGCGACGCGCGCCCCGTGCTGCTGATCGACGAGGTCGACAAGGCGGATATCGAGTTCCCCAACGATCTGCTGCTCGAACTCGATCGCATGGAGTTCTTCGTCTACGAGACCGGCGAGACCATCAAGGCCGCGCGCCGTCCCATCGTCGTCATCACTTCCAACAACGAGAAGGAACTGCCCGACGCCTTCCTGCGCCGCTGTTTCTTCCACTACATCGCCTTCCCCGATCGCGAGACCATGGAAAAAATCGTCGATGTGCATTTCCCCGGCATCAAGCAAAGGCTCGTCGAGGAAGCGCTAAGGATGTTCTTCGAAGTGCGCGAAACGCCGGGTCTGAAGAAAAAGCCCTCGACCTCGGAATTGTTGGACTGGCTGAAACTGCTGCTCAACGAGGACATCGGCCCCGAGACCCTGCGCGAGCGGGACCCGCGCAAGCTCATCCCGCCCCTCCACGGCGCTCTGCTCAAGAACGAGCAAGACGTGCATCTGTTCGAGCGGCTGGCGTTTCTGAACCGAAGGGGGAATTGAGCCTCGAAAGGAAAATAAAGGGTTCCATTTGCTCGTTTGCGCGACCGCACATTCGTTCGTTGGCGTATCGTTGAAATTCCAGCATTCATCGCTTGGAGACCCGCAGTGAACACTCCATCGCTTCCGTGCCGGGCATTCGTCGCCATCGCCCTGGTTTCCACGCCGGCAATCGCGCAAAATGCGGCGGTGACTTTTCCGGCAAATCCGGCGGGGTACACCACATTCTCGATGCCGTCAGGCAATATCGAATGCATCTACACGCCGGCTGGCGGCTCCAAAGTCTACCAACCCGTGGATGGCGGGCCGGAATTGAGCTGTGATCGGGCCCAGCCGCAATATCTGCGGATCACCATGACGCCGCGACGGGTCGAGCGCATCGACCATGTCGGCGACGCCGGCTGCTGTGGCGCGGACAATCCATTGCCCTATGGCTCACGCTGGTCGATGGGGCCCTATGTCTGCGATTCCGCCGAGACAGGCCTCGTGTGCAAGCGTGGCGACGGCAAGGGATTTTCCATAAGTCGCGCGAAGGTGGATCTGTTCTGACGCCTTGATGCAAGCGCGCGCCAACTTTGCTAGATTCGCCTTATGCGCCATCTCATCCTGTTGCGACACGCCAAGGCGGAGCCGTCATCGCCCGACGGCGATTTCGGTCGCGCGCTCGCGCCCAGGGGCGTGCGTCAGGCGAGGCGATTCGCGCAGTGGCTGGCCGAACAAACCTTCACGCCGGACCTTGTCATCGCTTCGGCCGCGCGGCGAACCCGCGAGACCGCGACTCTCGCGACCGCCAGTCTCACGCTGCCTCCGCTTCGAATCGACGAACGCGATCTCTACAACGCGGACGGCTCTGAAATCCTCGCCGTCGCCCGCCACGCTCCACCCGCGACGACTTCGCTGATGCTGGTCGGGCACAATCCCGGCATGGCGGAACTCGCCAGCCGGCTGACGGGCGGCGGCGACGCCCTCGCCCGGAAAGCCATGCTCCGACAATTTCCTACCTGCGCCTGCGCTGTTCTGGCCTTTGACATCGGCGACTGGTCGGCGCTCGGCCCGGCGGGCGGGCGGCTTCTCGCCTTCATCACGCCGAGGGGGCTCGACAGTTCGGAAATCGACGATTGACAATAGCGCAATACTCTCCTGCCTTGCGATTGCCGCGATTTCGGGCGAACTGTCGGGCGCTCACAATCAATCCGCGACCGGGACTCCTTGCTGTCGGACATTGCAACGCTTCTCTTCTCGGTCACGCTGGGCGCCATCGCGCCCTTCGGCGACGCGCCATCATGGGCGCGCGCGATCGCCGCGGCGCCGGCGCACTTCGATCCAGCCGAACGCGCCGTCCGCAACTGGCGTCTGGAGGCGGCGCGCAGGCTCGCCGTTGATTTGCCGACCGCCGCGTCGCTGCTCGGCGGCAATGACGCGCGGAGCCTGCCGCGCTGCGTCAAGCTGAACAACTACTGGTGCATCAAGGGCGCGGGCTGGAACGGCATGTTGACCGCGGACCCCGAGGGCCACGCGGCCTTCGCATCGGCGGGAGAGGGCGCCGCCGTCGCGGCCCTGTTGCTCCGGCGCTATTACCTCGAATTCGCGCGCCATTCCGCCAATGACATCGTCTCGCGCTGGGCGCCGCCCCAGTGCGGCGCGCCAGTCGCGCCTGCGTCGCCTCTCAAAGGGGGAGGCATGGCGCAAACCAGAACGCGCCTTGGCCCCGACCCGAAACCCCGCGCCGTCGGACTGACCACTCGCGGCATCGGCAATACGCTGCGCGCGCATTTCCTCGCGGTCAGACGCGCGGGGAGACGCGTGGCCTCGCGCGGCGGCCTGCGCCGCTCCGTCGTGCCCGATCGTGTCGCCTCGCTGATCCGCGCGCCGACGATCTCCGCGGGCTACGGCGAGCCCTCCGTGGCTCTGCCCGCCTTGCGATTGGCCGCGCTGGCGGCGCCTTTAGCCACCGGCGGCTCCTTCGCCCCGATGATGTCCTGCTCGCTCGATGGCCAGCGCCTGCGCAATTACGCGATGAAGGCGATCGAGGGCGTCGCTGCCTCGCCTGACGAGGACCTGAAACTGTTTGAGCCCGACGGAACGCCGACGCCCGCCCTAGCCCGTGTCATGGAAAACATGTCCGGCGTCGAGATCGGCCCTTTCCACGCGTCGACCGATCTCGTGCGCGCAGGCATCGAGACCGCGACGGCGGCGATGCGGGCGGCCCGGGAGGCGTTCGCGCTCCGTCCCACTACGCCGTGACCTGCCGGCTCTCGTCAATCGTCGCGCCCATGCTTAAATGAAGCGCGACCTCTCGTCCCGGATCTGCCCCCTTGTCCCTGTTTGACGACATCGCCCTTGAAGCCCGCATCGCGGCGCGCGGCCTCGCCGACTTTGTTTCCGGCGGCGCGGTGCGCCTCGGCGTCACGGGCCTGTCGCGCGCGGGCAAGACGGTGTTCATCACTTCGCTCGTCCACAATCTGACCAGGGGCGGACGCCTGCCGGTATTTCGCGTGCGGGCCGAGGGCCGTCTTGCCCGCGCCGCGCTCGATCCGCAGCCCGACGATCACGTGGCGCGCTTCGCCTACGAGGATCATCTTTCGGCGCTGACCGGCGGCGCGGCGGGCGCCGGCGCGCGGCGCTGGCCCAACTCCACCGTCGAGGAGGCCGAACTGCGGCTGACCCTCGAATTCGAGCGCGTCGAGGGCTGGCGCGCCGGGCCAGCGAAGCTGCACATCGATATTTTCGATTATCCCGGCGAATGGCTGCTCGATCTGCCGCTGCTGGGTAAAAGCTACGCGCAATGGTCGCGCGAAACGCTGGAGGCCAGCGCCATCGCCGCGCGCGCGCCATTGGCCGCCGACTGGCGCGGGTTGCTGACAACGATCGATCCGGCAAGCCCTGCGCGCGAGGACGATGCGCGCCGCCTCGCGTCGGTCTTCACCGATTATCTCCGCGCCGCGCGCGATGATCGCTTCGCGCTGTCGACGCTGCCGCCGGGACGCTTTCTGCTGCCCGGCCATCTCAAGGATTCGCCGCTGCTCACCTTCTCGCCGCTGCCGATCGTCGAGGGCGCGGAAATTCTCGACGGCTCGCTCGCCGCGATGATGGAGCGCCGCTATGAATCCTACAAAACCCATGTGGTGAAGCCGTTCTTCGTCGATCATTTCTCGCGGCTCGATCGCCAGATCGTGCTTGTCGACATGCTCTCGGCGCTCAACTCGGGGCCGATCGCGGTGCGCGATCTCGAAACCGCGCTGACCGATGTGCTGACGGCTTTTCGCGCCGGTTCGTCCTCGCTGCTGTCGCGCATCTTCCGCCCGCGCATCGACAAGATTCTCTTCGCGGCGACCAAGGCGGATCATCTGCATCACTCCAGCCACGACCGGCTTGAAGCGATCCTGCGCGTGCTGGTGGCGCGAGCCATCGCGCGCGCGGAATCCCTTGGCGGCGGCGTCGACGTGATCGCGCTCGCCGCGGCGCGCGCGACGCGCGAGGCCAGCGTGAAACAGGGCCGCGAAACTCTCGACGCCATCGTTGGCACGCCGCTGGCGGGCGAGCGCGTCAACGGCGACTTCTTCGATGGAACGGCGGAAGTCGCGATCTTTCCCGGGCAATTGCCGGACGATCCGCGCATGGTGTTTCGTGGCGACGGATTGGCGACGCGGGACGAGGACGCGGACTATCGCTTCGTGCGCTTTCGTCCGCCAATCGCCACGTTCGACGCGTCGGGCGCGCCCGAGCCTCTGCCGCACATCCGCATGGATCGGGCGATGGAATTCGTGCTGGGCGACAAGCTGAGGTAATTCAACGCCGGTTGGGCGAGCCAGCGAAGGCGATTTTCCCGAGCCTCGATTGCGCGAATGTGCGTTCAAGGCTCGCGGCAAGGCGACGCCGCAGACGCATCGCGGGCTTTTCGATCAGTGTCCACGACATGAACGCGAGCGTTCCGCTGATCGCCAGAACGAGTCCCGACAGCAAGGCTGTCGACATCGGCGCGTTGGCGAGCAGCATCTGCGTTACGGGCCATGACGTGAGATAGAGGCCGAGGGACAGATCGTGTTCGCCGAAGATACGTCCGGCGGACCCAAGGGGCTCCACGGCCAGAAGCAACGTGAACGCGCCGACAAGAACAATCGCCGCGAACGCTTCCCAGCGCCCGCCAGTCGCGACCCACAGGCCCGCCGCGGCGAGCGCGAACAACAACCAGGGAGAGGGCAAGCGCCGGCGCCATTGGCTTGCGAGCGCGCCAAGGCCAAAGGCGACAAAGAAGGGCGCGGTCGAGCCACGGTCGGACCCAGGCGGGATGACCATCCACGCGCCCGCCATCAGCGTCAGCATGGGAAGCCACGTCGATCGCCAAAACGCGCCGAGGCGCACGGTGGCGAACGATCCCGCGACGAAGATCGCGAGGCAGAGTGCGCCGCAGCCGAGCGGCCCGATCATGCCGTTGACGATGTTGGGCAGCGGGTTGCCAGCGAACAGGCCCGGCAACCCCTGCGTCGAACCCAAGAGGATCAGGGATTTGCCGATCATCGTCGTCCACGCGGTATTGGCGAAATAGGCCTCGGGCGAGACAGTCGAAAAAACGGGAGCGACGACAAGCGCCATGATCACGGTCACCGCGAGCGCCGTCGGCCAGACCCGCAGCGCACGCGCGACAATGAAATCAGCGAGGGAACGTGAGGTTGCGAGGCCGGCGGCGATCATTAGGCCGCCCATGAAGAATAGCGCATGGAGCGCGTGATCGCCGAGACTGAAGGTCCCCAACGCCGCCAGCGGCTTGGCCGGCGCGCCGCCCTCGCGCAGAACCGCGCAGTTGGAGACAACCACGCAAATCGTCGCGATCAAACGCAAGGCCGCCAGATTGCCAGCGACAGGCGCCAACGGGTCGGGCGCGCGCGCCAGATTGGAACCGATGCTCAATGCCTAACGCCCCCGTCCCATATTGGGACACACCACCTGCAATCATGAAGAGCCTGCAATCGCCGGGCCGACGCCCGTCGCCCTTGACGCGCAGGCGCCGCGCCCACACCTTGGAGCATGGTCGCCACCCACGCTCCGCGCCGTCCCCGCGCCTTTCGCCTCGACGACGCCAACGTCGCGCTTGACGCGCCTGTCGTCATCGAGCCCCAGCCCGACCACTACGAGGCGGAGGCCGCGCGCGCCGCGCCCGACCCGGACGAGGCCGCCGTCGAGGTCGCCCAGCGCCGGGGATTGCTGCGCGGTCGCATGACCTGGGGCGGGTTGTTCTGGTGGGCGACGGGCGCGCTGCTGTCGCTCGCCATCGGCCTGTGGATCGACAACCTGATCGAGGGCTTTTTCGCGCGCTCGATGACGCTGGGCTGGATCGGACTCGCCCTGCTTGGTCTTGCCTGCCTCGCGTTGGCAATGCTGCTGGCGCGCGAACTTGGCGGTCTGTTTCGCCAGCGCGGCATCGCGCGCATGCACATCGCCTTCGCCAACGCGCGCCTGGCGGATGATCGCGACGCGGCCCGCAAGCTCATCCACGAACTAGCGACGCTCTATGGCAAGCGCCCGATGATGACCAATGCGCGAGAAAAACTGATTTCATTGACCCATGAGATCGTCGATGGGCGCGACCTCATCGACATCGCGGAGCGCGACCTCGTGCGCCCGCTCGACGAGGATGCCCGGCGCGAAATCGCCGGCGCGGCCAAGCGCGTGTCGCTCGTCACGGCGATCTCGCCACGCGCCATTGTTGATCTCGTCTTCGTCATTGCGCAGGCCATTCGCCTCATACGGCGCATCGCGGAGATCTACGGCGGGCGACCGGGCCTGCTCGGATTCATAAAGCTGGTGCGATCGATCGGCGCGCATCTCGCCATTACAGGGGGCATGGCGGTGGGCGATTCCATCATCCAGCAGGCGCTTGGCCACGGCATCGCCGCGCGCATCTCGGCCCGCCTTGGCGAGGGCGTGCTGAATGGCATGTTGACGACCCGCGTTGGCCTCTCCGCCATGGCGGTGTGCCGCCCCTTGCCCTTCGCCCTCGCGCCCGCGCCGGGCGTCAAGGACGTGGCGCCCTTCCTGTTCGGCGGCGACAAGAAGGATTGATCGTCAAGTGCGCTTGCGGGCTGGCGGCGGCGTGGTCCAGGCGCGAAAGATCGACAGCAGCGCGATCGCCAACCCCGCCGCAAACACCCACCACGCCGGGCGAATGGAATAGGAAAAATCGAGATTGGCGAGCAGCACGCGCTCGACGCTGACGTTGGTGGAGATGGCGTAGGATGCCGCCTCGATCAGCGCCGTCGCCACGCCGCAAACAAGCGCGGCGACCAGCAGCGGCAGGAAACTCGCCGTCAGTTGCTTGCGCGCGACGCGAAACGCCATCGCCAGCAGAAACAGGCCG
>CAISJZ010000297.1 GCA_903885755.1 uncultured Hyphomicrobiales bacterium | reverse complement strand
CGCGCGCTGAGCGAACCGGTCACGGGGTCCTCGATGACGACCTTCGAAAGGCCGGCGCGGCTGGCGCTGTCGGCGAGCGCGCGCGTCAACGTCAGGCTGGTGTTGGTCGTCTCGAAGATCAGGTCCGACATGATGTCGTACAGCGCCGAGCCCGCCGCCAGACGTCGCTTGCGACCAACAAGACCCGGTTCCAGCACGAGCTTGCGCGGCGCGAGAACCGTCACCTTCACCTTCGGAAACCACGAGCGGCGCGTGTGCGTCGTCGGCAGACGCGAGAAATGCGTCCGCTCCAGTCCCTCAAGGCGCACCGGCACGATCATCGCGCCGGATTTGTCGGCGATCATCGCCGCGCCATCGTAAACCTTCATCAGGGCGCCGGTGACCGTGATGCGCCCTTCGGGAAAGATCACGAGTTTCTGGCCGGCCTGCACTTCCTTGATAAGGCCACGCGTCGACAGCGGCTTGGACGGGTCCATGGGATAGCAGCGGGCGACGCCGAGGAAAGGCTTGACCCACCATGCCCTGGCGATCTGCCAGTCGATGGCGAAAACCGGCTTGTCGTCGATGATCGACAGAACGACCGGCGCATCGAGAAAGGACACATGGTTGAGCGCGATGACGCAGCGTTCGCCGGCCTGCTTGAGATTTTCGAGCCCGACGACCTCCATGCGGTAGGCGACACGGAACAGCAGGTTGAGAAAATCCGAGATGAAATTGCCGGGCAGGGCGCGGAAGAGCCACAGCGCGACGCCGATGTCGAGCGCGCCGAGCGCGGCCAGCAGCGCGGGCTCGCCGGCGCCGACGGCCTGCAACGCGGCGACGATGATCGTGCCGCCGACCATGAACAGGGCTGTGAGAATGTTGACGCCCGCCACGACCCGCGCGCGGCGATCCTCGCCCGCCCATGACTGCACGGCGGAAAACACGGGCACGACGAACAATCCGCCAGCCGCCGCGACCGCCGCGACATCGATGGCGATGCGCAAACCCGCCGCGCTTTTCAGAAAATCCATCAACGCGATTTCGCTCGCCGCTTTCGGCAGGCCAAACGTCGCCAGGCCAAGATCGATGAGAAAGCCCGCCATGATCAGGCCGGCGACCGGCGTTGGCAGCAGGATGATGCGCCCGTGCGAAATCACCGCCGCGACAAGCGAGCCGATGGCGACGCCAATGGCGAACAGCGCGCTGATCGCGGTTTCGACATCGATGCCGCCGCCGATGCGCGTCTTGATGACGACGGGCACGAGGGACAAGGCGACGGCGCCGGTCATCCAGAAAAAACTGACGGCGATGCCGCCGATCCAGATGCGCCGGTCGGTTTTCAACTCCGCCAGCATCCGGCCAGTCGAGGCGAGAATGTTTGGATTGACCTTGAGGCCGGGCGCGGCGACGCCGGTGGCGGGAATAAACCGGCTCGCGCCCCAGCAGGCGATGGCGATGATGATCAGTTGCGCGACAACGCCGCCTGGCGCGCGCGCGTGGTCGGCGGCGTAACCGCCAACAATCAGGCCGAGCAGGATGGCGAGAAACGTCGCGCCCTCGATCAGGGCGTTGCCGGCGGGCAGTTCCCGCGTCGCCAGATGGTCCGGCAGGATGCCGTATTTGATCGGCCCGAACAGGGCCGCGACAACGCCAAGGCCGAACAGGGCGACATAAAGCAGCGGCAGGGCGCCGAACCAGAAACCGGCCGCCGCGATCATCTGGACGCCGATTTCGGCGAACTTCAGGCGACGCGCGATGATCGACTTGTCGTGGGAGTCCGCGATCTCGCCGCCAAGCGCCGAGATCAGCAGAGACGGCAGGATGAAGATCGCAACCGCCAGCGTGATCAGCGGCCCGGACTGGGACTCGCCGAGGCGGAAGAGTATCGTCATCGCCAGCATCTGGCGGACGAAATTGTCATTGAAGGCCGAAAAAAACTGGCACCAGAATAGCGGCGCGAACCGCCGGGACGTCATCAGCGAGGCGAACATTTCCGGCCCTCCAGTCTATTAGTGAATATTCACTAACATAAAGATTCAGCCGATGTCAAGCCGGGCCGGCTGGAAGGCTGTCATTGCCGCCCCAATCCGCGATAGGGTCGGTGGCAACCCATTTGTTCGGGGCCTAGGCATGAACCGCTATTGTTATATTTTTCCGTGCCTCGCGCTGACGGCGGCGGCGTCCTCCGCGTTGGCGGGGGAGTTGCCCTCGCGCCGGGCCAGCCAGAACGATCGCGTCAGGGCCTGCGCGGCCTATGGCGCCGGCTTCGTCTACAGCGAGACGGCCAATTCCTGCATCAAGGTTTCCGGGTCCGTCGAGGCGAATTATTCCTCATCGCGATCAGGGCGCTGATATCGCGGCAGGCCCGCCTTCGCCGCGCTTGCCCAGCATCATCGTCAGTACGAGCGCGACGAGCGAGCCAACGCAGGCGACCGCGAAGGCGCCGTCGTAATGGCCGGTGTGGTCGAACACCGTTGCGCCGAGCCAGGCGCCGATGCCGCCAAAGATATGATGCACCATGGTGATGAGTCCGGCGATCGTGCCGAGATGCGCCATGCCGAAGGCGTCGCGCACGAACAGCACGGTCAGCGGCGCGGTGATGAGGAACGTCAGTCCGAAGACCAGCGCGAAAATGGTCACCGACAGCGGCGACTGATCGACATAGACGAGCGCGAAGACGGCGGTGCGCGCCGCGAAGGCCGCGATGGTCGCCGGCGCCGGGCCCGACCGGTCGCCCCAGTAGCCGGAGGCGACGACTCCGATGAGGCCGGTGACGCCCATGATCGCCAGCAGATTGCCCGCGACCCAGGGGTCAAGGCCACTATCGAGCGCGAAGGCGACCACGTGCGTTGTCACAAAAAAATCGTCGAACCCGCAGACCGCGTATATGCCGATCAAAAGCCAGAACGTCTTCGTGCGCGCTGCCTCGACCGGCAAATGCCCTTGCGGCCTGGCCGCGCCCGTCGCGGCGACCTGGGCGCCGCCGGGAATGGCCCACCACAGCACGGGTAGCAGAACGAAATGGGCAAGGCCCGCCCAGACGAAGACCTGTCGCCAGCCAATCGAGGTCAGCACGAAGGCCAAAATGCCGATCATGAAGAACTGCCCGACGCTCATGCCGGAGATGGAGACCCCGCTCGCCGCGCCCGCGCCAGCGGGATAGACGCGCGAGACCATGACGGCGACAGGCACGACGCCACAGACGCCATTGCCGATAGCGTAGAAAAAGCCGAAGGCCACGAGCACTTGCCACGGCTGGGTCACGAGGCTCAGGGACAAGGTCGCCATACCGCAGAGCGCCAAGCCTCCGCACAGCACTGTTCGCGGGCTCAGCGCGTCGATGGCGCGCCCAGACAGAAACATCGCGAAGGCGGTGCAGACCTGAAAGATCGCCACCGCGCCACCGAGATCGCCGCGCACCCAGCCCATGTCGTCGACCATGGGTCTCAGCGTCAGGCCGACGACGTGGCGCGCGCCCCCGTTGATGAACAGAACCAGAAAGGCCGCCGCCAGAATGACGAACGGCTTGGACACGCGGACGGAGGTCATTCGGATGAAGCTCGACGCTGTGTGGATGGGCGCCGACCTCTACCCCGGAAAGGCGCGCGAGGCTATCTCGCCGCCGGCGCGCCCAGCCAGTCCGCGATGGCCTCGATGGCGGCGGGATCGTTGAACACGCCGAAATGGTTGATTCCCGGCAGGATCGAGAATCGCGTTTGCGGCGCGTGCGCCGAGATCAGATCGCGCAGCGCGTTGGGATCAATCGCCTCGTCGTCGGCGCCCACGAGAACAAAGGCCTTGCCATTCAGGCCCTTGATATCGTCCGCATACTTGTAGCGCGTGTGGTAGGACGCATTCAGCCGATGGGAATAGGACAGGGTTTCCGTGCCGTCCCAGCAGTCCACCGGCTTGTTGAACTCGATGACGGGCAATGCATTGAACCCGCGAATTCGTAACGCATTGAGTATCAGGAGGCCATAGAGCCGGAGCTTGTGCAGGGTCGACCAGCCCGAATCCACCCGCAGCGCTGGCGACACGGGAATCGCCGGCGCGAGAGCGAGAAAATTCGAGACGATCACGCGGTGCGAGCCGCCCGCGAAGCGGATGACAAGACCGCCGCCGCTGGAATGGCCGCCGAGCGTGATGGAGCCGGTCATGCCCCTTTTCCAGAGCGCGTCGATGAGATCGACGATATCGACCTCGAACTGACCGATATAATCGACATCGCCGCGCCGTCGGCCCGATTGATAATGGCCGCGCAGGTTAGGCAGCACAACCTTGGCGAGCCCGCGCGCGCTGATCGCGCTTGCCAGCGCGTGATAGCCGCCGCCGTGATAGGACGATCCGTGAATGAAGATCAGCACGCGATCGCTGTTGGACTCATAGATGCGATAGGCGAGCTGCTCGCCATCGCGCGCCGCATAGCGTTCGAGCGGCGGCGGCGTCGCTTCCTCGCCGCGTCGGGCCTTGAGCGCCCGAAAACCGAAGACGTCTCGCGGATCGACGCTTTTGGGCGGCGGCAAGGCCGTCAGAACCAGCGCCGCGACGATGACGACGATCAGTACCCAATAAAAACTGAAAATGAACTCGATCACGACACGCTCCACATCGGCAATGCGATTATTCTGGAGGCGTGGCGCCAAGGGCGCAAGCCCAAGTTCGCGCCACCGCGCCGGACTCAGTGCCCCGGCGGCTCGGCGTGACCAACCACGCGGGCGATGTTGGCGAACCGGTCGCGCATGCCGTGATCGAGATGATCAACCGCGTCATGGACGGCGTTGACGCTGAGGGCGGGATCGACCCGGCAGTGATAGTTGATGACCAGCCCCTGTTGGGTGTCGCGGGCCCGAACGTCGTGAACATCGCGCAAAACGCCGCCCTCGATGGCGAGCGCGCCCAGCGCCTGTTGAAACTCCGAAATCCGCGCGGCGTCGACATCGCGCCCCATGAGTTCGCGCACTTCCAGCGGTTCGATGTGGGAATCCACCTCGACGCCGGCGCCCAGTTCGACGCGGATGGCGTCCTCGAGCCCGCTCGCGATCTCGTGGGCGCGGCCATGCTGCATGGCGCCATCAAGCTCCACGTCGAAGCTGACGGACTTGACGCCTCGAATTTCCTGTACGGTGACATGATGGACCGGTACCCGCCGCCGCGCCGCTATCAGCAATACCTGCTCGAGGACGCTCTCGTCATCGAGCGCGACGGGATTGGCCGTCACGGTGATATCGGTGTCAGGCGCCTCGACGCGCAAGGCGCGGGCGACATTGTCCTTGATGATGGAAACCCGCTCCAGAGGCATGGTGCGGGGAACGCCGATAGCGATTTCGCCCATCACGGTCGGGCCGGCGGGTCGCAGCTTCAGGGACTCGACGCTGACGACGCCGGCAATCGTTTCGACGCGATCGCGCAACCGAGCCGCAAGGCCCTTTGGCGCGCGATCGACCAGGGTGTCGATGGTCTTGCGGCCGAGTCGCCAGCCCGCGATGGCGATGAAAATCGCGACCGCGACCGCCGCCAGCGTGTCGCCCTGCCGGAAGCCGTAGGACGAGGCGACGAGGCCCATCAGCACGCAGATCGAGGCGACCAGATCGCTGGAGAAATGCAGCGCGTCGGCGGCGAGCGCGTCGCTGCGCGTGTCCTCGGATATTTTCTTGAGCGAGCGAAATCGCACGAGATCGACAACGATCGAAACGACGAGCACCGCGAACACTGGCCAGCTCGCGTCGATCGGCTCGGCTTGGTGGCCCCACAGGCGGCGCAGCGCCTCCACCATCACGCCGATGGCGAGCACGATCAGCAGGCCTGTTTCCGCCAACGCGGCCACCGCCTCGATCTTGCCATGGCCGTAGTGGTGTTCATCGTCGGCGGGCTCCGCCGAGGCGCGCACGGCGAAATAGGTGAGGATCGTCGCGCCGGTGTCGAGCAGGGCGTGCCCGGATTCCGACATCAGGGCGAGCGAACCCGACAATAAACCCGCCGCGAGCTTACCGATGGTGAGGAGCGCGCTCGCCGCGATCGAGGCCAGCGCCGCGCGCGACTTCAGGCTATTATCGTCGGTCATCTCGGGTTCCGGCGGACTGGACCAATGCGCACGTTGGCCCTCGGGGCGTGCCGGTTGGAGTCCTATCGGGGACCCCCGGCCATGGCGAGCGAATTTTTCGCGGCGCGGCAATCCATTGGCGGGTGAGATGAAATCCCTGGATGCGGTCTTGCGCCAGCGCGCGGTCCGGGTCCAGAACAAGGCAACGCGTATTCCGGGAGACAGTCATGCGCTATCTGCACACAATGGTTCGTATCGCCAACATCGAGCAATCCCTCGATTTCTATTGCAACAAGCTGGGTCTGGCCGAGGTGCGTCGCGTTGAGAGCCAGCAGGGCCGCTTCACCCTGATTTTTCTCGCCGCGCCCGAAGATCTCGATGCCGCGCGGGAAACGCGCGCGCCCTGCATCGAACTGACCTACAACTGGGACCCGGAAGCCTATGCGGGCGGGCGCAATTTCGGACATCTCGCCTATCAGGTCGATGACATCCACGCATTTTGCGACAAGGTCATGAAGGCGGGCGTTGTCGTCAATCGTCCGCCGCGCGATGGACGCATGGCTTTTATTCGCTCGCCTGATGGAATCTCAATCGAAATCCTGCAAAAGGGCGATGGTCTGACGCCAAGAGAACCCTGGATTTCGATGCCGAACACAGGCGTCTGGTAGAGCCGCCATATAAAAAACCGCCGGGCGCGAGGCCCGGCGGCGATCTGGCTTAACACATTACCACCAGTAACGGCGGCGATAGAAGACCCTGCGCGGGCGATACCAGTAAACCCGGCGACGCGGACGCCAATAAACCGGACGGCGGTAGAATACGCGCCGACGGCGCCAGAAGACCCGGCGACGGCGATACCACCACGATTCCGTCGCGTTAGCGGCGGGCATGTCTTCGACAGGCGCGGTCGCATGCGCCGCCCCCACATCGCCGGTCGCCGGTTCGGCGAGCGGCTTGGCCAGCGCCGCGTCGGCGCCAATGAGCGACGTGACGGACAGAACCGCCGCGGCGCCAAACATGGCTTTCAGGAAGACCCGTCTTTCCATTCACCCATCCTCCAGATGTGGAACGTCATATTGACCCTCCGGTGGCCGCCCCAAGCGAACGATAACATAATGTCCGGGTTTGGCGAGCCGCATTGCGCTGGCGCAAGACATCCGCGTCCCATCGCCGCGTTACATTGAAACCAATGCTCTCGCGGCGCAATAACCATCCCGGTCAATTGCGTGCGCCAGCGCACAAGGCGGAAGGGATCTGGAAGGTCGCTTGACGCGTTTACGTGGGTTCCCCTCGACGCGTGGGTTTCCGCGCCCGCGCGCCGGCTTTGTCCTCCGACTCCTTCGGCCCATAGGTCCTGAACCGCTCGACCGTCCGCATGATTTCGTCATCGGGTAGAATGACGGGCGTGCCGATGGACATGGCGAGCCAGCTCTGCTTGGCGAGGGTCTCGAGTTCCACCGCACGCCACATGGCTTCGTCGAGATCGCGCCCGATCGTGATCATGCCGTGGCTGCCAAGAATGACCGCGAAACGATCGCGCAACCCCTCGACCGCGAGATCGGACAGGTCCTGCGTGCCAAAAGGCGCATAGTTTGTGCACCGCACATCCGGGCCGCCGAAGGCAGCGATCATGTAGTGCGTCGCGCGCAGCGGCTGGCGCAACATGGACAGGGCCGTGCAATAATTCGCGTGAGTGTGAACAATGGCGCCAGCCTCCGGTCGCGCGTTCATGATGTCGAGATGGAATCGCCATTCGCTCGACGGCTTTGACGGTCCGCTCCAAGCGCCGTCGCCATTCAGCTTCATAGAGGCGATCATTGCCGACGTCAGTCTGTCGTAGGCGACGCCGCTCGGCGTGATCAGCATTGAGTCGCCGCGGCGCGCGGACAGATTGCCGGAGGTTCCCTGATTGATTCCGAGCGCGTTCATCGCGCGCGCGTGTTTGATGATGGCTCGTCGGACTTCGATTTCTTGCATCGCACAATGCCCCCGGTTCGCTTCTACAACTTTAGCATAAAGCGGTGGCGCGCGGCCTCTCCGACCATTGACATAAATCGTTCATCTATGACCATTCCGGCATTGGTCATCGCGTCGATGCGAGAGCCGCTGGAGAGGAAGGCCTATATGATCACCCGTCGCGCATTCGGCGCGAGCGCGCTGGCCGCGCCCGCCATTCTGGCCCTGTCCCGCGGCGCCTTCGCCGCCCAGCGGCTGAAGATTTCCCATCAGTTCCCCGGCGGCTCGATGACGGAAGGCGACTTCCGCGACAGACTGTGCCGGCAATTCGCCGTTGCACTGGAAAAGCGCACCAACGGCGCGCTTGGCGCGGACGTCTATCCTGATTCCTCGTTGATGAAAGTGAACGCGCAATTCTCGTCAATGCGCAAGGGCGCGCTCGACATGAGCTTTTACCCGCTTGCTTACGCTGGGGGCGAGGTTCCCGAGCTCAATATCACCCTCATGCCCTGCCTCGTGTCGTCCTATACACAGGGGCAGGCCTGGAAGAAGGCCGCGATCGGGCGGGAAATCGCCGCCATCTGCGAGCAGAAGGGCATCGTCATCGTCACCTGGATCTGGCAGGCTGGCGGTTGCGCCAGTCGCGGCAAGCGCCTGCTGACAGTGGAAGACGCGCCGGGCATGAAGGTGCGTGGCGGCTCTCGCGAAATGGACCTGATGTTCAAGGAAGCCGGCTCCGCGGTTGTGTCGCTGCCATCGAACGAAGCCTACGCGGCCATGCAGACAGGTTCGGTCGACGCGGTCGTGACCTCCTCGACGAGCCTCATTTCCTTCCGCATGGAGGAACTCGCCAAGCATCTGGCCGGTGGCGGCGGCAGATCCTACTGGTTCATGTTCGAGCCCCTGCTGATGTCGAAGGCGGTATTCGACGCGCTGCCAAAAGACCAGCGCGACGCCATCATGGATGTCGGCGCGGAAATGGAAAAGTTCGGCTATGACGCGGCCATGGCCGACGACAAGACCGTTGTCGATGTCTACGGCAAGAAGGGCGTCGAAATTCATTCCTTCAATGACGAGATACTCGGCAAGTGGCGCGACTACGCGCGCAAGAGCGCGTGGAAGGATTATAGCGACAAGTCCGAGAACGCCGCCAGATTGATGAAGCTCGCCATCGAGCTGGCGGAGAAGACGGCTTGAACGGAAACATGGCGGAGGTCGGCGCCGGTCCTCTTGTCGCGTCCGGACCTCTCGGGGTCCTGACGTCGACGACGCTCGATCTGCTTGATCGAGTTCTGCTCGTCGCGGCGTCGATCGCGGCTGTGATGGGCGCGCTGGTACTGACCGAAAGCGTCTTCGTCCGTTATCTCCTCAAGCAAAGCACCGACTGGCAGGACGAGACCACGGTCTTCCTGCTGGTCGGTTCAACGTTTCTCTCGGCCCCATATGTGCAGTCGGTGCGCGGCCACGTGGGTATCGAGGCGCTCGCGGAACTGCTGTCGCCGCGCGCCAATCGCGTTCGGCAATTGCTTGTCGATATCGCGAGCCTGGCCTTCTGCGCGTTCTTCGCGTGGAAATCATGGAGCCTCTTCGACGAGGCCTGGGTCGATGGCCAGACGACATCATCGTCGTGGGGCCCGCCGCTGTGGATTCCCTATGTCACGATGTCGATCGGCATGACGTTGCTCTCGCTGCGCATCGCCCTGCAGGTCTGGCTTGGCGCCGGCGGAGGCCAACGCCCGTGACAGTGTTGACAATCGGGCTCCTCTACGGCGGCGCGACGCTCGCCGCCATGTTCGCGGGCATGCCCATCGCCTTCGCGCTCGGTTTCGTCGCGACCGGGTTCATGTATTTCTTCATGCCGCACGCCTCGCTCGATACGGTTGCGCAGAATGTTTACGAGGAAATGTCCTCGATCACCCTGCTGGCGATTCCGCTGTTCATCCTCAAGGGCGCGGCGATCGGGCG
>CAISJZ010000296.1 GCA_903885755.1 uncultured Hyphomicrobiales bacterium | reverse complement strand
TCTTTTTTTATATGCCCCCGGAAACGGCGCCGCCAAAAGAACTAATTGCGAGATTCAGGACTGGGCGAGCAATGACGGAACATAAATTGCGCGAATTTCTAACCGCGGAGGTTTGCAAATGGGCATCCAAGCCATTTGACCAGATCGTGGCGGAATTGGCCGACGTTCAAGCCTATGAGCTCGTGACCGACGGATCTCCGCGCCAATTCGAAGTGATGCTGGTTGAGAACACGTCCGAATATATCCACGTGGTGATCAGCGCGGATGACGGCAGTCTCAAATTGGCGACGCGCCCGTTATCATCATCATTCATTCTCTACCGAAATGGGGGTGTCGAGATTTGACCGATTCAAGGCGAATTCAGCAATAAACCCACCGCCCTACGCCCCCTTCTGCAACCTCTCCGCCACCATGGGCGCGAAGTAGGTCAGCACGCCATCCGCCCCGGCGCGCTTGAACGCGACGAGGCTTTCCAGCATCGCCTTGTCGCCGTCGAGCCAGCCGTTTTGCGCCGCGGCCATGATCATCGCGTATTCGCCGCTCACCTGATAGGCGAAGGTCGGCACGCCGAACTCGTCCTTCACGCGCCGCACGATGTCGAGATAGGGCAGGCCGGGCTTCACCATCACCATGTCGGCGCCTTCCTCCAGATCGAGCGCGACCTCGCGCATGGCCTCGTCGGAATTGTGCGGGTCCATCTGGTAGGTGCGCTTGTCGCCCTTCAGCATGCCGCCCGAGCCCACCGCCTCGCGGAACGGGCCATAGAAGGCCGAGGCGTATTTGGCGGCGTAGGCCATGATCTGCACGTTCTCGAAACCCTCGGCGTCGAGCGCCTTGCGGATTTCGCCAACGCGTCCGTCCATCATGTCCGAGGGGGCGATCACGTCGCAGCCGGCGCGCGCCTGATTGAGCGCCTGATCGACCAATGCGGCGACGCTCTCGTCGTTGAGAATGTCATCGCCGCGCATCAGCCCGTCGTGGCCGTGGCTGGTGTAGGGGTCGAGCGCCACGTCGGTGATGAGGCCGATGTCGGGAACCTCCTTCTTGATGGCGCGCAGGGCCTTGCAGACGAGGTTGTCCGGGTTGAAGGCCTGCGTGCCGCCTTCGTCGCGCAGGGCGGGGTCGGTGTTGGGAAAGAGCGCGATGGCGGGAATGCCGAGTTTTGCGCCGCGGGCGGCCTCGCGCACCGCCTCGTCGACGGTCAGGCGATCGACGCCAGGCATGGAGCTGACGGGCTCGCGGCGCTTGTCGCCATCAATGATGAAGATCGGCCAGATCAGGTCGTTGGTGGTCAGCACGGTCTCGCGCACCAGCCGGCGGGCCCATTCGGTCTGGCGGTTGCGGCGCGGGCGCTGGACGATGGAGAGTGACGCCGCCCTCGGGCGGGAGATCGGGGAATTCATCGGAGCGGCCCTTTCTGGCGCGGAAGCGGGGGCAGACTAGTGCCCCGATTCACTGGAACTGCGGGTAAAGCTGTTTGAGCTTAACGCGGGCGTCTGCGGTTGTGAATTGCCAGTCGGCTTTGGCATGGTGTTTGTTGCGATTGTCTTGCCATGCGGCGACCTCCGCGATCAATTTCT
>CAISJZ010000295.1 GCA_903885755.1 uncultured Hyphomicrobiales bacterium | reverse complement strand
CCGGCGACGACATCGCCAAGATCGCCGGCCAGACCGCCACGCGTGGCGCGCGACCGCTGAACTACAACAAGTATAAGATTCCGCTCATGGCGAGCCTCGTCATGCGCGCGGTGCGCGACGCCACGGCCTGACGGACGCGCGCGGATGGATTTGTTTCGGTATGCGACGAGCGTTTACGGACAGGATCAACTGCTTGGCGCGAACTGGGACCTGATCTGGTGGTTCGGCGGGGCGGCGTCGGCCTATATCGTGGTCGATGCCCTTTGCCGGCCTTTTCTCAAGGGTGGCAAGGCGAAATCCGATCCCGCGCTGGCTGGCGCCGGCGGAACGGTGTTGCGTCATCATCTGATTGACCGTCTCTATCACTGGGCGATGGCGATCAGCGTTCTCACGCTGATTGGCACCGCCTTCGCGCCCATTCTCGACTGGAAGTTCGAATGGGTGACGCCGCACTGGATCGCTGGCGCGATCCTGACCCTGCTGATCGCCTATCACATCATCCGCGCGACGTTCTGGCAGGACATCTGGGCGATGATCGTCGTTCCCGCTGATTTTCGCGTCGCCTTCGCCAAGGTGGACGCCGCGTTCGGGCGCCCTTCGACGGCGCCTGTGAAGCCAGGCAAATATGTCCTGTTGCAGAAGGCCTATCACTGGATCGTCGCCGCGTTGACGCTCGCGTTGATCGTCAGCGGCCTGACCATGTGGCTGAAGATCGACACGCCATTCTGGCAGCGCAACCCCTACATGCTGGACGACGACACCTGGGGGCTTGTTTACGCCGCGCATGATTTCTGCGCCATGGCGGTGCTCGCGATGGTGATGATCCACGTCTATTTCGCGATTCGACCCGACAAGTGGTGGCAGAATCGCTCGATGCTCTCGGGCGTGGTATCGCGTGGGGATTATCTGGCCAACCACGATCCCGCCCGCTGGACTCCCGAGGACGTCTGACAGGCGCGGGGCCGCGTTCGGCCGCCGACCACGACCTATTGAGGACAGTATGACCGAGCCCGCCGCAAACCCGCCTCTGGACGCGCGCATCGACGCGATCGAAAGCGCCTACGAATTCATGCTCGCCTATGCAGCGCAGGGGCGCATGGAGGAGGGCGACCACTCGGCCTCGCAAATCCGTGCGCTGTTGATTGGCACCGCACAGGCGCTCGATGGTCTCGCCGAGGCCGCGCGGGCCGCGACCGCCAGCCATCCCGCGCGCCAACAATGCGCGGCCTTCATTGATGTGCTGGCGGACGACGCGCGGCGCGCGCTGGCGGTCGTGCGTCTCGCGCTGGCGGCGCGGTCGATCAGTTCCCAACTCGTCGACAACCTCAACGGCAGCATCCACCTGCGCGCGCTATTGACCGACGTCTTCATCATCGACGAATTCCTGAAGGGCGCCTGAGCGCGGCCGGAGAGCAACGCCATGGCGACGACGATCGGCTTCATCGGGCTTGGCGTGTTTGGCGCGCGCGTCGCCACGCGGCTGGGACGCCAGGGCTTTGGACTGATGGTCCACGACGGCCATATCGAGCCAGTCCGCTATTTCATCATGAAGAACACCGCCGACATGGGCGAAAGCCCGCGGATGCTGGCGGCCCTTTGCGATTTCGTGATCACGGTTCTGCCCAACGCGAAGGCGACGCGCGACGTCGCGCTCGGTCGCCTCGGCCTGGCGGATGGCCTCAAGGACGGCAAAACATGCGTGCTTGTCGATCTGGGCACGACGAGTTCGGCGGAAGCCAGGGCGCTCGCCGCCGAACTTGCGCCGCGCGGCATCCACTATGTCGAGGCGCCGGCGCGTGGCGCGCCGATGGACGCGATCGAGGGCAAGCTAACCATTCCCGTCGGCGGCGAAGAGGCCGTTGTTGAGCGTGTGTTGCCGGTGCTGCGCGCGCTCGGCCAGACCGTGTTGCGCACTGGCGAGGTTGGCAGCGCGCATGTCATGTCGGCGTTGGTCGAGCATGTGCGGGCCTCGAGCGTCCTGGCCATCGCCGAGGCGGTATCCATTGGCGGGACGGCTGGCGTGTCGCCCGGGGGATTGCGTGACTGGTGCATGGCCGAAGGGCTCATGGCGCCGGCGGTGAGCGGGCTTTTCGGCGATCATGCGACGGGCAGTGGCCACACGATCGAGACGCTTCGCGACAATTTGCGCAGTCTGGCGGCGCTGGCGAGCGAAAAGGGTCTGGCGCCGCGCCACGCGGCCCTGCTGACCCAACTATGGAGCGAGGCATCGGTCGCGCTCGGGCCGCAGCGCGATATTGCCGAGATCGGGCGTTTTCTGGAGCGCGACATGATCGCGCCGTCGGCCAGCGAGTCGCCGGCCGCCTGAGTTCAGGCGCCGAAGGGATGCGTGGGACGCGCCTGATGTTCGGCGAGCTTCTGGCCTGTCACTGAATCGATTTCGCGCAATTCGACGTCATAGCCCCAGAGATCGGCGATGTGCTGTAGCGCCTTGCGCGAGGAACCGGCGGCGAGCGTCCGGCCTTCAAGCACCTTGTGATCGAGAATCAACCGGCGGTCGCCGAGCAGGTCGACGGAGGTGACTTCCATCATGGGGTCGCCTTCAGAGGGATCGTAGCGTCGCGCGATTGCGCGGCGCAGACGCCGATAGCCACGCTCGTCGTGAATGGCGCCGACGATAAGTTCGGACTCGTCCGGATCGTCCTCGATGGCGAAGAATTTCATCTCGCGCATGAGGCGCGGCGACAGGTATTGCGCGATGAAACTGTCGTCGCGGTAATTCGCCCAGATTTCCTTCAACACGCCCATGACATCGCCGCGCCCGGCGATGTCGGGCGCCCACAGACGATCCTCCTCGGTTGGTTTTGTGACGATGCGCTCGATGTCGCGCATCATGGAATATCCCATGGCGTAGGGGTTGATGCCGGAATAGGCGGGATGATCAAAGCCTGGCTGCGCGACGACGTTGGTGTGCGAAGCCAGAAACTCGAAGAAGGCGCCGTCGGTGATCTTGCCGGTTTCGTGCAGGCGCTCCATGACGCGATAATGCACATAGGTCGCCGTGCCCTCGTTCATCACCTTCGTCAGGCGTTGCGGATAAAGATAATGCCCGACGAGGCGCACGACGCGAATGATTTCGCGTTGCCACGACGCGAGCTTTGGCGCATGGCGTTCAAGAAAGAACAGGATGTTTTCCTCGGGCAGGCCAAGGCGCGAGGCCATGGCGAGCGCCCGCGCCTCATCCGCGCTGCGCTGCTTGCCGGGCGTCGTGGGCAGGGTACGCCAGAGTTCGTTGTGGATTTCCGCCTCGTAGGCGCGGCGCTCGCGCTGGCGCGCTTCCTCGGAGCGCAGATCGAGCTGGCGGCGCTTGCCCGAGCGATGCACGCCCTGGCCCTGCAATAGAT
>CAISJZ010000294.1 GCA_903885755.1 uncultured Hyphomicrobiales bacterium | reverse complement strand
CGCCCCCGCCCTCAGCGCGCCGCGAGCCGACAGACGCGCCGCGCCGGTCGACCATTCGGGACCGGAGACGACAAGGGCGTGACCGCGCGAATACTTGTGACCCTCTTCGGTTGGAAACGGAAGTCTGGATCGCCAGAGGTCCGGAAAATTCGCGAAGGTTTTGGGCGCGATCTCCGCCAGAACGGAATCGGGAATGCCAATGTCGTGGAGTCGCTGATCGCCGCACAGGCGCCGGCCCGGCAACAGGAGATGGCCGGGCTTGAAGCGAAAAAAGGTCACGCTCGCGCGAGCGTTGACGGCGACGCCGCGAATGGCGCCGGTGTCGCCATCGAGGCCCGAGGGCACGTCCACCGCGATGACGGGTTTTGAGGTTCTGGCCGACCAGTCGTTCAATCGCTCGACGATGGTCTTGGCGTCGCCATCGAGATCGCGCGCCAGCCCCGCGCCAAACAATGCGTCGATCACGAGATCGGCGTCGTCGAATGAAAGTGTTTGCGCCGATTTTACATCCGCGCCCCAACGGCGCGCGGCCTCCGCCGCGTCGCCCTTGAGCGCGGGACGATCGCCGAGCAGGCCAAGCGACACCGCAAAACCCCGGTCGCGCAACAGCCGCGCGGCGACAAAGCCGTCGCCGCCGTTGTTGCCGGGCCCGCAGAAAACAGCGACATTTTTGCCATGTCCCAAGAACTCTTGCGCGACATCGGCCACCGCCGCGCCGGCGCGCTCCATGAGGTCGCGCCCGGGAACGCCGCCGGCGATCGCCAAATGATCGGCGCGCGACATTTCATGACACGTCAGCAGTTCGACATTGGCCATGCCGCATGGTGGCGGAGGTTGAGGTCCGAGGCAATGGAGGGGGGTGGTTGGTCCGCGGCGCACCCTTTTCCCGAGGGCGAGGATATCGCGCCATGCGCGGTGGATGAGCGAATACAATTTTGAATATTGAAGATCGAACCCGGCGGGCGACAAATCACTCACGCCGTCCCTCCGGGAGCCCTGCCTACGCGAGACCGACGGCGCCGCCGCGAGCCGAAACAAGCCGGCGCGAATCCCCCTCAAGTGGCAAGGCGTCACGCGCGCATCCCCGTGTCTTTCCCCAGGGGAAACGTTTTCAAACAATATTCCCGCATTGATTTTTGAATCTACCAATTGGTAGGCTAGGGCGAATTCCGGTATTGAGTCGTTTGGTTTAGAATTGAACGAAATAAATTGGACCGCGGCCTTGAACAGGGGGGAGCCATGAGCGCTTCCGGGGCAAGTCCAGACGAAACCGGGCGCCTGTCGGCGCTGCGGCGCTGTGCCATTCTCGATACGGCGCCGGAGGAGTCCTTCGATCGCATCGTCAGGCTCGCCAAATCCTTTTTCGACGTTCCCATCGCGCTGATCACCTTCGTTGACGAGAACCGCCAGTGGTTCAAGGCGCGCATCGGCCTCGATATCCAGGAAACGCCCCGGCTCGTCGCCTTCTGCAATGTCGCCATCGAGGGCAAGGGCGTCTGCGAGGTGAGCGACGCGACGCGCGATCCGCGTTTCGCCGCCAATCCGCTGGTGAATGAAGACCCCGGCATCCGCTTCTACGCAGGCGCTCCGCTGGTGTCGCCCGATGGTTACGCGCTGGGCACCATCTGCGTCATTGATACGCGAGCGCGCGACGAACTGTCCGCCGCGCAATGCGACATGCTGACCGATCTGGCCGCCACGGTCATGAGCGAACTGGAGCGGCGCAATCTCGCGCTCAATTTCAGCACGACGGTGGAAAGCATCGAGGATGGGCTCTACACGCTCGATCGCGACTGGCGTTTTCACTACATCAACCGGCGGGCGGAGGCATTCCTGCGGCGATCGGGCGCGAGTCTGCTCGGCAAGTCCCTTTGGACCGAATTTCCTTATCTGCTCGACGCCGAGCCGTGTCGCCAGTTTCATCACGCAGTGGAGACGCGGGAGGTCGCGCGCTTCGAATTTTATTCGCCGCCTCTGGAAAGATGGCTCGATATCAGCGCTCATCCCTCCGAATTCGGGCTGACGATCCATCTGCGCGACGCGAGTCACCGCCGCGAGCGCGAAAAACGACAATACCTGCTGGAAACGGCGATCTCGCATCTGCACGACACGGTGTTGATCTCGGAATTTCCGGCAGGCGGCGATGCCGACCCGGCCATCGTTTTCGTGAACGAGGCGTTCGAGACGGCGTCAGGCCACCAAGCACGGGACGTGATTGGACGATCGCCTAGAATGCTGGAGAATTCCACTTCGCAACCGGGAATCGATGACATCCTGGCCGAGTTGCGCGCCGGACGATCCGTCAAGTCCGAACAGGCCAGCGGCGCGGGATCGCGGCGCAATATCTGGATGGAGCTTGATTTTCTGCCGATCATGACGCCCGGCGGCGCCTGTTCGCACGCGGTTGTCGTCGGGCGCGATATTTCGGGTCGCCGGGCCGCGGAGAAACACCTGCGCGCGTCGGAAGAACGCTTCCGGATACTGGCGCGGGCGTCGTTCGACGCGATCTGGGACTGGAACATTATCGACGACACGATCTGGTGGAGCGATGGTCTGACCCGGACCTTTGGCCACGATGTCTCGAAATCGGGTTCACGCGCCGCGGCGTGGACGCGGCGCATCGACCCGGCGGATCGCGAGCGCGTGATCAAAGGTCTCAAGTCCGTCGTCGAAGGCGTCGCGGATGAATGGACGGATGAATATCGCTTCCTGCGCGCCGATGGGACCTACGCACAGGTTGTCGATCGAGGCACGGTCATTCGCGATGGCAATTATCGGGCCTTCCGAATGGTCGGCGCGCTGTCCGACGTGACGATCCAGCGAGAACTGGCGGAGCAGTTACGCCAGGCCCAACGGCTCGAGGCGATCGGCCAGTTGACCGGCGGCGTGGCGCACGATTTCAACAATCTGCTCATGGTAATCATCGGCGCGGCGGAACGTCTCGCCGAAGCCTTGTCCGGAGACCGGGAACTGGGCGGGCTGGCGGAGATGGCGCTGAGCGCGGGCGAGCGTGGCGCGGCGCTGACGCGTCAACTTCTGGCCTTCGCGCGCCAGCAGGACCTCAGTCCGACATTGATCGATGTCGGCGCCTTGCTGACCGGTTTGACAGGGTTACTGCGCCAGGCGCTTGGCGAACACATCGACATTCGCATCCACGCGCCAGCGGGGCTCTGGCGCGCCTCGCTCGACGGGCCGCAGCTTGAGAATGCGATTCTCAATCTCGCCATCAACGCTCGCGACGCCATGCCCGGCGGCGGGAGCCTTTCGATCGAGGCCACGAACCTGCGCATCGACGCGGAGGAAGGCGTCGCGATGGGCGATCAGCCGGCGGGCCGATACATCATGATCGCGGTTTCGGACACTGGCGCGGGCATGACAGGCGAGGTTTCAAGCCGGGCGTTCGATCCCTTTTTCACGACAAAGGGGGCTGGCAAGGGCACCGGACTTGGGCTCAGTCAGGTCTTTGGTTTCGCCAAGCAGTCGCGTGGCCACGCGCGGATCGAAACCGAGCCGGGGCGCGGCACGACGGTCCGGCTTTACTTCCCCGAGACGATCGAGGCGCGCGCGAACGCGGCCTGACCCGTTCCCTCGCGGGGAACGGGCCGCGCCGCTTTCGCTCAATCCACGGTGAAGACGTACAGCACGGTCGAATTGCGCATTTCGTTCGTCTCCGGCGATTTCAGCAGCGTCCCGCGCGCGATGCGCGACAGGCCCGTTGAAATGGCGACATATTGCTTGCCATTGACGCCGAAGGACATCGGCGGGGCGGTGAAGCCGGCGCCGAGGTTGATCTTCCATTTCTGTTCCATCGTCTCGTCATCGAAGGCGGCGAAGGTTCCGTCCGCGTAAGCCGAGAAGATGAGACCCCCGGCGGTCGCCACCGTGCCCGCGTGGCTGGAATAGGGCCAGTGCGCCTTCTTTTTCACCTCGCCGGTGAGCGGATCGAAGGCGATGAGATCACCCTCGACGCGTTCGGACGTCTTGGCGACGCCGCCCTTCCACACGCCCGCCGGGTTCGACAGTTTCGGGTCGATCGTCAGCTCATTGCAGCCCGCGTCGGAGGGAATATAGAGCAGCTTCGTTCGCGGGCTGTAGGACGAGGGCCAGAAATTGTTGCCGCCGCCAAGCGTCGGGCACTGGCGGATGTTCGGCTTTTCCAACGTCGCCGTGGCGACGCCCGCGTACATCTGGCGGTCGGCGTTGGGCACATATTCGACGGGCTTGCCGGTCTTCTGGTCGATGCCCTTGGTCCAGTTGACGTCGGTATATGGCTTGGCGACGATCATCTGCCCGTTGGAGCTTTCCATCGTATAGACGTGGCCATTACGATTGGACTGAGTGAGCAACTTGCGCGTCTGGCCGTTGATGGTCGCGTTGATGACGATGTGCGTGGAGATGGAATCATAATCCCATCCGTCGCCGGGCAGATACTGGTGATACCAGTTCATCTTGCCGTCGTCCGGATTCCACGAAATGATGCTGTTGGTGAACAGGTTGTCGCCGGGGCGATAGGTGGGATCAAACATGGGCACGGGATTTCCGGTGCCCCAGAACACCTGGTTCGAGGCGGGATCGTAGGTGCCCGTCGTCCACATGGACGCGCCGCCGGTCTGCCAGGCGTTATTCTTGTCCTTCCAGGTTTCGCTGCCGGGCTCGCCGGGCGCGGGCACGGTGAACTTCTTCCACAATTGCTTGCCTGTCGCCGCGTCGAAGCCCGCGATCCAGTCGCGCGCGCCGCGGTCGCCGCCCGAGGCGCCGATGACGACCTTGTCCTTGACGATCAGAGGCGCCGCGGTGAGTTCCAGCGTCGGCTGATCCTGCACGTTGGTTTCCCAGACGACCTTGCCGGTGTCCTTGTTCGTGGCGATGACGCGCGAAGGCCAGCCGGCGACGGAGATGACGTAATTGCCCCACAGCGCCACGCCGCGGTTCGACCACGACGGCGGCTTTTCCTGACCCGGGTCCATGCGCCAGACGATGCGGCCCTGATCGCCCGAGCGCACGTCAATCTTGTAGACGATGGCCCACTGGTCGACGATGTAGAGAAAGCCATCCTCGACGAGCGGCGTCGCCTCGATGTTCTCGTTCGCGGCCGAACCGCCGAGGGCTACCGCGTAGGCCAGATGCAGGCCCTTGACGTTCTGCTTGTTGATGCCGGTGAGGGGCGAGAAGCGCTGTCCATCGTAGGTGCGATGGTTCATCAGCCAGTTCTGCGGCTCCTTGTCGGCGTTGACGAGGCGCTCGAATGTGACCTCCGCGGCGAGGGCGGGAGCGCCGGCGAGAATGGTGGTGGCGAGGGCGAGCTTGCGCAGGATCGCGCGATCCATGGTCATGACGTTTCTCCCGAGTTCGCGGAATTTTTTGGGGCAGAGCTCCCGCGTCGAAACAGATTGCGCAAAAGATCGCCGCGCCGCAAGCCCCGGGATTTTCCCCCTCATCCGGCGCCCAAGCCAGGAAGGCCGCGCGCGTTCATCGCGACGTTTCAGGCGCGACAGATTTCCATCCTATATCTCGATCACGAGATAATCATTCTCCACCGCGACGCTGAACGTCTCGGCGACATAGGGGCCCTCGACGAGTTCCGCGCCGTGCTCGACCTTCACGTCGTAGCGGCGGGTTCGGATGCGCGAGGGATCGCACCAGCTTTGTCCCGTCCGCACGTCGAATTCCCAGGAATGCCAGGGACAGCGGATCATCTCGCCGCGGCGCGAATATTCATAGACGCCTGGCTCGCTTGATCGAACCAGGCCGCAGAGCTTTCCCTTTGAAAGCTGGCCGGCCTGATGCGGGCAGCGATCGGCGAGCGCGAAGAATTCGCCGCGGAGATTGAAGACGACGATGCCGCGGCCGGCGACCTCGACCAGTTTGCTGGCCCCCGGCGCGATGTCGCCCGCCGCCGCCACGACATGCCGCGTCATCAGGCAAAACCGTAGAGTTTTCGGGCGTTCTCCGACAGGACCATGCGGCGCTGCGCCGGAGTGAGGCCGGCTGGGAGCGCGTGGCGCGGATCGTCAAAATCCCAATGGGGATAGTCGGTCGCGAAGAGGATGCGGTCCATGCCGATCCAACCCATGGTGTCGATGAGATGACTGGGCTTTTCGGTCTCCTCCATCGGCTGCGTCGTGACGTAGACGTGGTCGCGGATGTATTCGGACGGCGCGCGCTTGAGATGCGGCGTCTCGGCGCGCAGGCGTTTCCAGTTGCGATCGAGCCGATAGGCGAGCGAAGGCAGCCAGCCGAACCCGGCCTCGATGAGCACGACCTTGAGTTTGGGGAAACGCTCGAACACGCCCTCGATGACGAGGCTCGCGAGCAAGGACTGACAGGAGGTCGAATGCTCCGACATTTCCTCGATGTAGTAGGAGGCCCAACCGCCGCTCGTCGATGGCCAGCCGCTGTAGCCGAAGACGTGGAAGCTGACAGGAAGGCCATTTTCGCTGGCGGCCTCGTAGATCGGCCAGTAGCGCTTCTTGCCGGCAAGTTCGCTGGTGCGGCTGAGCATCTGCACCTGCGGGTAATCGGGCTGGCCGGCAAGGCGAACAATTTCCTTCGCTGATTCCGCGCCATCTTCATAAGGCACGACGATGGAGGCCTTTAGCCGCTTGTCCGGCCCGGTCCATTTAACCTTCGCCGCCTCGTTGGCGGCGTAGGCCATGGCGACGGAAAGGTCGGAATTCTGGAACCCCTGCCCCGTCGGCGACAGGAAATTCATGATGCCATAGTCGAGATCGTAAAAGTCGAGCAGTTGATCGCGCATGAATTTGAGATCGCTGCCCGGCAGGCCGCCACCCGGCGGCCAGGCGTCGCGGCGCGCGGCCTGCGGCTGCGACTTGGGATAGGGAAAGCCCGAGGCAAAGCCATGGCGCGGCCGGGCTCCGAACGTGTCGAGCGTGTCCCACCAGTGTTTGGCGAGAAACGGCTTCAGGTCTTCCATGCCCGTCTTGGGATGGATGTCGCAATCGATCACGCAGAGGCGGTTGGTGGCGCGATCCGGATCGGGCGGCGGCAGTTCTCGCGTCATGTCGGCGTCTCCCTCAGGCGGGAATAGGTGGCGAGTGGATTATCAACCTTGATCTTGCGGGCAAGCGCCGACGAAATCCCCCGGGGCATGGCGGCGTCGCCATCGAACTGCCAGTGAGGATAGTCGCTGGCGAAGAGCAGCATATCATCGGAATTGAACTGGTCGACCAGTCTGGCGACGATATCGGGATCATCGGGCGCGTCGAGCGGCTGCATGGTCAGGCGCACCTGATCGCGCACGATGTCCATGGGCGGGCGATCGACCCATGGCGTCTCGAAGCGGAGACCGCGCCAGAATTTCGAGAGCCGCCACATGAAGGCTGGCAGCCAGGTGACGCCGGACTCCATCAGCACAACCTTAAGGCCCGGATGTTTGGCGAAGGCGCCTTCCGTTATCAGACTGCCGAGCTGCGACTGAAAGCCCTGCGCCTGCGCCGTGTAATCCTCGGTGTAGTAGGTCGGCCAGCCCAGCGAGGTCACGGGATTGCGGTAGCTTGATCCCGCGTGGATGCCGAGCGGCATGCCGAGCTTTTCCAGACGCTCATACAGCGGCCACATATGGCGGCGCCCGAGCGGCGTTTCCGTGCCCACCAGCGTCATCGCCTGCACAAAGCGATGGTCAGGCGCGCAGCGTTCCAGCTCCTCGATGGCGTGCTCGACATTGTGCATGGGCAGGATGATGGAGGCGCGCAGGCGCGGGTCGCGATCAAGCCATTCCGCCCTGACCCAATCATTCACCGCGCGCGTAAAGGCGCGGGCCATGTCCTCGTTGAGGACGAGTTGCACGCCATAGAGAGAGTTGAGTATGGCGACATCGACGCCGAGCCCTTTAAATACATGGCTTTGCACGTCCTCCACGCGTGTCGCGGCGCGGCCATTGCCGCCGCGCCAGTCCGGCCGCGCGGTCAGCGGCGATTTCGGGGGGTAGCTGGCGGTGTCGATGGAATCGATACCACGATCGACGATGGAATCGCGCCAGTATTCGTCCATGTAGGGCAGCAACGCATCCAGCCCGGGGACGGTTGGATGCACGTCGCAGTCGATGGCGTTCAAGCGTGTCTCCAAATGTGGGCGCCGACTGTTTCCCGGATAGGCAACAGTCGGCAACCAGAGCCCCAATGCGCGTTCAGGCGCGGTTGGGCTCCTTGATTGCCCAATTGCCGGCAATATAGCCCTGACACGTCGCGCGGGCGAGGCCATGCAGGCTAAACCCGCCCGCCGACTCTCCGCCGCAGTAGAGGCCGGGAATGACCTCGCCATTCATGTCCACGACCTGACATTTGGCGTTAATGCGCAATCCCGCGCGCGTGTCATGCAATACGGGCGTCGCCCAGGCGGCGTGGAAGGGCCCGCGAGCGATCTTGTACATCGGCTTGGGCTTGCCGAAATCCTCGTCCTTGCCGGAATCCACGAAGGAGTTGTACCGCGAAATGGTCGCCTCCAGATTTTCCGCCAGCATCGGCACACGCTGGTATTTCATCTGAATTTTTTTCGCCAGTTCGGGAATCGAATCCGCCGTGAAGAAGAATCCGTTCGCGGGATCTGTATTCGGCGGCTTTACGTCCCACTTCTCGCGCTCGACCGCGTCCGCGTCGAAGATCGCCCAGATCGGTCCACCGCCATTGTGCCCGTCGCCGATGCCGGCCATCGCCGCGTTCAGGTAGTTGTGCGGGTCCCATTTGATGTTCTTGGCGTTGAGGTAGGAGTTCGGCACATAGTCCTTGTTGACGCCATAGTTGTCCGACGTGAACTGGGTTCCCGTCTCGTCGTAGAAGCGCTTGCCGATCATGTTGACGGTAATGACGTCCTGCCAGTTTTTCACAGGCAGTCCCGTGGAGCGCGCCTTGTCGAAAACCTCGCTGCCGGGGAAGAAGCGCAGGTTCACATAGCCATACTGGCCGCCAATGGTGCCGGGCTTTGTGATGCCGGAACCAAATTCGCCCGTGTTGTTGTAAAGGCCCCACAGCGAAGCGCCAATCGCCATGCCGGCGATCTCGCCACTGGCGTCCTGATAGGACCAGGGCGTACCGGCGACGCCACAATATTCCTCGGTCAGGCGCGGGTCGAACATGCGGCGGAAATTGACGTTCGAGGTCGAGCCACCGGTGCCGAGGATCACCGCCTTTCGGGCGCGGATGTTGATGATCTTGCCGTTGTTCTCAACGGCGAGGCCAATGACCGGGCCCGACTGCGGCCCCTGCCGGTGGATCGCCTTCATCCGGTGTTCCAGCAGGATTTCGACGCCGGCCTTGCGAGCCGCGGCGATCAGCGGGTGCATCAGGCCGTTGCCGGTCGACATCGTCATGCGCCTATCGGCATCGGCCGGCTTGCCGGTCTGGATCAGCGGCCAGTCGACCGGCGCGCAATGCATTTCGCGCGGCACGGACGACCCCACCGAATTGCCGCCCTGCGTATCCGGCGGCTTGTCCACGAATACCACGCCATGAGCGATGAGGAATTCACAGGTCGCCGCGCTGTTGTCGGCGAAAGCGCGAATGACCTCGCGGTCGTTGTAGCGGTAATCGGCGGAACCATTGGCGCTCGTCACCGACCAGTCCGTGATGTCCTGAAAGACGAGCTCCGGGTTGTCCTTGACGCCCCATTTCTTCTGGAAACTCGTGCCGCCGCCGAGCGGCACGTTTCCGCCGCTGCAAATGGCGTGACCGCCGACATGCTTTTCCGCCTCGACGAGAATGACGCTGGAGCCGGCCTCGCGCGCGACGATGGCGGCCGGCATGCCGGTCGCGCCGCCGCCGACGACGATAATATCGACCACCCGGTCCCACTTGATCGACGATTTCGCGGCTTGCGCGTTGGCTTCGCTCGCCGTGATCGCGGCGGCCGCGCCGCCGCCCGCCAGTACATGGCGCCTGCTCAGTCTTTTCATGGCGTTTCCCCTGCTCCACGGGCCTTGCCGGCCCAACTGGTTGACGCCAGATTGAAGGCATGGCGGGCAATTGGCAAGTCGCGGTTTGCCTCGCGAGGGCGCCCCCCCTATCGTGCGCCGATGACAAAATCAGATGCGACGGGAGGAGAAATCGAGAGGGCCGCGCCCCAGGGGATGGCAGGGCGCGCGATGCGGCATTATGGCGGCATGACGTCGGCGGCGCGAGGCGCGGCCTATGTCTCGCTGGGCTCGCTGCTGCTGGTCGTGATGGCCGCCGTGACCAAGGAGCTTGGCGCGCGCCTGCCGAGCTTCGAGCTGATGTTTTTTCGGTCCGGGGTCGGCTTTCTCTTCGTTCTGCCAATCTTCATGCGCGCGCCGCTGGAGCCCTTCCGCACCAAACGTCTTGGCATGCACTGCGTGCGCGGCATCGCCGGGGCCGTGGG
>CAISJZ010000293.1 GCA_903885755.1 uncultured Hyphomicrobiales bacterium | reverse complement strand
TGAAAAAGGACAACACCGGCTACGATCTGAAGCATCTGTTCATGGGCGCCGAAGGCACGCTTGGAATCATCACAGCCGCGGTGGTGAAGCTGTTCCCCAAGCCGCGCTCCCGCGAAACGGCGATGGTCGGCGTCGCCGATCCACACAAGGCGACCGCGCTGCTGACGCTGGCGCAACAGATGGCTGGCAGTGACGTCAAGACGTTTGAACTGATGCCGCGCATCGGCGTCGAATTCATGCTGCGCCATTGCGCCGGCACGCGCGAGCCGATGAACTCCGTGCATCCGTGGTACGTGATGATCGAGCTGGCCTCACAGCTTGAAACGGGTCTCGACGAGACCATGCTGGGGCTGCTGGAAAAGGCGGCCGAGGCCGATCTCATCGAGGACGCGGTGATCGCCGCCTCGCTCGATCAGCGCAAGTATTTCTGGAAGGTGCGCGAGCTTCTGGCCGAGGCGCCGAAATACGAGGGCGGCTCGATCAAGCACGATATCTGCGTGCCAGTCTCCAAGGTCGCCGAGTTTCTCGACGAGGCCGCCGTTGTCTGCACAAAAATGGTTCCGGACTCGCGGCTGGTGGCTTTCGGGCACCTCGGCGACGGCAACATGCACACCAACCTGACGCAGCCCGTCGGGGCGGACAAGCAGGCGTTTCTTGATCGCTGGATCGAGGTCAACGCCGCCGTTCACGCGATTGTCGCCAAACATCAGGGTTCGATTTCAGCCGAGCATGGCATTGGCGTCCTGAAGCGCGACCTGCTGCCGGGCGTCAAGGACCCGGTGGCGATGGACGTGATGCGGACGATCAAGGCGGCGCTCGATCCACAGGGCATCCTGAACCCGGGCAAGGTGCTTTAGCCGAACAGGTCCGTGCGGGCCGGCGCCCGCGCCGTCGGGCGCTCGGTCGGCCCGGTGGGCGTCTGCACCTCCTGCCCGTCATTGGCGACCTTGTTGATCGCCGTGCCGATCGGCGTGAACTCCAGCACGTCCTCGCCGGCGGGACGCATGAGCGTCCCGGCCTCGCCAACATCATGCTCCTCGCAGTCGAGCCAGCGATCGAAATCGCGGGGCTCCAGAATCACCGGCATCCGGTCGTGGATCGCCGCCATGGGGCCGTTGGCGTCGGTGGTGATGATGCAGGCGGTGTCCACCTCCTCGCCATTCGGGCCATTCCAGCCCTCCCACAGACCCGCCAGCGCCAGCGGCAGACCATCCGCCCGGCGGATGAGGAAGGGCTGCGCGGGCGGCGCGCCCTTGCGTTTTGGGCCCGGCGCGCGACGCCACTCATAAAAGGCGTCGGCGATGAAGATGCAGCGCCGGCGCTTCAGCGCGTTGCGGAACGAGGGCTTTTCGGCCACCGTTTCCGCCCGTGCATTGATGACGAGCGGGAAATCCTTGGGATCCTTGACAAATCCCGGCAGAAATCCCCACCGGACGAGGACGAAATGGCGCGTCTTGCCGCCATTCCCGTCGCGTTCAAGACGCACGATCGGCACGGGCTGCGTCGGCGCCACATTGTAGCGCGGCGGGAAGTTCGGCTGCTGCACATAGCGGAAAAACGCCCGAACGGCTTCCGGCGGCAGGGTAATGGCGTAACGTCCACACATCGCGAAAACCAGGCCCCTTCAATTCCCATGACTTTCCGTAGGGATAGCGCTTTTGGAAACTCTTTCTTATCAATCATGGCCTAATTTCGAGCGACACCGATAGGCGGGTACGCTTCGAATATGACCAACGCGGCCATGAAAATTGACCCGGACAACGACGCGGACCTGGAGCGGCGCGCCGCCGCGCTGGTCAATCCCCAATCGGGTCTTGCCAACGATTACCTGAATGTTTTCAATGAACTCGTGATGCTCGTCGAGCAGTTGCCGATGATGCCCGACCTCATTGACGACATTCTTGCGTGGCGCCCGATCTCCTACAAGGACTATTTCGCGAAATCGAATCTGCCCGGCCGGCAGGTCGCGCTGGACAACTACGAAAAAATGTCAGCCGACCTGCGCCAGGAATTCGAGGCGGTGGTCGCCGATCTTGATCGCTGCGCCACCGGTTCGGTCGCCGCGATCCGCCTGAATCTGCGCCGCCAGGGTCAGGACCCCGAGATTCTCGCCGGCCTCTGCGCCAAGGCCGGCGCCGCGATGCACGGCATTCTGGCCCGGGCGAGCAATATCGTCGACCATGGCGCCTCGCTGGCGGCGGAAAACGCCCAGTTGCGCGCCGACCGCCTGCTGGCTGTCCGCATTCAGGCCCTGCGGGACGTCAAGGATTTCCAGGACCGGCCGCGACCCGCGCAAGACTGACCGGCGGCTTCGAGGCGTCCGGAACGAAAAAGTCCGGCGCGAGATCGACGCCGGGATCGACCCGGTAATGGTCGAAGTCGCGCACGCCATTCTCGAACAGAAACGTATCGTCGATCAGGAACTGGCCGCTGAAGGATTTGGCGTCCTTCAGAAAGATCATGCGCGCGGCGTCGGCGAGAATTTCGGGTGTGCGCGAGGCCCGCATGATGGCGTCGCCGCCCAGCAGGTTTTTGATCGCCGAAGTCGCGATGGTCGTGCGCGGCCAGAGCGCGTTCACCGCGACGCCCTGGCGGCGAAGCTCGCCCGCTAGGCCGAGCACGACGAGGCTCATGCCGTATTTCGCCATGGAATAGGCGGTATGACCGGAGAACCACTTTTCCTTGAGATCGAGCGGCGGCGACAGCATGAGAATGTGCGGATTGGCGGATTTTTCCAGAAAGGGAACCGCCAGCTTCGACACCATGAAGGTTCCGCGCGCGTTGATCTGATGCATGAGATCGAAGCGCTTCATGTCGGTGGCTTGCGAATTGGTCAGCGAAATGGCGCTGGCGTTGTTGACGACGATGTCGAGCCCGCCGAACGTCGCGACCGTTTTCTCCAGCGCCTCGCGCACCTGCGTCTCATCGCGCACATCCACCATCAACGGGAGAGCCTTGCCGCCCGCCGCGACGATCTCCTCGGCGGCGGAATAAATGGTGCCCGGCAGTTTTGGGTTGGGTTCGGCGGTCTTGGCCGCGATGGCCACGTTGGCGCCTTCGCGGGCGGCGCGCAGACCGATTGCGAGGCCAATGCCGCGCGAGGCGCCAGTGATGAACAGGGTCTTGCCTTGCAGCGTCGCGGCCATGAACGCGCCTCCCGGATTGGTTCACACCTGATCCATGACGCCTTCGGGCTGAAAGGGCAAGCGGGCGCTACGCCCGCAATGCCGTCAGCATGGCCTCGATGTAATCGGCGCCGCTGGCGACCACCAGCATGCGCGCGTAGGGCCGCAAATCCTTGAGCGAGGCGGACACGTCGTCATCGGTGGCGCCGTCGCGCGGCACGATCAGCGCCACGAGGGTCTTGTTGTGCAGCTTGCAGGCGTCGGCGATCAGGGACACCGCGCGGGCGTCCTCGCCGCTTGAGGTAATGACAACGACAAAGTCGGAGGCGGCGACCTCGGCGATAAGATTCATGGTGTGTCCGGCCACGTCCTGCAGCCAGGCCTCCAGACTCTGGCCGGGCGCGCCCGGGGCGGCGAAATTCAGCGATGTGAAAAACGCCGCGCCGTGCCAATGGCCGCGCGAGATGGGTTCCAGGATTTTGGCGGCGACGGGATCAAGAGCGATCACCTTGACCGCGCGTTCGCGCGAATTCGGATACTGAATCCGGAAACTCGCTTCATGCGCGGTGGTCATACGCGCGGATTCGCTCAGCATATCCTGCTCCGTTTCGTCGCCGCGGCGTGTCAGACCGAAGTCTGACGAACGCCCTTCTTGGCCTTCAGCGCTTCCCTGGCGCCCGTGCTGAACTGCACGTCGCACTTCAAGAGTAGCGCCGCCTGACGCACCTTGTGATGTTCTGGATCAACCCCCGGCGGGATCGTCCCCTTGTCGGCGAGTGCGCGGGCGGCCTTCAGCAGGCGCTGGCGCGCCATGATGACGCCGTTGTCGGTGCCAACGAGGTTTTCCTTGGTGCGATCGCAGATCGGCCCCATGCTTTCCTGCAAGGAGGCGTCCTGCATGCCGATGCCCTCGACGCCGCTGAACGTCTTGCCGGCCTTCTGGGCGGCGCGGTTCATGAGGTAGTCGTTGTCCTTGTTGGCGGCGGGACGATAGGTGCCGGGCACGTATTTGACGTGGATTCCCTTGCCGCTCTTCATGGCGGTGACTTCCGCCTCCGCGAGCGGACGCGTCGGGTGGTAGTCATAGCTCCACGCCCAGCAGTTCTCGTCGTCGATCGGCACCCAGAAATGGCCGTGCATCGGGTGATCGCCGCGCGGAGGAACGCCGGTGTAGCAGGGCAGCACCCAGGGGGTGACGCGCCAGTAATATTGATCGTCCTCGGCGTTGCGGCGGGCGCCAATCAGCAGGCCGCCTTCGTTCTCGACCACCTCGAAGACGGGCGCGAGATCGGACATGTTGTACTTGTTGCCGGCCGAGCCCTTGAACAGCGGATCATTCGAGAGATCGCCGCGATGCAGCCAGGAGACGTGGCTCGAATCGATGCCGCCTTCCATCGCCTGCAGCCAGTTGTTCTCCTGAAGACGCTTGGTCATGAACGTCTGGTTCAGTGGCACGGTGCAGAATTCATATTCCGGCAATGGCGGTTGCTGTTCCGGCGGCCCCATGTAGGTCCACAAAACGCCGCCCTTCTCGATGAGCGGATAGGACTTGAGCTTGATCTTTTTGGCGTAGCCGGACTCGACGGGCTCGGAAGGCACGTCAATGCACTGGCCCGTCACATCGAACTTCCAGCCGTGATAGGGACAACGCAGACCACATTCCTCATTGCGACCGAACCACAGCGAGACGCCGCGATGGGCGCAGAACTCGTCAATCAGGCCCAACTTGCCCTCGCTGTCGCGGAAGGCGAGCAGGCGCTCGGACAGGAGCTTGATGCGCACGGGCGGGCAATCGGGCTCGGGAAGCTCCTCGGCGAGGAGAGCCGGCATCCAGTAGCAGCGGAACAGATTGCCGAGCGGCGTTCCCGGGCCAGTCTGCGTCAAATAATCGTTCTGTTCTTTCCTGAGCATAGGCCCTCCTCCGCGGCTTTTCGGGCCTGTCGCCGTCCCCGATTTCGGAGCCGCCGCCATTGACCACGCTGCCGTCCATTGATAGATTTGAGTTCCTGCATGCGGAACGCTGTTCCGCATCGGGATGATTCCATACCATTCCGGTCCCCCGGACGTCAACGTGGAGCAAGGCCCCGGACAATGAAAACGATCGAATTATGCAAGACGACCGACGTGGACGAAGGGTCCGCGATCAAGGTGGACAGGGATGATCTGTCGCTCGCGGTGTTCAACCTGAATGGCGCCTATTACGTCATGGACGACGTCTGCTCGCACGGGCCCGGCTCGCTGTCCGAGGGCTACATCAAGGGTGACACCATCGAGTGTGATTTCCACAACGGCTCATTCAACATCATGACCGGCGAGGTCGTTGAACCACCCTGCATCATTCCGCAGAAAACCTACAAGGTCGTGGTCAACGGCGACACGGTTTGCATCGAGGCGTGAGCCTGGCGGCGCGGCGCCGCCGGCGACCGCGCGGGAGCATCTGAATGGCGACGCGTAAGAGCGTTCCGATCCTGCTGCTGACTGGGTTTCTGGGAAGCGGCAAGACGACCCTTCTGGGGCGCTGGCTTCGCGACCCGGAATTCGCGGGCGCGCTCGCCATCATCAATGAACTGGGCGAGGTCGGGCTCGATGATCGTCTGGCGCGCACCGCGATCGAGACTCCGCTGCTGCTGGAAAATGGTTGTGCTTGCTGTGTCGGCGGCGAGGATCTCGCCGGCGCTCTCGAAACCATGTTCTGGGATCGCCTGCATCGGCGTATCCCGGACTATTCGCGCGTGATCGTCGAAACGACGGGGCTCGCCGATCCCCGACCCATTCTAGATCTCATCGCCAACCGCGCTCTCATCGCCGAGCGCTACCATGTCGAGGGAGTCGTCGCGATCATCGACGCGCGGTCTGGCCCGGCGCAGATCGCTGATTTCATCGAATGCCGCGCGCAACTGGATGTCGCCGACGTGGCGGTGATCAGCAAGGCCGATCTTGCCGATGACGCGCAACTGACGGCGGCGCACGCGGCGATCATCGCGGCGAAGCCGGGAGCCACGGTTCTCGAATCGCGCGGCGCCGATCTGTCCGCCGCCAACCTCCTTGGCGCGCTCGCCGGCCTGGGCGCCGTTGGCGTGGAGGCTGGAGCCGTCGCCACGCACACGCCCGGCGTAACGACCGCGTTCGCTGATTTGCCCGGCGACATTGATCCCGCGCGGATGCGGATGATTCTGGGCTCGGCTCTCGCGGATTTCGGCTCGCGCATTCTCAGGGTCAAGGGCCTCGCCCGCGCGACGCCGGATTCCCGCTGGATGGTTATTCAGGTCGCGCCGGATCACGCGATCGAAATATCGGACGCGAGCGCCATCGGCGACGACGCACGCCCGGGTCTCACCATCATCGCGCGGGACATTCCGGCCACGATCATCGCCGCGCGACTGACCACGCGCCTCGCGCCCGGCAAGGCGGGGATGGCCCATGCCGTCTGAACGCGCGTCGGATAGCGCGCCCCCTGGCGTCGAAGTCGAGGAAGCTCCGCGGAGCGAGACCGCGGCGGCGAGCCGGAATCGCGTCGCCTCGCGCCTCTCATCGGTCGCCAGCGCCATCCGCCTGCTGAAAATGTTCAGCGAAGACGAGATTGAGCTTGGCATCACCACGTTGTCGAAGCGCCTCGGCGTCGCCAAGAGCACGGCCTACCGACTCGCGTCCACGCTCGTGGCGGAAGGGATGCTGGAGCAAAATCCGGAGACGGAGAAATATCGCCTGGGAATCGCGCTGTTCGGCCTTGGCGCGCTGGTACGCCAGCGCATGAACGTGTCCAACGAGGCGCGCCCCTATCTCTTCGAACTGCGCGAGGCGACGAACGAGACGGTGCATCTGGCCATCCTTGATCGCGCCTCGATCATGTATGTCTATGATCTCGAAAGCACGCAGGCGATCCGCATGCGCGCCAACCTTGGCGAGCGAAAACCCGCGCTCTGCACCGCCGAGGGTCGCGCCATGCTCGCCTTCCAGCAGGGCGACGTGGTCGAATCCGTTCTGGCCGAACGATTCCGTCCACGCACGCCCAGAACGATCACCGATACCGCCGAACTGCGCGCCGCCCTCGCCGACGTGCGCAGCCTTGGCTACGCCCGCGAGGACGAGCAGAGCGAGCGCGGCATGCGCTCCATCGCCGCGCCGATTCGCGACGCCGCCGGACAGGCCGTTGCCGCCGTGGGCATGGCCGGGCCGGTTCAACGGCTGTCCGACGAAGTGCTGGCGCGGTTCGCGCCGCTGGTCGTCGAAACGGCCCATGTCATTTCCACGCGGCTTGGGTATAAGGCCCTCGCGACATTCTAGAGACTTTTACTATCCACGCGGCGAAAGCCGTTCCGACCCATCTAACCACGGTTCAGACGACATGGCGCAGATTGAAATTCCCGCCGCGAAACTCTCCTACGAGTGCCCCGAGGACGATACGGTTCTTCGCGCGGCGCTGCGCGCCGGTCTTGGCATGCCCTATGAATGCAATGTCGGCTCCTGCGGCAATTGCCGCTTCGAACTGATCGAGGGTCAGGTCGAGAGCCTGTATCCCGAGGCGCCTGGATTGCAGGAGCGCGACAAGCAACGCAATCGGCATCTGGGCTGCCAGACGCGCCCGCTCGGCGATCTCAAGATCAAGGTTCCGATGCGCGAGGATTACAAGGCGCGCATCAAGCCAGTCCGCACTCATGGCGAACTCGTGACAATCGAGGACGTGACGCATGACATCCGGGAATTCCGCTTCCGCCTCGACGCGCCAAACCCGTTCCTGCCCGGCCAGTATGGTTTGATCGGCATTCCCGGCGTACATGGCGCGCGCGCCTATTCCATGTGCAACGTCACCGCGTCCGGAGAGGAATGGCATTTCCAGATCAAGCGCGTGGCTAACGGACAGGGCACCGGCGCGCTGTTCGAGACATGCAAGAAGGGCGATCGCGTCGAGCTTGATGGCCCCTATGGCAACGCCTTCCTGCGCGAGGAGTCCGCGCGCGACATTCTGTGTATCGCCGGAGGATCGGGCCTGTCGCCCATGATCTCCATCGCGCGCGCGGTTGCCGCGAGCAAGGCGCTGGCGGGTCGCAAGCTGCACTTCGTCTACGGCGGACGCGCGACGCGCGATCTCGCCGGCGAATCCATGCTGCGCGAACTGCCGGGCTTCGGGACAACGATTTTCTATCACGCGGCCCTGTCGCACGCGACGCCCGAGGAGGCCTGGACCGGCTGGACCGGCTTCGTGCACGAGGCGGCGAAGGAAATCGTCGAGGGCCGACTCGCGGACCATGAAATCTATTTCGCGGGTCCGCCGCCCATGACCGAGGCGGTCATGCGCATGGCGATTGAAAACAAGGTCCCCGTGTCGCAACTGCACTACGATCGATTTTACTGAGAACAAACGAGCGCGAGGGAAACGCATGTCCAAGCTACAACTGACGCTGTCCTGCTGGAACTATGATCGCATGCAGGGCCTGCGCGACGGCACGGTTCAGCCTGATGGAATCGAGCTCAATTATCTCGCCCTGCCGGTGGAGGAAACCTTCTTCCGCATGGTGCGCTTTGGCGAATTCGACGTGGCGGAAATGTCGCTGTCGTCCTACACGGTGTCGCTGTTCAAGGACCCGCGCCGCTTCATCGCGATTCCGATCTTCCCGTCGCGATTTTTCCGTCATTCCTGCATCTATGTGAACGCAAAATCCGGGATCAGGACACCGAAGGACCTCATCGGCAAGAAGATAGGCGTGCCGGAATTCCAGATGACCGCGCCCGTGTGGATCCGGGGCATCCTCGCCGAGCATTACGGCGTGCCGGTCGACAGCGTGACCTATTACACCGGCGGCGAGGAAGAGCCGGGACGTCCGGAAAAGCAGTCGCTTGATCTGCCCGCCAACATCAAGGTTCAGGCCATTCCCGAGCACAAGACGCTGGCGCAGATGCTGCGCGATGGCGAGATCGACGCGTTCCACACCGCGCGCAAGCCATCTACCTATGACGGCAAGTCCGTCGTGCGCCTGTTCGAGGATTTCCGGACCGTCGAGCGCGACTATTTCAGGTCGACCGGCATTTTCCCGACGATGCACACGATCGCGATCCGACGCGAGGTCTACGAGAAGAACCGCTGGATCGCGCAATCGCTGTTCAAGGCGTTCCGTGAATCACAGCGACGCGCCTACGAGGACCTGCGCCAGACCGCGGCGCACATGTCGATGCTGCCGTTCCTCAACGCCGATATCGAGGACGCAATCAAGGACATGGGCGAGGATTACTGGCCCTATGGTTTCGAGAAAAACGAGAAAACGCTCTCAACCTTCCTGCGCTACCACCACGAGTCAGGACTTTCCAAGCGCCTGCTGAAGCCGGAAGAGCTTTTCGCCCCGGAGACTCTGGAAGAGTTCAAGATCTGAGGTCGGCGGCCTGCGGTCTCCTCCTGAGGACCTCGCGTCTCGAAGGACGAGGAGACCGGAAGCGCGGGCGCTATTCTCGCCCTCGTGGTTCGAGACGGCCGCCGTGCGGCCTCCTCACCATGAGGGCTTGACCGAGTCTTTCGACCCGCTCAATGATGATGTTCGACGCCGTCGCCGTGATCGTGCGCGCCCGATACGCCGAGACGTTCGGCCTCGGCGTAGCCGTGCATCATGGCTTCCATCACCTTGCGCAGCGGGTCTTCGTTGAGCGGCAGATGCGAGGCGAGAAAGCCCGCGAGCCGAGCGAAAACCAGCGGCTGCACGGAAAAGATCGCCTGTCGCATGTCGGTTTCCGCGGCTTCCGCGTCACGCCGCGCGCGAGTCAGCGCGTCGCCCATGAGGCGGTCCGCGTAGGCGCCGACTGAACCGGAACCGGATTGATTGCGCGACGTTTCGGCGATCAGCAGCCGCGCGTGAACGAGAAACGCGTCGAAAAGGCGCGCTTCCAGATCGCTCGGGCCGTCGTCGTCATCCTCGCCGCACATGGTCTAGAAACCCTCGGCGTTCTCAAGCTGCTCGAACCAGTCAAAGCCCATGGGTTTTACGATGCGGCTGTTGACCACGATGATGCGGGCCTCGTCGGTCGCGCTGGCGTTGAAATGCTGGTGCGCGCAATAGGGCGGAATGTAGACGAAATCGCCCGCCTTCCAGTCGTAGCGTTTGGGCTCGCTCTCCCATTCGAATTCCATGACGTCATGGCAATCGAAGCGCACGTCCCAGTGCAGATCGTAGCCGCTTCCCTCGACAACGTAGAAGACTTCCTCCGAGAGATGCCGATGCTTGCCCGACGCCTGCCCACCCGGCAAGAACTGCATGTAGATGTCGAGGCAGCATTCCTTGGTGTTCATGCGCTCGTTGATGATGTGCTTGATAAGGCCGTTGGGCGAGCGCTCGAACGGCATTTCGTTCGCCTTCACGACGTTCATGCGCCCGTCGTACTCCTTGCGGAACTCCTTTGAGGCCTTCAGCGCCTCGGCGTAGAAGTTGACGCTCGGCGTCTGTGTGTGCGCGGCGGCGCGCTCCCTAGGGTCGATAAATGACATGGTCAATTCCTCACAGGCCGGCGGGCGGCGTATAGGCGAGCTGCTTGGCGGTGCCGTCTTTCGGAGGGAACTCGGCGACCTTCTGGAACAGCAGATGCATGAACAGGAAGAGTGGCTTGGCCTTCATGACGAGGGTGATGCATTCGTCGTCCTCGTCGTCGGAGAAATGCTGGTGGACGCAGGCGTTCTCGACAATGAGCGCGTCGCCGGCCTGCCAGTCATAGCGGCGGCCGTCATGCACATCGTGGCCCTTGCCCTTGAGCACGAAGAAGACCGCGCTGTTCATGTGGCCGTGCTTCTGGCCATAGCCGCCCGGCGAGAACACCTCGATGTGCGTCTCGATGGACTGGGCGACCTTCACCGCCTGCGGGTTGATGATCTTCTTGCCGTAGTGACCGGGTCCACCCTTCCACTTGTGGTCGCTGGTGGGATAGACGCGCGGCTGGGTAAAGAGTTCGCGCACGAGTTCGCCATAGGTGCCCTCGAGGGCGCGCACGAACATGCGCTTCTTCGTCCAACGCTCCCAGACGACTTCCTCGCGCTGGGCGGCGCTGTTATGGCCGGGGCCGGCCCCGGCGGGCTCGAGTTCCGTCACGTTTGCTCTCCGTGGCTGCAATTGCGTGGGTTTCGTGTAGCACAGCCAAGGGCGCCCGCAAGGGCCGCGAACGGCGTCAGGCCACCTTGGGCGGCAGGGTTTCAAGCTCCCTGGCGTAGGCTTCGTCCATGTTCGGCTTGAGATCGTGGCGCGCCAGAGCCTCCTCGTACATGCGGCGCACCTCGTTCGTCTCATCGGCGTAATCGATCTGGTAGCCGCCAACGCGGCTGCTGATCCACGACATTGGCACGCCCTGGGCGTTGCGCGGCGAGGAATGCTTGAAGGCGAGATAGCGCGCGGGCGTCGGGCCGGTGTTGAAGTGCTGGTGGAAGGTTGCGTTGGGCGGCACGATCAGGGTGCCGATCTGCCAGTCGTAGCGTTTGGGCTCCTCGCCCTCGGTCCACATCAGCGAATAGCCCTCGCCCGAGAGCACGATGACATGAGCGCCGGGCCCGTGCTTGTGGCCCTTCTTGTAGGTGCCAACGGGAAACTGCGAGATGTGGCTCGCCATGGAGCCACGCGCCATGTTGAACCGGATGTGTCCGCCGCCAGCGCCGCGCTCCTTGGCGGAGATCAACGGCAGATTGACCGCGTCGGGCACGAAGTTGGTGGTCAGCAGAAAACCCTTCTGCTCGCCCTTGGCGGCGAAATAATCGGGTTCGCCATTGAATCGGTTGAGAAAGTCATACTTCGTGTTGAACACGAAATCGACATCGCCATACATGTTGAGCACGGAGGGCAGGAAGGTCACGCCGACATAGCGCGCCGGCCGCTGACCCGAGCCGTTGAAATGCTGGTGCCAGCAGTTGAGCGGGATCGCGAAGATGGCGCCGGCCTTCCATTCGAAGGTCATGCGCGCGCCGGCGTCGTTCCAGACCGTGGTCGAGCCGCGTCCGTCCAGCACGAGGATCATTTCCTCGTAAAGCTGTCGTTGCGGGACGAGCTTGCCGCCTGGCGCGATCTCGCAGACGTAGCAGTCGTTCGAGGTCCGCGAGGCGTCGTGATTGATATAGACGCCCTGGCCGCCGCGCCGCGCCCAGGGCTTCAGATCGACGGTGCGAAGGTTCGGCACGTAATTGGCGGGAATGACATCCAGCCCCTCCTCGCGCACGAAGCGAAGGTAGGGCGTATCTTTCTCGGTGGAGAACTTGCCGGCGAGTTCGTCCGATACGACCGCGTTTTTCGCCATGGTTCCTCCCTGGAGTCGTTCAGAGTTCGGGCTCCCCCGGCGCGCGCGTCCCACTCTCCCCGTTTATGGGGAGAGGGAAAGCGACGAACGCAAAGCGTTCGCGCTGGGGTGAGGGGCTGGGCGATCGCGCTGAACTCTCCAGGCCCCTCATCCGGCCAACTTCGTTGGCCACCTTCTCCCCGCGAGCGGAGAGAAGGGATCACGCCACCTTGGGCGGCAGCGTCTCAAGTTCGGTCTTGTAGGCCTCGTCCATCTTTGGCGTCAGACCGTTCTTGGCGAGTTCCTCGGAGAACATGGTCTTCACCAACGGCTTCTCGTCGACATAATCGATCTGGTCGCCACCCACCCGCTTGCTGATCCAGGCCTTCGGCACGCCCTGCGAATTGCGGATCGACACGACCTCGTGCTTGAACGCGAGATAGCGCGACGGCGTCGTGCCGGTGTTGAAGTGCTGGTGGAACCACATGTTCGGCGGGACGATCATGGTGCCGATTTCCCAGTCGTAGCGGCGCGGCTCCTCGCCCTCCGGCCACATCAGCGAATAGCCCTGACCGCCGAGAATGATGACGTGGGCGCCGGGGCCATGCGCGTGGCCCTTCTTGTAGGTGCCGATCGGGAACTGCGAGATGTGGCTGTTCATCGAGCCCTTCGCCATGTTGAAGCGGATGTGGCCGCCGCCGGCGCCGCGCTCCTTGGCCGAGATAAGCGGGATGTTCGGCGCGTCCGGCACGAAGTTGGTGGTCAGCAGGAAGCCCTTCTGCTCGCCCTTGTTGGCGAAATAGTCCGGCTCGCCCGAGAAGCGCTCCTTGAAGTCATGCGGCGTGTTGAAGACGAAGTGGGTGTCTTCATACAGGTTGATGACCGGCGGCGCGTTGGTGACGGAGACGAAGCGCGCGGGCTCCGTGCCCGAGCCGTTGAAGTGCTGGTGCCAGCAGTTGAGCGGAATGGCGAAGAGCGCGCCGGCCTTCCATTCGAAGGTGATGCGCGCGCCGGCGTCGTTCCAGACCGAGGTCGAGCCGCGGCCTTCCAGCACGAGCACCATTTCCTCGAAGAGCTGGCGCTGCGGCGCGAGCTTGCCGCCGGTGGGGATTTCGCAGACGTAGCAATCGTTCGAGGTGCGGGAGGCCTCGTGATTGATGAAGACGCCCTTGCCGCCGCGCCGCGCCCAGGGCTTCAGCTCGACCGTGCGCAGGTTGCGGATGTAGTGCGCGCTGATGATGTCCAGACCCTCGTCGCGCACCCAGCGCAGATAGGGCGTGTCCTTCTCGGTGGCGAATTTCTGGGCGAGATCGTCGGAAACTTTTGCGTCCTTGGCCATGCGGCGCTCCTAGTTGCGGTTCGGTTCAGGCGGCGGCTTGCGCGGCGACGGCGGGTTCCGCGGGCAGGGCCACGCATTTCAGCGGGTCCATGCGGATATTGATCTTGTCGCCGACCGGGGTGCGCAGCGAGGGATGCGCCCGCGAAAGCAGCATGACATCGCCAACCTTGACCTGGAAATCCACGATATCGCCGAGGAAAACCTTGGCGTCAACCATGCCCGACGACAGATTGATCAATCGGTCCTCGGGGGCCGCGTCCTCGGTTAATTCCACGTCCTCGGGACGAATCGAAAGCGTGACGGGGGCGCCGCCGGCGAGCGGCGCGTCGCTGGTCACCAGCAGATCGCCGATGGGCGTGCGCACGCGATAGAGTTTCGTGGCGTCGTCGTGTCCAAGCACCGTGCCGTCGATGAAATTGGTCGTGCCGATGAAGTCGGCGACGAAGCGGTTGGCGGGCCGCTCGTAGATCGTGCGCGGCGAGCCGATCTGGACGATCCGGCCCTCGCTCATCACGGCGATTTCGTGCGACAGCGCCAGCGCCTCGCCCTGATCGTGGGTGACGTAGATCGTGGTCAGGCCAAGCTCGCGCTGGATGCGCTTGAGCTCGAAGCGCATTTTCTCGCGCAGCTTGGCGTCGAGGTTCGACAGGGGCTCGTCGAGCAGCAGGATTTCCGGCTCCATGACGAGCGCCCGGGCGAGCGCGAGGCGCTGCTGCTGGCCGCCCGAAAGACGCGTCGCATCGCGCTCGGCCAGATGGTCGAGGCCGACCGCGTGCAGCACCTTCATCACCTTTTCGGCGATCTGGCTCTTGTTGAGCCTGTTCTTGCGCACTTCCAGCGGGAAGGCGGCGTTGGCGAACACGGTCATGTGCGGCCAGATCGCGTAGGACTGGAAGACCATGCCGAAGTTGCGCTTGTTTGGCGGAACGAAAACGCCCTGGGCGGAGGAATAGACGACGCGGCCGTTGGCCTCGATCTCGCCGGAGGTCGGGCGCTCAAGGCCGGCGATGGAGCGCAGCGTCGTGGTCTTGCCGCAGCCCGACGGACCGAGGAGGGTGAAGAACACGCCCTTTGGCGCCTCGAAGGCCACGTTGCGCGCGGCCTGCACGGCCGGCCCCTTCTGCGTCTTGTATTCGGTGTTGAGTCCCTTGACGCTCAACATGCGTATTCCTCCCCGTTCCCTATGGTTCGCGCACGCCAAACCGCCTGCTCAGGGCCTGCGCCGCCATCACGAAGACGAACAGCGCGGCAATGAGCATCACGCCCAGCGCGGACAGTTCCACGTACTGTCCATTCTGCCAGAGCTCCCAGATAACCACCGAGATCACTTCCGTACCCGGACTATAGAGCAAAATCGAACTCGACAACTCCCGGACGGAGACGATGACGATATAGATCCAGCCCGCGACGAGGCCGGGCTTGAGCAGCGGCAGCACGATGCGCCGGAAACTCTGCGCCCACGAGGCGCCGGACATAGCCGCGGATTCCTCCAGCTCCGGGTGAAGCTGGATCATCGAGGTCGTGTTGTAGCGCATGCCGTAGGGCAGGAAGCGCGTCACATAGGCGATCAGCATGATCCAGATCGTGCCGTAAACGCCGCCGCCAAGGGACAGGTAGCTGACCATGATCGCAAGACCCATCACGAGGCCAGGGATGACGAGCGGCGCCGAGGCGACGCCGTCAAGCAGCCAGCGACCAGGGATTTTCGTGCGGTGGATAATCCAGCAGGCCACGGCCGTCAGCAGCATGACGATGGTCGCGCCCTCGATGGCGAGCAAGGCGCTGTTCCAGGCCGCCGTCGCCACGTTGGGATAGGCCAGCACCGTGGCGTAGGCCTTGGGCGTGATGTTTTTCAAGGCCGCCCAGGAGGGGACGCTGTAGAATTTTTGCAGCGAGCTCCACAGCAGCACGAGGAAGGGCAGGCCGACGACGAGCAGGGCGTAAACGACGAAAAACCCGCCGGTCGCCCAGCGCCAGCCGCCGATGTCCATCACCCGCGGGCGGAACCCCTTGCCGCCGACCGTCGCGTAGCGTCCGCCGCGCGAGGCGATGCGCGATTGCCACCAGATCCCGCCGCCGGTCAGCGCCAGCAGCAACAGCGCGTAGGCCGCGGCCAGCCCGATATTGCTGGGGTAGCGGTGGATCGCGTCGTAGATCGCCGAGGTGAAGACCTCGATGCCGACGGGCAGGCCGAGCAGGGCGGGGGTTTCGAAGGACTCAATCGCCCTGATGAACAGGATCAGGAAGGACGCCGCGACCGCCGGCCACGCCAGCCCGAACGTGACGCGCCGGGCGACGCCGGTCGTCGAGGCGCCGCTCATCATCGCGGCCTCTTCCAGCGAGGGGTCCATGGCGCGAAACGCCGCCGTCATCAACAGGAAGGCGATGGGCGAATAATGCAGGCCGTCGACGAAAATCATGCCGCCGAGCGAGTAGATGTCGACCAGCGTGGCGTCCGTGTCGAAGGTTCGCTGGAAAGCCAGATTGAACAGCCCGATCTTGGGGCTCGCCAGCATGATCCACGCGACCACGAAGAGAATGCCGGGAATGACCAGCGGCACCACGGAAAGCGCGTAGATCATGGATTTAAATGGTGTATTCGTGCGCTCGTGGATCCACGCCAGCAGCGCGCCCACGACAAGCGCCAGCACCGAGGCGCCGGCGGCGAATTCAAGCGAGTTGATCAAGAGGGGCAGGGTGTCGGGGCTCGCGTAGGCCTCGACGAAATTGCCCAGCGTGAACCGCGCCGGCCGCGACCCGACGCGTGGCGTCATGAAGCTTTGCCAGATCAGGAAGCCGAGGGGTGCCAGCGCCAGCCAGGCGATGGCCGCGACGACGACGCCGAGCAAGGGCGCGCGCGCGTCGTACGCTGACTCGGGGCGGTCGCCCGTCGGGTTGCGCGTCGCCGCCGCTTCCATCGCCACGCTCGCCTCCCGTCAGGCTTTTGTCGGACTAATGCTTGTGGTCGTGGTCGTGGTGATGATGATGTCCGTGACCATGGCCATGGTGATGATGATGCCCGTGGTCATGCCCATGATGATGATGGTGGCCATCTTCCTCGCGGTGATGGATGCGCTCCTTCGCGCGAGGGCCGCGCGGATCCTCGCTGAACACCAGCGACTTGATGGTCACGGGCACGGTGAAGGAGGGGATGCGCACCTTGCCGAGGTCGATGTAGTCGAAATCCATCAGCATTACGCCGTCGATCACGAGGATTTCGCTGTTCACCTTGCAATCCTCGCGCAGCACGGCGCCCAGCGTCTGCGCGATGTCGCCATCGAGCATCACGTAGATTGGCTTGCCCTGCGCGATATGGTCGGCCATGCCCGCCGCGATGCCCTTGGCCAGCGCGAAGATGCGGCCGAACTCCGGCGAGCCCTTCCAGTGAAAGGCCAGCGCGATGTCGATCGCCGCGTCCTCGACCTCGAAGGCCTTGCGGTGCGAGATGATCGCCTTGCCCAGCGCCTCCGCGTCGATCTCGTCGCCGAATTCGCAGGGCGGTTGCAGCACCTGCAGATTGCGGCGCGGCAGCAGCACGCCGGGGTTTGAGATGTAGCTGGTGTTGCCGGAAAGCTGAACGGAATATTCCGACGCGCCGAGCGCCGTGGCGCGGATGCATTCGCGCGCCGGCAGAAGGGTCCAGGGGAACCGTCCCGCCGCGATCTTGCGGGCGATGGCCGAGCCGAGCCGCTTGCCGAGATCGCCGAAGTCGCGCTCCTCGCGGGCGTAGACATATTCGGCGACGCCGCCGGAAAACATCATGCCGCCGATGTCGCCGAAATCGAGGATGGGATCGGTGAGATACAGATGCTCGACGTCGTGCGGCATCGGGCGTTGCGCCAGCGCGCTGACGAGGGTCTCCGCCATGCCGTCGGCGACCTTGTCGAGGTCGGCCGAGGTCACGGTATCGCCGAGCTTCCAGTCGAAGCCGGCCCGACGCGCGTGGTGCCTGCCGGCGGGATCGAGGCGCACCAGCCTGAAATTCTCGTCGACGACCATCAGGCGCCCGCCGATGTGAACCGCCGCGGTTGTCTTGCACTGGCCGCCCTCGACCAGCCCGAGCTTGGTGGTGCCGCCGCCGATGTCGATGTTGAGCACGCGCTTGCCCAGATCAAGCGAGGCCTGCGCCGCCCCCGAGCCATAGGCCGCGAGCATGGATTCCATATGATGGCCGGCGGTGGCGCAGACGAAGTCGCCCCCCTGTTCGGACAGCATCTTGGAAATGCCCTGCGCGTTTTCGCGCCTGAGCGCCTCGCCGGTCAAAATCACGGCGCCGGCGTCGATGTCGCCCGGCTTGACCCCGGCGCCGTCGTAGGCGTCCTGCACGATCCGCTTCAGGGCGCTGTCGTCGATGCGGGTTTCGCTGGAATAGGGGGTCAGCGAAACCGGCGACAAATAAAGGGTTTCACGTGAAACGACGTAATAGCGGCTGGTCAGATCCTCGGCGAGGCGGCGCAGATGAATCTTCGAGAAAATGACCTGCGTGCCGGAGGAGCCGATGTCGATGCCGACGCTTGTTAGGGTGACGTTGTCCTGAATCCAGAGGGGATTTTCCTCCAGCGGGCCGTCGTAATCGAATTCGTCGTGGTCGTGGTCGGCTTCGCCGTCGTGTTCATGGGACCATTCCTGGCCCATCGAATGCTCGTTCATGGAATGGACGGCGGGCTTCTTGTCGTTTTCGTCAGCCATGGTCCGTCCGAACTCCCTGCAAGCCTGAATGGGCGTCTGGTTCGCCCATGCGGACGCGGGAGTCAACGGCGGCGCGTTCTTCGCGCGCGGCGCGGGAAGGGGTAAGGTGAACATCAATCGCGCCGCCCCATCCGGCGCGTCGGATATGCAAACACGAGCTTGACCATTTTCGTCAAAACATTCGTCAAACGCCTCGCAAACCGCCGGCTCTGGGCGATGGTGGGCGTGGTCGCTCTGGTCTGGGCGGGGCTGGCTTACGCGGCGCTGCCGCTCATCTGGCGGCATTACGAACATCAGCGCGGCCTCGAGGGGCGCGAGATGGTCACGCGCACGTCGCAGGGAATACCCGGCGACCCGCTCAACGTGGGCTTCGTGGGCTCCCCATCCGACGTTGTCTGCGCCTTTCACGCGGCGGGGTGGGCGCCGGCCGACCCGGTCACGCTGGCGTCGAGCCTCAAAATCGTCGGCAGCGTGGTTCTCGACCGGCCTTATCCGGCGGCGCCTGTCAGCGCGCTCTATCTTGATGGCCGCCGTGAGGATCTGTCGTTCCAGCGCGCGGCGGGCCGCAGCGCCGACACGCGCCACCACGTTCGCCTCTGGCGGGCGCTGGAGAACGGGGAGGAGGGCCGGCCGGTATGGCTCGGCGCGGCCAGCTTCGATCGCGGCGTTGGTTTCAGCCGCTATACTTTGCAGGTGACGCACCATATCGACGCGGACATCGACGCCGAGCGGGACGGTTTGATCGCGGCGCTGACGCGCGCGGGCGTCGTCGATGGCGTCTATGAGGTGACCGGGGTTGGCCAGACGCTGATGGGTCGCAATGGCGGCGGCGACCGCTATTACACAGACGGCGAAATCGCCCTCGCGCGACTGACTCCCGACTGCGCGGCGCGCGCCGGCAGCGCGCCGGAAACGCTGCCGGGACCGCCCGCCGTCGAATGGAAAAACCGGGTCTGGCGGTCGCTGCGCTCGGTTCTCCAGTCGCCGCCTCCATCGACGCGGTGACAGCGCATTGACAGGTCTTCGCCTTTGGTCGATCTAGCCCGTTAAACCATCAGGAGAAGCGCCATGCCGCACGACGGGAAAGACGGAGTTCACTGGCACGAGCCGGCGGGCACGAAAAAGGCGGGTTTCGGCGAGTTCGCCAAGCAGCCGACGCCCTATGACGCGTGGATGGAATCCGAGGGCCTGCCGGTTTTCCGTGGCATCGGCATTTCCAAGGTGCAGAACCTGCCGCTCGTGCCGTGGAAGCGCACCGGCGGTCGCGGCCACTTCATCCAGCTTTACGGCACCGAGACGAAGTGGGGCTGCTACGTCGTCGAAATTCCGCCGGGCGGCGCGCTGAACCCGGAAAAACACATGTACGAGGAAATCTTCCTCGTGGTGGAAGGCCGCGGCTCGACGGAAGTCTGGCTCGAGGGCGACAGCAAGAAGCATGTTTTCGAGTGGCAGAAGGGCTCGATGTTCTCGATCCCGATGAACGCCATGCATCGTCTGGTCAACGCGACCTCGGGCGGCGCGCTGCTGCTCGGCGGCACCACGGCGCCGGTGGTTCTGAACGCGCTGCAGAACGCGGACGCGGTGTTCAGCAATCCCTTCGTCTTCAAGGATCGCTTCTCGGGCGCCGATGACTTCTTCAAGCCGAAGGACGATATCGAGCCCGATCCGGTGCGTGGCCTCGCCATGCGCAAGACGAACTTCATTCCCGACGTCATCAACTGCGAACTGCCGCTCGATAACCGTCGCTCGGTTGGCTATCGCCGCGTCGAGCCGCTGATGACCAACAACTCGTTCTATTTCTGGATCGGCCAGCACGAGAACGGGCGCTATTCCAAGGGCCACGCGCACACGTCCGCGGCGATCCTGATTTGCCTGAAGGGCAAGGGCTACACTTATTCCTGGCCCGAGCATTGCGGCGAGCGGCCGTGGGAAACCGGTCAGGCCGATCAGGTCAACCGGCTCGACTACGAACCGATTGGCATGGTGACGGCGGCGCCGGGCGGCGCGCGCTGGTATCACCAGCATTTCAGCGTCTCGAAGGACGACTTCCGGCTGACCGCGTGGTTCGGCCCGCACAATCCCGGCCGCGACCCCGGCGCGCCCGGCCAGAAGCATACGGATTATACGGCGATCGACGTCAATCAGGGCGGCACCGCGATCCCGTACTGGATGGAAGACCCGTATATCCGCAACGAATACGAGGAAACACTGCGCCAGAACGGCGTGCCTTGCCGCATGGACCCCAAGTGGTACC
>CAISJZ010000292.1 GCA_903885755.1 uncultured Hyphomicrobiales bacterium | reverse complement strand
GCACGAAGTCGGGAAAGCCGCTGTGAGAAATCTGCACCGCGCCAACCGCAAGTTGCTGCGCGCTGGTGGCGCCAGTCGTGATGAGTTCGAAATCGATGCCGGCGTCGCGGAAGCAACCGAGCCTCGCCGCGACATACTGCGGCCACTGCGGCGGACCGTGGGCGACCATTCCAGCGAGAATTTTGGTTTGCGCCCGCGCGGGTGTCGAAGGCGCGCTCGTGCAGGCCATGGCGATGGCGATCGCCGTGAGGGCAGAGCGGGTCGGGCGTCTTCGGAGGTTGGCCATTGGGTTCTCGCTGTAATCGGCGAGCAAGCTCGCCTGTTCGCCACGAAAACGCAACTATCGGGCCATTTTTCGCGCATGATATCGGCGAGGCTCGCCCGCGGATGGGTCTGCTACGGAACTCGCGCGAAGCATCCCGATCGCGAACATTCCAAAGGCCGGCCTCCGATAATCCCGACGCCAGGCGTGACGAAGCGGCGCGCGAGATCGTGCTTCCTCGCCCGCATGCCGTCGCCCCGCAGGCAATTCCTTGATTTCAGCCGGACGATCGGAGAGAACAGCGGAGGCATTTAACCCCATTCCAGCGGGAATGGCTGTTCGCGAGGCGCCGCGCATGTCGTTTCTGAGGAAACTCCTGGGCCTTGGCGGCGCGTCCGAAGCGCAACCGATTGCGACGCGTACAATGGACTACAGGGGCTATGTCATTCGCGCGACGCCCTTCAAGGAGCGCGACCGGTTTCAGGTTTGCGGCGCCATCGGCAGGCAGATCGACGGCGTGATGAAGGAACAGACCTTCATCCGGGCGGATTCCTCGCCTTCCATCGACGACGCGGTCGAGATGACATTTTTGAAGGCGCGCCAGATCATTGACCTCGGCGGTGGCGATCTCCCCGCCTGAAGAGTGCATTGCGGCTTGAACATGGCGTGGGATCGGGCACAATCGCACGGTCCCGCAATTTTCCGGATCGCGATTGCCCATGACCCAGCCCGCCCTGCATGCCGATAGCCAGCCTCGCGGCGCGCTCGCCGTCCGAACAATCGCGATGCCAGCGGACACCAACGCAAACGGAGACATTTTCGGCGGTTGGGTCATGTCGGCCATGGATCAGGCGGGCGGTATTGGTGGCGTCGAGCGGGCACAGGGCAGGGTGGTGACGGTGAAAGTCGATTCGATGACCTTCATCGCTCCGATGAAGGTCGGAGACGTACTGGAGGTCTATACCGAGGTCGAGAGTGTCGGCCGTACGTCGATGAAAATCCATATCGAGGCCTGGGCGCAACGCTTTCGCACCACGCGGCGCGACAAGGTGACGGACGCCACCTTCACCTTCGTGGCCGTTGACGACAACGGGCGGCCGCGTCCGATTCCGCCGCTCATGTTCTGACCGGACAATCCTGGCGATGGTCTCAACCCTTTGTTGACCGCGTCCTCCGATGCTCCGCCGCGCGCGCCCGGTCGATGGTAAAAGATTGTTCGCGCGTTATCGCGCGGTGGGGTCTGGTCGATGGTCCATCGGGTTGTCATGGTTTCGGGAACGTTGCTGGATCGTGTCGCGGGCAATCTCGCGGTCGCGGCGCTTATGTTCGCGCCGCTCGTGGTCGCGGTCGGCCTTATGACCGACCAGCCGCGCAGGCCAGGCCAGGGCATGCCGGCTCGCGGCGGAATCCAGGCGACTCTGCAGCTGGAGCCGCCGGTCCTGCGCCCGACAATCTGATCGTCGGGGGCGCTTCCCTCGCCCCGCTCTCTGCCGTAAGGAAGACCCTTCCTCGCGTCGCGTTGCGACGTCGGGGCCGGTAGCTCAATGGTTAGAGCCGGCCGCTCATAACGGTCTGGTTGCAGGTTCGAGTCCTGCCCGGCCCACCACCTAACCCTCTGAAAATATTGAATACGAAATAGGGGTTGGTGGTGGCTTCAGGGTTTGCCTGACG
>CAISJZ010000291.1 GCA_903885755.1 uncultured Hyphomicrobiales bacterium | reverse complement strand
TCGTTATTTCTCCAACAAACTGGGGGACGCCGTCGGAAAAACCGTCGTGGTCGAGAACAAGGCCGGCGCCTTCGGCAACATCGCCACGGCCTATGTCGCGCACTCCAAGCCCGACGGCTACACCATCTACATCGCGCCGGGCAGTTCCGTACTCGCCGCCGCGCCGTCCCTGTTCCGGACTCTGAGCTACGATCCCGTCAACGACTTCGAGCACATCACGACTCTCTTCAAGGTTGCGTTCATCCAGATCGTCGCGGGCAAGAGCGCCTACAAGACAACCGCCGATCTCACGAAGGTCCTGAAAGAGAAAGGCGACAAGGGTTCCTATGGCTCGGTCGCCAACACTGGCCTCGTCGCCAGCGAATTGTACAAGCAGGGCGCGGGTCTGAGCACCGTCGAAGTCAAGTACAAGGAAGTCCAGGCAATGCTCGTCGATCTCCTGGCGGGCAATATCGAATTTTGCCACATCGACCCCACGAGCGTGCTCGCGCAGCTTCAGGATGGAACGGTCAGGGCGCTTTCGACTTCATCGGTGTCGCGCATCAAGGCATTGCCGGACGTGCCCGGCTCGCTGGAAGCCGGTATCCCGAACATGGACCTTGTCGCTTGGTGGTCGGTGCATGTCCCAAAGGGCACGCCGAAGGAGATCTGCGATCAGCTTGAAAAATGGTTCAACAAGATCGCCATCGATCCAGAGGTCGAAAAATGGGTGGTAGGCATCGGCTGCGATCCCTATCCCGGCAATTCAAGGCTGGTGAAGGATCTGCTGGAGAAGGATACCAGGGCCTGGGCCGGCTACGTCAAGCTCGCCAATATCCCGCCGCTTGGCTAGACTCGCGACGAGGCGGGCGGGACTTCGCCCGGCTCATATACGAGAGAATGAAACAAGCGGAGATCGGGGCGTGGGCGCCGGCGCGACTCATGCGGTAACATCGACCGCGAGAGGAGGCGTCGCCCATGATGAAACTGGGATTGTTCGTGCAGGGCGGCGGCCACCACGTCGCGGCTTGGCGACACCCTTCGACGCCGCCTGGCGCGAGCCAGGACTTCGCGCATTACGCCGAGATCGCGCGGCTGGCCGAACGCGGCCGATTCGACATGATCTTCCTCGCCGACACCGTTGGCACGTTTGGTCCGGACGATCTCGAAGTCTGGAAGCGTGGGCATTCGGCATCGCGACTGGAGCCGGTCACGCTGCTGTCGGCCTTGTCTTCGATTACAACGAATATTGGTTTCGTCGCGACATTCTCGACGAGCTTCATCGAGCCCTTCCACGTGGCCCGGCTGTTCGCATCGCTCGACAAGATCAGCGGCGGTCGCGCCGGATGGAATCTGGTGACGTCGGCGGCGCCTTCCGAGCCCTTCAATTTCAGTCGCGACACGCACGCGCCGCCAGCCGAGCGCTATAGCCGCGCCGAGGAATTCGCCGACGTGGTCGTCGGGCTCTGGAACACCTGGGATGACGACGCCATCATCGAGGATCGCGACGCCGGGATTTTCTTCGACGAAAGCCGGATGCATTATCTTCGCCATCGCGGCGAATTCTACGCCGTGCGTGGCCCCCTCACGGTTCATCGCTCGCCGCAGGGCCATCCCGTGCTCGTGCAAGCCGGGCAGTCCGATCGCGGCCGTGAACTCGCCGCGCGCACCGCGGATGTGATTTTCACGGTGCAGCAGGAAATCGATGTTTCGCGCGCCTTTCGCGCGGATGTTCACGCGCGCGCGACGAAATACGGTCGCGACGCCTCGGCCGTCAAGATCATGCCGGGGGTCGTGCCCTTCATTGGCGCGACGCGCGAGGAAGCGCTGGCGAAATTCGAGGAATTGCAATCTCTCATTCATCCCGAGCTGGGCATTCGTATTCTTAGTGAATTGATTGGGACCGATCTGTCGGTATATCCCATTGACGGGCCTCTGCCGGAAGCGCCGCCCAAGGCCGGACAGGAAGGCCGCCAGCGTGTCGTGCTGGAAATGGCGAAACGTGAAAATCTGAGCATTCGACAGGTCTATCAGCGGGTCGCTGGCGCGCGGGGCCACCGCATCATTCATGGTTCCGTTAAGGACATCGCCGACGATCTCGAGGAATGGTATTCCACCGGCGCGGCGGACGGCTTCAACATCATGCCGCCGCTGTTTCCCGCGAGCCTGATCGAGTTCGTCGAACTGGTCGTCCCGGAATTGCAACGGCGCGGGCTATTCAGGCGCGAATACGAAGGCGCCACCCTGCGCGAAAATCTGGGGTTGCCGTTTCCAGCGAACCGTCATGCCGCTCGCGCCTAAGGTGCGTTGACGAAATAAGCGACGTGGAAAGGCGTACGCGAGTTATTGGCGGTTGTTCATCCCATAAGCGTTTTGACGAGCGCGGCGCGGACAATTTTTCCGCTGGAATTGCGTGGCAGATCTTCGACAGGGAATACGCGCTCCGGAATTTTGTAGGTGGCGAGACGCGTTCGCGCGAAGGCGTTGACAGCCGCTGTGTCGATCACGGCGCCCTGTTTCGGGATGATCGCGGCGGCGACGATTTCGCCAAGCCGGGCATCGGGAAGTCCGAAGACACAAATCTCCGCGATGTCGGGATGGGCGCGCAATGCCGCTTCAATTTCCGCGGGATGGATGTTGGCTCCGCCGCGGATGATAAGGTCCCTGGCGCGCCCGGCGAGTTGCACATGGCCCGATGGCAGGATTCGCGCGAGATCGCCCGGTTCGTTCCATGCCCCCGTGCTTGATTCAACCACGCCATCCGCGCTCACCATCAGTCGGGACACGCCGGGCCCGCGGTAGCGCAACCGGCCAACCTCGCCGGGCGCCACGGGCTCGTCCGCCTCGTCGACGATCGCGATCTCGACACGAAACGCGGGGCGTCCAACGGTATCGGCGAATCCCAGTTGCTCATGTGGCGACAGCACGGAAATGCCACCGCCTTCGCTCGTGCCATAATAATCAACAAAGCCGGATGCCAGCCGTTCCATGACGGCGCGCCGTTCGTGCGCGGCGATGGCGGAGCCGGACGTGACCAGCAAGCGAACGCTCGGGAAAGCGACGCCATCGCCATTCCACGCGTCTAGCAGGTCGCGAATTTGGGTTGGCACAAGAAACAAGATCGTCGCGCGATGCATGCGCGCCGTCTCGATCAGCTCCAGCGGGCCAACGGGCGGCGGTCGAAAGATCACGGTTCCGCCCGCGGCGAGAAAACTCATTCCGAAAGAGCGACCCGCGCCGAAATAGAGGGGCGTCGAGAGCAGAAATCGGTCGCCGCCATTGAATCCGATACCGACCCATTGGCTGATCCAACGCTCATAGAGCTCGCGATGAGAGACGAGAGATCCGCTTGGGCGTCCCGTGGTTCCCGACGAAAGCGACAGCATGACCGGCAGTGAATCGTCATCGATCATGGGCGGTGGCGCGACCTCGTCGCGCCAGGATTGATCGAACGGGAGCAGCGCTGTCGCCAATGGCGGATGGTCGGGCGGCGTCACGACAAGTTTGCACTGGAAGGCTTGCGCTACGGCCTCCTTCTCGGGCACGGTCCAGCGATGGTCGACTGGGACGATCGTCGCGCCAAGCCAGGCGACGGCGTAATGGAGAATGAGATGATCCGGCGTGTCGCCCAGCATCAGGCCAACCCGAATTCCCGCGCCGACGCCAGCGCGCGCGAGGCGGTTGGCGTAGCGCCCGGCGATGGCCGCGACCGTGGCGTGGTCGAGCGTTTCCGTGTCGTCAACGATCGCGGGTTGGCGCGGCCGGGCGACGGCGTGACCGAGAAGAATCGACGCGAGATTCATGATATGTCGGTCCGGATCATGGGAGCGATTGGATGAGCGGTGATGTCCGGGCGATTGACGCCGTTGTGAACATCTGGACGCCGGAGGCGCTCGCGTGCCGGCCTGGCTGGGGCCCGGGCTTTTTCGTCGGCAAGATGAAGGTGGACGAAGCGCTGATGCGCGGTCTGTCGCTCCAGGAACTGATTGATCGAATGGATGCGGCGGGGATCGAACGCGGCTTTCTGATCGCGCACAAGTCTGGCCGCCCGGGCCTGCCCGGCTGTTATCATCTGCCTTATGGTCTCGTGGCGCGAGCCGTCGAGCGCTACCCCGACAGGTTTCATGGTCTTGCCGGCGTCGACCCCTTCGAGGGCATGAAGGGCGTGCGCGCGCTTGAAAGCGCCGTTCGAAACGAAGGCTTCATTGGCGCGCATTGCTATCCCCACTGGTTCGATCTCGAACCCGATCAGGCCAGATACTATCCATTTTACGCCAAATGCGTCGAGCTTGGCGTGCCCTATCAAATGCAGGTCGGGCAGTCGATGATCTACGCGCCAGAGCACCTGACGCGCAGCGTGGCGCGACCCATTCTGCTTGACGCGATCGCCTGCGATTTTCCGGAACTTAAACTGATTGGCATTCACATCGGCATACCCTGGCACGATGAAATGATCGCGATGGCGTGGAAGCACCCGAATATCTACATTGGCTCTGACGCGCACCGGCCGAAATACTGGCCGGAGAGCTTTATTCGCTTCATCAACTCGTGGGGCCAGGACAAGGTGATCTTCGGCACCGATTTCCCGGTCATCGACTTTCAACGCGCCATGAGCGATATCGACGCCATGGGTCTCAAGCCCGAGGTCCGCCGTAAATTCCTGCGCGAGAACGCCCTGCGGGTTTACGGACTGGCCGCCTGAGCATTCCCGGCCGCGTGCGGTCGGTTCATCCAAACGCCAGTTTGCGCGCGCCATCGTCGTAGAAGTCGCGCTTCTCGAGAGGCGGTACGATCCCGGCCTTGAGCATGAGATCATAGGCCGTGTTCCAGCGCGCGGGCGAGGACGCGAGTTTGTCCCGATACGGCGCAACGAAGGTGTGGCGCAGACCGTTTTGCAGCACCGGGATTCCATGATCGGGCCGCTTTGCCTCGGGAATCTCGTACTTCGCGGTCATCGACGATATGACGGGTTCGAGATTGTCGCTCTTGGCGATCATGTCGCCGATACACGTCTCGACGCCGCGCAGAAAGCGCGCGAGCAGATCGGCGTTCTTTTCGAACGTCGCGCGCGAGGTCATGTAAACTTGGCCGGGGCATGGCGCCGCTTCGTCCGTCGACCACGCGACAACGGGCTGCTTGTCCGTCTGTAACTGAAAGACCGTGTCGCTCGTGGCGATGAACCCCGCGATACGGCCCTGCTTGACGAATTCGAAGGCGCCCGGCGCGTTGCCGACCGATTGTCGCGGCGTGGAACTCGCGGGCATTCCCGCCGCCGCGAGCATCATGTCGAGCAGATTTTCGGTCGCGCCGCCTTCCGAGACGATTCCCAGCGTCTTGCCGGCGAAGTCGGCGGCGGTCTTCAAAGGCTTGTCCGCGTGGCTGATGACGTAGAAAATGTCACGTTGAAATATTTCCGCGATGGCGACCAGCGAAGGCTCCTTCGCATAGGCCTTGATATGGTCCGTTCCGCCCGTGCGCGAGAGAAGCACGTTTCCCGCGACCACCTGTTGCACGGACATGGCCGAGCCGCGACCACCCTGTATTTCGACCTCCAGTCCCTGCTTCTCGAAGAAGCCGCCGGTGTCGGCGTACATCGTTTCCGCGAACCCGATGATGTAGCCGAATGGCGTGAGGTATCGTACCTTGGCGAGTCCCTGCGCCGCGACGGGCGACGCGGCCAGCGCCGTCGCGCCGACGATCAATTCTCGACGATTGAGTCCAGGGCGGGCCATGTCGATCTCCATCCGGCGAGTGGAAAATCCGAACGCGCGAACTCGAAAACCGCGCGCTCGGGCGGTCGCGATTCATCAACCTTTTAGAGCGCGATCGACGAAGTCGTTGCTGTAGAGCGCATCGATGTTGGGAATGGCAGCGAGATTCGCCGCGCGCAGACCAGCGTCGGCGTCTTTCCAGAGGCGGGGCACGTTGCGTAGAAGGTTCTCCTTGCCCTCCGAAAGCCAAAGTTCCTTGATCATCGCTTCCATCAGCGCGACATCTCCGTCGAGGTCCTTGATATTGACGATCTCGTAGTCCTTGGCCGAGCGTTCGAACAGCTTGCGTATGTCGCCGGCCATGATTTCCTCCGCCGAGGCCTTCAGCGCCTTCAGAAAGCGCGTCACGGTTTCGGGCTTGGAGGCCGCGATTTCCTTCGTCGTGAGGAATATCTGACTGGGCATCGGCGCGAACTTGTCGGTGCTGACCACCTCGACTGGTTCATTGGCGCGCTTGAGCGCGATGACGACGCCAATGGCGCAGAAGAAGCAATCGACGCGGCCCTGCCGAACCATCTGCAAGACGCCCGGAGAATTTCCGGTGACCTCGCGCTTGACCTCTTCCGGCTTGATGCCCGCCTTGAGCAGCGCGATATTGAGCAGGATTTCCGTCGCGCCGCCGACCGAGACAATTCCAACCGTCTTGCCGCGCATATCCTCGGCGGTGCGGATTGGCTTGTCTTTCAGGCTGACAAGCTGGAACGTCGAGCCCTGGCACAAGGTCGCGACGCTGAGCAGCGAGGCGTTCTGTTTGGCGACGGCAAGCATCTCGTCGAGCGCCGAGACGTAGACGAAGGATACC
>CAISJZ010000290.1 GCA_903885755.1 uncultured Hyphomicrobiales bacterium | reverse complement strand
CGGTTCATTATGCGCACACAGCCTCGCCCCACTTCGATTTTTCTCTCTGACGGAGCCTTTTTGTTCGTAATAAGGAGCACCTGTAGTGGACTTTGGAAACCATCGCCACGCAATCGAAAGGGAGTCCAGTATCCCGAAGGCGCGGGCTCCCAATTTCGACGTACAAGTTCAAGATTGTGCACCGGATCCGTGACGATGTGCCTGCCGGGATATTTAGCGTCGTAGGAAAATTTGATTCCGCGCCAATCGTGTTTTTCGGGGTTCTCGCTCATCGGAATATTCCGCATCGCCGGAAAAATCGAACTTGCCGTTAGCCAGAAGGCCGCCGTCATCGCGTGACATTCGTTCATCTCGGCCCGGCGCCAACGTTGACGGCGGACACGAAGCTGCAATTCATCGAGACAGCATGAGCGCCGCGAATTGATTCTTCGTGAACCCCGGCGGGTTAACGAATGCTTGCCAATCAGCGCCCCTTCACGAACCGCTCGTCGTAAAGCTCCGCCGCGGGTGGAACCTTCTCCAGCGTGCCGATTTCGACCAGCGTTCGGCGGATGGTCTCCATCGCGTCGGGATCGAAGCGCCCGTTATCCCTCAGCATTCTGGTGATTTCCGCGTCATAGGCCATGCGGGCGGCGGGCTCGCCGATGCCGAGCGTCTTCGCGCCAACGCGAATGACGATCTCCGGATTGGCGCGGGCGAAGGCGACGGTCATGAACCAGCCATCGACGAATTTCTGCACGATGTCCGGCCGCTCGGCGATCAGCTTGTTGCGAGCGAACAGAACATTGGAGTGAAAGGCCGGCACCATGTCGCCGAAACTCGTGAAGACTTTTGACGCGCCGTTGAGCTGCGAATCGTAGCCCGTTGCCGCGCCCATCACGACACCGTCGATATCGCCGGCCTTCATGGCCGCCAGCGAGGTGCGCGAGGACCCGGACGGAAAGGTCTTGATCCCCTCCGGCCCCCAGCCTTTCTGGCGCGCGATTTCATGGGCCATCCAGTCGGTGAGCGAGCCCGAGGATGTCACGCCGATGGTCTTGCCCCTGAGATCGTCGAGCGACGTGATGGAACTGTTGGTCGCGACATTCAGCACGAGATTGTATGGCGCGCCCGTCACCGCCGCGATCGCCGTCGCCGGAACGCCCTTGACGGGATAGGCCAGACCCGGCCCCGAGCCAAAGCCGAAGTCGGTCGATCCCGAGGCCAGACCCTGCATGGTCGGCGCCTCGCCGCCAAACATGATGCCCTCGATATCGAGGCCCTGGGCGCGCCAGATGCCGGCCTCGGTTCCGAGTTCCACCAGTGTCAGGATCATCGGGCCGCCGGATTTGCCGACCCTGAGCTTTTCCTGCGCGGCGGCGGGCAAGGCCAGCGGCGCGGCAAGGGCGGCCATGAGCGCCAGGGTTCGGAACCGGATGGTCATTTCACTCCCCGATCGGGCTTGCGCCTGTTCGCGGCAGGCTAGGGACCTTGCATCCCGCGCGCAAGCAATCGATTGTGGACGCCGAACAACGGGAGGCGCCATGAGGATCGCGCACGCGGACGCCTACGCCGGCGAAGTCACAAGCCCCGACTTTCGCGGCGGCGGCAAGGAATTCCGCACGCTGCTCGTCGGGCGCGAGGGCGCGCCGGGCAACTACCGCGTCGTTCACGCGCGGCAGGGCGGACATGTGTATAGCCCGCGCCATCGCCACAACTTCGACCAGTTGCGCTTCTGCGTGTCCGGGCGCGTCAACTACGGCAAGGATTGCTGGATCGAGCCCGGCGAAATCGCCTACTTCCCCGAAGGCGCCCACTATGGACCCGAGGAAAGCGACATCGAGCGCCTCGCCATCACCATCCAGTTTGGCGGCGCCAGCGGGCACGGTTTTGTCGCCGAGCGCGAACAACGCGCGGCGATGGAGGAACTGAAAAAGACCGGCGTCTTTGAAAAGGGAGTCTATCGCCGCACCGGCGATCTCGCGCCCGGCCAGAAGCGCAATCAGGACAGTTTTGAGGCCATCTGGGAGCATGTGAGCGGGCGGCGCATCGATTACCCCGCGCCGCGCTACGATGGCCCCATTCTGATGCGCCCGCGAAATTTCGCGTGGACGCCATATGGCGAGGAGGCGGGCGTCTTCGTTCGCCATCTCGGCGCGTTCACCGAGCGCAATCTGGAGGTCGCGACAATGCGGCTGGACGCGGGGGCGCGCGCGTCATTCGCGCGCCGCGGCGGCGAGCGGCTGGGGTTTGTTGTCGAGGGAAAGGGCGAAGTCTCGGGACAGGGCCTGCGCATCCATTCCGCCTTCGCCATCGAGGTCGGCGAAAGCGCGAGCCTTCGCGCGACCGAGCCGATGGAACTGTTGCTGGTGGGATTGCCG
>CAISJZ010000289.1 GCA_903885755.1 uncultured Hyphomicrobiales bacterium | reverse complement strand
CCGGCACGGACACCTGCCTCAAGGTTGGCGGTTATGTTCGCGCTGAATATCTCTACGAGCAGGGGGCTACCGCTCTGCCGGTCCCGACCTTCAAGGCCACTATCACTGCAGGGGCGCTTACAGGGGCGATTGCCCCGACCGTCATTCCCGGCAGCACGATGGATGCCACTGGCTTCATGGCTCGTGGCCGCGTCGAACTCGACGCCCGCACCCAGACCGCCTGGGGCACCGCGCGCACGTTCATCGGCGTTCGCGCCCAGAACGCCTCGGGCCTGTATTCCGGTTCGGACAACTACCAGACGAACATCTTCAACGGTGGGCCCGCCACCCCCGGCATCACCCTTGAGAACGCGATCATCCAGTTCGCTGGCTTCACGTTCGGTCACACGACGGCGGACATCCTGTCCTTCGTCCCGGCCGAATACTACTCGCCGATGTTCGACTACGGCTCCCCGGCCGGGTTTAACCTCCTGAGCTACACCGCGACCTTCGGCGGCGGCTTCTCGGCCACGATCGGCATCGAGGATCGCACGTCGCAGGGCTATCCGAACCTTGTCGGTTACGTGCCGACGCAGACCGGCGCTAACTTCGGCACGGCGACCGGCGTCTCGTTGGCTCCGACCGCTGGCGGCATCAATGGCGCGCTCTTCGCCAATGGTCCGATCACTTGGCCGGTTCTCGCGGGCAATCTCCGCGTCGATCAGGCTTGGGGTTCGGCCCAGTTGGGCGCTGCTGTCATGCAGAACTCCGCTATCACGACCTTTGTCGCCAACAACACCAACTCGGCTTTCACGACGACGGGTTGGGGCATCACCGGCGGTCTGAAGTTCAATCTGCCCATGATTGGACCCGGCGATCATCTCTACCTGAACGCGGCTTACGCCAATGGCTTCCTCGACATTCTGCAGAGCGCCAATACGACCTCGACCACGGGTGACCTGGGTCGTGGCGTGGGCGGCCTGCAGCGCATCGACCGCGACATGTGGCTCGCGCCGTCGTGCGGCGCGCCGACCCCGGCGAATCCGTGCTTCAGCACCGTGACTTCGACCGGCTGGTCGGTTGCCGGCATCTACGACCACTACTGGACCCCGACCATCCGGTCGGTGTTGCTGGCCTCCTACGTCGACATCACGCCTCCCGCCGTGGCTCGCGCCACGGACTGGTCGCTCGGTGGTTTGAGCGAAGTCAAGGTGACCCGCGTGTCCGTGCAGCCCGTCATCTGGAACCCGGTCCCGGGTCTCGAGATCGGCGAGGAAATCAGCTGGACTAACCTGCAGCAGAACTACACTGGCCAGAATGGCGCTGCTCCGACCGCGCTTCCGGCCGGCGCGCCTGCCGCGAGCTCGAACGTCTGGCAGGGCCGTATCCGCGTCACCCGCCAGTTCTGATCGCCTCGCTCGATCCGACTGGATCCAAATCAGGAATCCCGGCGCGCAAGCGCCGGGATTTTTCGTTATGGCGGCCCGTCCCGGGCGATGGCCGGCGGTCTTGCGATGCTCCCGCTTTCCCGGCCTTGAGAAACCGGCTAACTATCGCGAATGACAGAGCTTAAAGAGCAACGTGCGGACCTCGAACCCGCCATCGTTCCCGGTCGCGGCTGCGACGGCTGCATGATGTGTTGCAAATTGCCCGCGATCGTCGCGTTCAAAAAGCCCATGGGCAAATGGTGCTCTCATGCCCGTCCCGGAGCGGGCTGCGGCATTTACGCGGATCGGCCATCCGAATGTCGCGCCTTCCATTGCGGTTGGCTGACCGACGCTTCCCTGAGCGACGAATGGAAACCGGATCGCGCGAAATTCTATTTCAATCGCCAGCCGGACGGGAATGTCGAGATTCTGGTCGATCCCGGCGCGCCCGGCGCTTGGCGGAGCGAACGCTATTACCCCACGATCAAACTCTTCGCGGCGCGCCTGCGGGAGAACGGCGCCACGCTCTCGATCGTGATCGGCCATCGTATCGTCATCGTCCTGCCGGAACGCGACATTGATGTTGGCGTGGTGCCCGATGGCCACGCGGTTCGAGTCGGCCCGAGATTCGTCAACGGCAAGACGGAAATGGCGGCTTGGGTCGAGCCAAATGTATCGATTGAACCGCCGCGG
>CAISJZ010000288.1 GCA_903885755.1 uncultured Hyphomicrobiales bacterium | reverse complement strand
GCCTCGATTTGTGGCGGTTGGCAATCCGAGGGTACCGATGACAAACTCGCAACCATCAATCGACACTTCGCCACAATGGCCGCGCGCGCGAACGATCATGATGTGGGCGATGTCGATCGCCTATCTGGGAGCGGGCGTGTTCCATATTGTTTCTCCAGATTCGTTTTTGCCCATCGTACCTGACTGGGTTCCTCTTCCGCGCGAGGTGGTTGTCGCGACCGGCGCCTGTGAAATCGCGGGCGCGATTGGTCTGCTTGTTCCCTGGACCCGAAAATACGCTGCGTTGGCGCTGGCGCTTTACGCCGTCTGCGTGTTTCCCGCCAATATCAAACACGCCATATATGACATTCCGCTCGGCGGACATTCGCAGACGTGGTGGTATCACGCGCCGCGATTGGCGTTGCAACCCGTTCTCGCGTGGTGGCCACTGTTCTGCGCCAATATCGTCGATTGGCCATTCCGGCGAACGCGCTATTGACCGAGGGCTTCCTCCAGAAGAAGCAAGGCGCCACATGAGAAAGCACGCATGTTGGCCGCGCGATCAGGGGAACCCGTTTCCAGCGTGCGCGAAGCCTCGCTTGAGCCGCTGACGCCAAAGCACGCGTGTCCAGCCGAATCGCCGTAGCGATTGCCCGTGGGGCCCGTGGCGCCAGTTTCCGACAGCGCCCAGTCTGCGCCAAGCTTCGTCCGCATTTTGCGCGCGAGCAGACGCGCGTAATCCTCGGTCGAGGCGCGCGTGTTCGTCATGTCCGCTGCGGTGACGCCAAGAAGTCCTTCGCGCGCGGCGAGCGTGTAGATGACGCCGCCGCCGAGAAAATAGGCCGAGGCGCCGGGCACCGCGAGCAGAGCCGCCGATATGAGCCCGCCGGCCGAGGATTCCGCGACCGCGATGGTCTGCTTGCGAGCGATCAGCATTTTCGCCACACGCGCGGCGATGGCGGCAAGGTCGGCGTCCGAATTCGTCATTGCGATCCCCTTTTCCCGAGCGATCCTAGACCCGATCGCCGCTGGCGCAAGGACGTGTACGCCCTCGACAGACGCGTCGCCGCTAGCCTAAAATGCGGCATCTCGTGTTTCAACAATCGCCAACGAGGAACGCCATGCCCTTGCCGAAATACAAGACTGTCACCCGCACCCAGGGCAATAACAGGGCGTTCAAGGACGGCGTGGCGAAGCCCAAAACATTCGAGCCGGACTTCATCGAGGTCGATCCGCTGATCGCCGCCTTTCGTCGCATGGTGCGCGGGAGCGAATTCGACATCTGCGAAATGGCGATCACGACCTACATCTGCGCCAGGGCGCACGGCAAGAAAATGACCGCCGTCCCCGTGCCGCTGGTGCGGCAGTTCCATCATGGCGCGATCCTGATCAATACGAAGGCTGGCATCAGGTCGCCAAAGGACCTTGAAGGCAAGCGCGTCGGCGTCAATCGCGGCTATACCGTTACGACGGGTGTCTGGGCGCGCGGCATCATGGCCGAGGAATATGGCGTCGATCTCTCCAGGATCACCTGGGTTCTGTCGGGCGACGAGCACGTCGCCGAATATGTTCCGCCGAAAAATGTGGTTCCGATCGAGGCGGGCAAGAAGATGGACGAGATGCTGATCTCCGGGGAACTGGCCGGCGCAATCGGCGTCGATGTGAAGCATCCCGATGTCATTCCGTTGATCCCCAACGCGCTCGACGCCGGCCTCGCCGCG
>CAISJZ010000287.1 GCA_903885755.1 uncultured Hyphomicrobiales bacterium | reverse complement strand
TTCGTCGGATCCCAGAAGGCGCTTTCCTTCAGGCCCGGCTCAAGATCCTGCCCGTTGAACTTGTGCGCGATATAGGCCTGCAACGCGACCGAGGGAAAATCGATCGTCTTGTCCGTTCCCCGGACCGTGAACTTGCCGTCCTTGAATTCGATATCCTCGGGCGACGCCTCGAGGCAATAGCCCGCGACTTTCTTCGCCTTGGCTTCGATCTTGTCGAGCGCCTTGACGATGGCGGACATGCCGACGGCGCCGGAGCGCGAGCCATAGGTGCCCATGCCCATCTGCACCTTGTCGGTGTCGCCGTGAATGATCGCGACATTCTCCAGCGGCACGCCAAGCCGCTGCGACACGAGCTGCGCGAAGGTCGTCTCGTGGCCCTGCCCGTGACTGTGCGATCCCGTCAGGATTTCCACGGTGCCGATGGGATTGACGCGCACTTCCGCGGATTCCCACAGGCCAACGCCCGCGCCAAGCGAGCCGACCGCCGCCGACGGCGCAATTCCGCAGGCCTCGATATAGGCGGAGATGCCAATGCCGCGCAGCCTTCCCTTGCTGGCCGAGGCCGCCTTGCGCTTGCCGATGTTGGCGTAATCGGCGACCTCGAGCGCCTTGTCGAGCGCCGCTTTATAGTCGCCGGCGTCGTAGCACATGATGACCGGCGTCTGATGCGGGAAGGACGTGACGAAATTCTGTTGCCGGAACGCCGCCGGGTCCTTGCCTGTCTCGCGCGCGGCGATCTCGACAAGCCGCTCGACGACGAAGGTCGCCTCGGGGCGGCCCGCGCCGCGATAGGCGTCGACCGGCGCGGTGTTGGTATAGACCGCGTCCACCTCCGCGTAGATCGCGGGAATGTTATACTGGCCCGACAGCAGCGGCGCGTAGAGATAGGTCGGCACGCTCGAGGAGAAGGTCGAGAGATATGCGCCGAGATTGGCGGTGGTGTGCACGCGCATGCCAATCATTTTGCCAGTGGCGTCAAGCGCCAGTTCAGCGTGGGTCACGTGATCGCGCCCATGAGCGTCCGACAGGAAGGCTTCCGTGCGATCCGCGGTCCACTTGACTGGACGGCGCACCTTGCGCGCGGCCCAGACGCAAACCGTTTCTTCCGCGTAGATGAAAATCTTGGAGCCAAAGCCGCCACCGACATCCGGCGCGACGACCCGGAACTTGTGTTCGGGCGCGAGGCCAATGAAGGCCGAAAGCACCAACCGCGCCACGTGCGGGTTCTGGCTGGTTGTGTAAAGCGTCAGGCCATCGGTCCCCTCGTCATACTCGCCGACGGCGGCGCGCGGCTCCATGGCGTTGGGCGAGAGCCGGTTGTTGACGAGATCGAGCTTCGTGACATGCGCGGCTTTGGCGAAAGCCGCGTCCGCCGCGCCCTTGTCGCCGATGTGCCAGTTGTAAACGGTGTTGTCGGGAGCGGCGTCATGAATGTTCGCCGCGCCCACCGCCTTGGCGGGATCGACCACGGCCGGCAACACGCCGTAATCGACCACGATCTTCTCGGCGGCGTCGCGCGCCTGGGCCAGCGTGTCGGCGATGATGACGGCGACGTGGTCGCCGACATAGCGCACCTTGCCCTGCGCCAGCGCCGGATGCGCGCCCGCCTTCATCGGCGATCCATCCTTGGAATGGATCATCCAGCCGCAAATCAGGCCGCCAACCTTGTCGGCTGCAATGTCGTCGCCCGTGAAGATCGCGACGACGCCCGGCAGTTTCAGCGCGGCGGAAAGATCGATCCTGTTGATAGATGCATGCGCGTGGGGAGACCGCAGGAAAAAGGCATGCGCCTGACCGGGACGATTGATATCGTCGGTGTACCGGCCATGGCCGGTAACAAAGCGATGGTCTTCCTTGCGGCGGACGGATGCGCCAATGCCGGTCGCGCTCATGCTGCCATCTCCCTGAACAATCGATACCGGCGCCGGGGACACATTCCCCGGCCCGAAGTCGCTTGAACCTAGGCCTTGGCGCCCATCGCCTGCGCGCCAGCGGCGATCGCCTTGACGATGTTGTGGTAGCCGGTGCAACGGCAGATGTTGCCCTCGAGCTCCTCGCGAATCGTCTTCTCGTCGAGGTTGTTGCCCTTGCGGCTAACAAGTTCGACCGCCGTCATGATCATGCCCGGCGTGCAGAAGCCGCACTGGAGACCATGGTTCTCACGAAAGGCTTCCTGCATGGGATGCAAGGTGTCGCCATTGGCGAGGCCTTCGATCGTCGTGACCTTGGCGCCTTCGCAGGTCAGCGCCAGGGTCGAGCAGGACTTCACCGCGTCGCCATCGACATGGACCACGCAGCAGCCGCACTGGCTGGTGTCGCATCCCACGTGGGTGCCGGTCATGCGCAGCGTTTCACGCAGGAATTGCACGAGCAATGTGCGGGAATCGACTTCCGCGGTGACCGGCTTGCCGTTCACCGTCATGGATACCGTGGGCATGACATCTCCTCCGACGCAATCTCGTCTCTTGGGTGGACTTTGATATGCCGAGGCGGGGGCGTCAAGCAAGCCGGAAGTCAAACCTCGGCGTGATGACCCGCGCATCGGCGCCACGCGCGCGACATTCCGCGCCAAACGTGACGAAACGGCGACGCATGACGTCGCCGTCTTTTCACGGTTCAGCCAGCCTTCACATTCTCGGCGAAGTTGGCGAAAAACATGTCGGCGTTTTTCTTGGCGACGCCATCGATCAGGCGCGCGCCGAGCTGGGCGATCTTGCCGCCGACATTCGCTTCGACGTCGTAGGACAGGAGCGTTCCGCCGCCTTCGGCGTCGCTCAGGCGCACGGTCGCGCCGCCCTTGGCGAAACCGGCGATTCCGCCCTCGCCCGAACCGCCGATCTTGTAGCCGTTCGGCGGATCGAGGTCGGTCAGCTCCACGTTGCCCTTGAAGGTCGCGGAAACCGGCCCGACTTTTAGCTTCACCGTGGCGGTAAACCCATTTTCACCTGTTTTATCAAGCGACTGACAACCAGGAATGCAGGCCTTGAGGACCTCTGGATCGTTCAGCTTTTCCCATACGGTCTGCCGGCTCGCCGGGAGGGCGACCTCCCCCTTCATCGTCATGGCCATCGTGCGTTTCCTTTTGAACAGCAGTTCCGCCGGCGCGCGTCCAGTCCCGCGCCAATGGTTCGATATTAGCCTTAAACACAGACGAGTATGGCGCCAAGCGTCGCAAACCCATTGCGCTTTTGTAGCAAGGGAGCTATGCGACAACTACAAAACAATTTCGACGGCCGCTGGGAGGCTGCAATGGCGCATATTCGCATCGGAGACGAACACTTTAACGTCGCTGTCGATGGACCCCGCGAGGCGCCGGTCCTCATGTTGTCCAACTCGCTGGGGACCGATTTGCGGATGTGGGACCCGCAAATGCCGGAATTTACAAAACATTTTCGCGTCATCCGGTATGATTCTCGCGGCCACGGAGCCAGCCCCGCCGACGAGGGCCCCTATTCCATCGAAAAGCTCGGCAAGGACGCCGTCGCCATTCTGGACAAGCTGGGCGTGGACAAGGCCCACTGGGTCGGTCTGTCCAAGGGCGGCATGGTCGGGCAATGGCTGCTGGCCAACGCGCCCTCCCGCGTCAATCGCGCGGTGCTGGCCAATACCTCGGCTTTCATGGGCGCGCCGGACATCTGGAACTCCAGAGCCGCGGGCGCCCGCGAACAGGGCATGCTGGCGCTGGTGAACGGCACGCTGGACCGCTGGTTTACCCCCGCCTTTCGCAAGAAAAACCCGGAATTGATGGCCCGGATCGGCGACATGATCGCCAACACACCGGCCCACGGCTACGCCGCCTGCTGCCTCGCCATCCGCGACATGGATTTGCGGGACTCCAACCGCTCGATTCGCAAGCCTGTCCTCGTGATCGTCGGCAAGCATGACCCGGCGACCGTGCCGTCGGCCGGCCATCAGATCGCCAGCTCGATCCCGGGCGCGCGCATCGTCACGCTGAACGCCGCCCATCTCTCCAATATCGAGGACCCCGAAGGCTTCGCCTCGGCCGTCGCCGCCTTCTTGACCGGCAAGGCCGTCGGCGAGACGCCAGAAGCAGCCCCCGCCGGGTCGGAACCGGCTCCTGTTCCAGCGCCGAAGCCGCAGGCCCCTCCAAAGCCCAAGGCCCCGCCAAAGCCCAAGGCCACCGCCGCCGCTCCGACGCCTGTCGCCGCGCCGGTCAAACCGGTGCCCGCGCCCACGCCGGTCGCCGCCGCGCCGAAGACGGCGGCCAAGTCTGCCCCCGCGAAAAAGGCTCCGGCCAAAAAAGCCGCGCCAAAAAAAGCGGCGAAGAAACCGGCCGCGAAAAAACAGGCCAAAAAGGCCAGCAAGAAGACCGCCACGAAGAAGAGCGCCGCCAGGAAGCCCGCGAAAAAGGCGGCTCCGAAAAAGACCGCCAAAAAAGCCGCCGCGAAGAAGACCGTCGCGAAAAAGGGCGCCGGAAAACCGGTGACCAAAAAGACCGCCAACAAGAAAACGGCGGCCAAAAAGGCGTCGGCGAAGAAGAAAAAGAAGTCGCGATGAGCGAGGACGACCAGTCCCGCCATTCCGAAGGCATGAAGCGCCGCCGAAAAGTGTTGGGCGACGCCTATGTCGATGGCGCGGTCGCCCGGACCGACGACTTCTCCCGCGACTTTCAGGACTGGATTGTCCGCACCGCGTGGGGCGACATCTGGCGCCGGCCCGGACTTGATCTCAGAACCCGCTCCGTTGTCGTGCTGAGCGTGACGGTGGCGTTGCGCCATTGGGATGAATTCCGCCTGCATTTGCGCGGCGCGCTCAACAACGGCCTGACAAAAGCGGAAATCTCCGAAATCCTCATGCAATGCGGCGTCTATGCCGGCGTCCCCGCCGCCAACCACGCGGTCAAGGAAGCGCGGGCGGTGTTTGACGAATTAGGCCTGTAAAGGCGATTATTGGCGTCGACGGCCCCGCGAAGCGAGATTTCCAGCATATGATAGTTGCCCGACTGAATGGTGGGCTGGGCAACCAGATGTTCCAGTACGCCATGGGGTATCGCATGGCGAAGGAGCGCAACGCGCCTTTCGCGATCGACGCCAGCATCGTTCTCAATCATCATCTGCGATCTTACGCGCTGGGGGATTTTCGCATCGCCGCAAGCCCCCTTTCGAACAAAGAACTGGTGGATCTTGGGGCATTGCCGCGACGCCTCCCCAAATGGCTGGCGCGGCCTCTCGGCAACCCCCTGATCGAGGTCCTGGAGCGCCAGTGCCCTTTCGACCCGGCGATCCTTGAAAGTGGGGATCACTGCCTGTTCGTTGGTTACTGGCAAACGGAAAAATATTTCGCGCCGTTCGCCGACGACATCCGCGCGCAGTACCAACTGAAGGAGCCGATGACGGCGCCGCGCCGCGCGACGGCCGGTCTCATCGGCGCCGGCAACGCTGTTTCCGTACACGTGCGCCGGTCCGACTACATCACGAACCCCGCGAATGTGGCGTTCCATGGGGCCTGCTCGGCCGAGTGGTACAGCCGCGCCATGAAGATGATGGCCGAGCGGGTGGCCTCGCCGGAATTTTTTGTCTTCAGCGACGATCCCGACTGGGCGCGGGCAAATCTGCCGCGGGACTGGCCCGCCCATTTCATCGCGCCGAGCGAGGACAGGCGCGACTGCGAGGACATGAAGCTCATGAGCCTGTGCCGCCATCACATTGTCGCCAACAGCTCATTCAGTTGGTGGGGCGCGTGGCTTAACCCGTCAACCGACAAGCAGGTGATCGCACCGGCGCGGTGGTTCAATCAGGAGAGCATGGATTCCCGCGATCTCACTCCCGACTCCTGGATAAGGTTGTAGATCACGCGATCCGCGCAATGGCTTCATGATGACCGATACCCTCACCCCGGCTGAACGCAGCG
>CAISJZ010000286.1 GCA_903885755.1 uncultured Hyphomicrobiales bacterium | reverse complement strand
CGCGGCGAGGCGCTGGCCTCGGGGCACTCCGGCGAGAGGTGAGCGACCTTGTGGTTCGCGCCATGCTTTCAGGTGTTAATTTAATTGGTGGGGAATACTGGCGGCAGGGGAAAATTGATTTCCGTTACACCGTGGCGCATCAGCGATAGGGAGGCCCAGACGCGGCAACGTCTGGAGGTGTCCGGCGTCGAGGGATTTTGATGGCTCGCCGCGGATTATTTATGGGCCAGTGAAACGCCTTTGACCTGCGCCCAGAGATCCATGCCCTCGCGCAGGTTCAGCTTTTCCCACGAACGCCGGGTAATGCGCGCGAGGAGTCGCGCGCCCGCGCCATCGGGTCCGAGGCCGAGCACGACGATCATTTCATTATCGCCAATCAATCGCCGCGCGACGATCCGCGCCCGCAATGAGTTGAGGATCGAACTGGGCTGCTGCGGTTCGATGAGCAGACTGACGTCGCTCGCCGCGATGCGCAGACGGCGATGGGTTCCCTCGGCAAATCGGGCGGCCGGGACCATGAGTAGTCCCCCATCGATCTTCAGCGACAGCAAGCCATAAGCCGCGTCATAGCCCTCGACGATCGCGTCGAAATTGACCGCCGCCTCGCGATTGATCGCGAGTGGCAGGTCGGGATCGCTTTGAACGGCGGACAGCGCGCCGGATGCGATGACCCGGCCAGCCTGCATCAGCACGAGATTGTCCGCGAGGTGTTCAATCTCGCTGATATCGTGGCTGACGTAGATGATTGGTAGAGACAGGCGATCATGCAATTTTTCAAGGAAGGGAAGAATTTCGTCCTTCGTTTGACGGTCAAGCGCCGACAGAGGCTCGTCCATCAACAGAAGTTTGGGTTGCGCGAGCAGCGCGCGCCCGATGGCGACGCGTTGGCGCTCGCCCCCGGACAGGTTTTGGGAAGATCGCTCAAGGAGTCTCGTGAGGCCAAGCAAATCGATGACCTCATCAAAGCCAATGGAGCCTGTCGCGACCGAAGACGGCGCCTTCGGAGCGCCGTACATCAGATTGCTCTGTACCGACAGGTGAGGGAACAGGCTGGCTTCCTGAAAGACGTAGCCGATGGATCGCCGCCAGGTTGGCAGAAAGAGGCGCTGGTCCTGCCATGTCTCGCCTTCGACGACGCAGGCGCCAGACGCCAGTTGCGTCAGACCCGCGATGCATCGCAGGACGGCGGTCTTGCCACAGCCCGATGGTCCGAACAGCGCGGTAATTCCCGATGCCGGGGCCTTGAACGCCGCATCCAGCGTGAACGGGCCGAGCTTGCCGCGGAAGGCGACGTCGATTCCGGCCCCGCTCATGGCGCCACGCTGGCGAAGCGTCGCTCAAAAATCGTCATGGCGAGGATGACACAAAACGCGAAGACCACCATGCCCGCGGCCAGAATATTCGCCTCGCGCCATTGCGATGTCTCGACATAGTCGAAGATCGCCACCGAAAGCACCTTCGTTTGGCCGGGAATGTTGCCGCCGATCATCAACACGACGCCGAATTCGCCAACCGTATGGGCGAAGCCCAGCACCGCGCCAGTCAAAAAGCCCGGCTTTGCCAGGGGAACCGCAACGGTCCAGAACGCGCGGGTTGGCGAGGCGCGTAGGGTCGCCGCGACTTCCAGCGGCCGCGCGCCCATGGCTTCGAACGCGTTGCGGATAGGCTGAACCACGAAGGGCATGGAGTACAGGACCGAGCCAATCACCAACCCGCCGAATGTGAAGGCGAGCGTACGCGCGCCCCAGAGCGAGGCGACGGCGCCGCCGGGCCCGTTCGGCCCAAGAGCGAGGAGAAGGTAGAATCCCAGCACGGTCGGCGGCAAAACAATCGGCAGGGCGACAACGGCGGCGACGCCTTCCTTCCACCACGCGGTCGATCGCGCGAGCCACCAGGCGATCGGCGTCCCCAGCAGCAGCAGCAACGCCGTCGTGACGGCGGCCAGTTCGATGGTCAGCGTGATTGGCCGCCAGATATCGAGAGGAAGTTGACCCATGGTCGCCTAGTCCTTGCCGTCAACCGCGTAGCCATATTTTGCAATGACCGCGCGGGCTTCCGGCCCCTTCAGGAACGTCAGGAACCCCGTGGCCGCGTCGTTCGCGGCGCCCTTTTTCAGGAGTATGGCGTCCTGAAGGATCGGCGAATAGAGCGTCCGCGACACCAGCCATCGCGAGCCAGCGTTGTTGCCAGCGAGTTGCGACAGGGCGATGAAGCCGAGATCGGCATTGCCGGTATCGATGAACTGAAAGGCCTGCGCGATGCTCGTGCCCTGAACGACCTTGCTCTCCAGCGCGTCGTATACCTTGAGCGCCTTCATCGCCTCGATCGCCGCCGCGCCATAGGGAGCAGCCTTGGGATCGGCGAGCGAAATCTTCGCGAAGGCTCCAGTCTTCAAGGTTTCCGCGCTCTTCACGAGATCGGGATTTTTGCTCCAGAGAACCAGCTTGCCGATGGCGTAGGTGAATCTTGTATCTGCGACCGCCAGTCCATCCGAAATCAGCTTCCTGGGTCGCTCGTCGTCGGCCGACAACATGATCTGGAAGGGCGCGTCCTGTGTAATCTGCGTGTAGAATTGACCCGATGATCCAAAACTCAGGATCGCTTCGTTGCCGGTCTTTTGCCTGTACAGCGCGGCGATTTCCTTCGCGGGTTCGGTGAAATTCGCGGCGGCCGCGATGTTGACAACCTTGACCATTGTCGGCGCGTCTGGCGATTGCGCGAATGCCTCGCTTGCGCCCAGCCAGGACAAGCCCAAGCCAAAAGCAAGCCCAAGGATTCCCGCCATGTCCATTTCAATCTCCATTGATCTAATCGATGGCGACGATGACGTGCGCCGAGTCGAAAAGCGCGTAGGCTGGACTGCCGACCCTCAGGCCAAGGGCCTTGACGCTATGCGATGTGATCGACGCCGCGAGCGTCTTGCCATCGCCGATGTCGAGAACGACTTCGGCGTTCACCGTTGAACTCTCGCAGCGGTTCACGACGCCGCGCACGCAATTGCGAGCGGAAGTCTCGGGCGGCTTGTCGCCGGCCGCGATCATCACGAAAGGCGCCTTGATCAGGACGAAGGCGTGACGACCGACATGCAGACCGAGCGCGCGAACGCTTTCGCTGGTCACAAGGGCGTGGATCGTGGTGCCGGGCGCCACGGCGACCGCCACCTCGGCGCTCAGCGCGTCCGGGTTGATGGCGGTGATGATGCCGCGAAGCGTGTTGCGGGCGCTGGTCTTCATGAAAAATCCGGAGACGAGATTGATCGGGGATATGCCGCTGCCGTCGAGGGCGGGTTCGAGCGTGCGCAATACGCGCTCCATTTCCGATTCGAGGCGTCCAAAAGCCTCGATGACCTGTATGCCGGCGGGGGTCAGGCTGGCGCCCCCGCCGGCCTTGCCGCCCGTTCTGGTTTGCAGCAGGGGGCGACCAAACAGGTTGGTCATGGCGTCGATGGCGTCCCACGCGGCCTTGTAGGTTAGACCGACCGCCCTGGCGCCAGCGGTGATGCTGCCCTCGCGCGCGACTGTTTGCAGCAACCGGATGCGTTCCTTGCCAACGCCGGCCACGTCGTCGCTGCGCAGCACAATTTTTGCCTGGATTGGCATGTCTCGAGCGCCGCCTTTCGTCGTGAAGTGTATCTATATTACGAAATGCCGACGCGAGGCGGAAGCCTTTAAATGAGGGACTTGTGCTGAAAATAATGCGCGCAACGAGCACCGGGGGCCTGGGGGTAGGGGCGGGTGATACAGTTAGGGGTACAATGGCGGAGAAAGCCTCGGCCAGATTGCACATTCTCTGTTAAATCAAAGGGTTGGGAAAAACTGGCTGGGGGACCTGGATTCGAACCAAGATTGACGGAGTCAGAGTCCGTAGTTCTACCGTTGAACTATCCCCCAATGGCCCGCGGGCCTTCGGCGAGGGGTGAGATAACGGAGGCGGCGTCCGGACGCAAGGGGCGCCGTGACGATCTGGCGGCGCGCCCAGCGCCCCATCCGCCCAATGAACCGCTTGTGGCCTTGCCCCCGGCGCCGTTACAGTGGCCTGGACTGCCGCCGCTCCCGCGCTCCGCGCTGGGCGTCTGGCGAATGGAGCTTCGAGGGTGTCGACGAACGACCGGACCGGCGCGGGGGCGCTGGTCGGCGCCGCCGAGCAATGGGACGCCGGTCACCTCGCCGCGCCGGCCCATTGGCCGCGCGCTCATCTGGCGACCTACGCCGCCCTCGATCTCGGCACCAACAATTGCCGGCTGCTCGTCGCGCGCCCGGCGCGCGAGGGGTTTCGCATCGTCGACGCCTTTTCGCGCATCGTGCGGCTCGGCGAGGGTCTTTCGCAGACCAAGCGTCTGGGCGATGCCGCGATGGAGCGCACCATTGGCGCGCTGGAAGTGTGTCGCGACAAGATGGAGCAGCGGGGCGTCACCCGCGCGCGGCTGATCGCAACCGAGGCCTGCCGCATTGCCGAGAATGGCGAGGACTTCATCGAACGCGTGCGCGAACGGCTGGGCGTGGCGCTGGAGATCGTCGACCGCGAGACCGAAGCGCATCTGGCGGCCGCCGGCTGCGCCGCGCTCGCCGATCCCGACGCCGAGGGCGTGGTGCTGTTCGACATTGGCGGCGGCTCGTCGGAAATCGTCTGGCTGTCGCGCCAGACGGACGCCGGGCAGGCGGCGGACGCGCGCGACCGGGTACGCGTCTGGGCCTCGCTGCGGCTTGGCGTCGTCACCATCGCCGAACAGTTCGGCGGCTTCGATGTCTCGCCGGAGACCTACGAGCGCATGGTCGAGCATGTCTATGGCCGGCTCGCGCCCTTTGTCGCGCGCACCGCGGAGGAGCCGCGTTGCGATCGCTTCCATCTGCTGGGCACGTCGGGCACGGTGACGACGATCGCCGGCGTGCATCTCCGGCTGCAGCGCTATGACCGCCGCCGGGTCGACGGGCTGTGGCTGAACAGGAACGAGGTCGGTCAGGCCATCGCCACGCTGCGTGGAATGTCCTATGCCGAGCGTGCGGCCAACGGTTGCATCGGCCACGAGCGCGCCGATCTCGTGCTGGCGGGCTGCGCCATTTTCGACGCCATTCGGCGGGCGTTTCCGGCCGAGCGGGTGCGCATCGCCGACCGCGGACTGCGCGAGGGAATTCTGATGCAATTGATGAGCGCCGACGGCGTCTGGTCCGACACGCGCGAGGCGCGTGGATCATGAGCGTCGCGAAGGGCGGCGGCGGCGGCGGCGGGCGCGAGGGCGGTCGCTCGCTGAAGGTCAAGGTCAGCAGCAAGCATGGCCGGCGCACGCAATCCTCCAAGTTGTGGCTCGAGCGTCAGCTCAACGATCCCTATGTCGCGCAGGCCAAGCGCGATGGCTGGCGCTCGCGCGCGGCGTTCAAGCTGCTGGAAATCGACGAGCGGTACAAGCTGCTCAAGCCCGGCCAGAAGATCGTCGATCTCGGCGCCGCGCCGGGCGGCTGGTCGCAGGTCGCCGCGAAGATTGTGGGGTCACGGGGCAGGGTGATCGGCATCGATCTGCTCGACATCGAAACCATCGCCGGCGTCGAGTTCAAGGTCATGGATTTCAACGACGCCAGCGCGCCGGAATGGCTGAAGGAGACGCTCGGCGGCAAAGCGGATGGCGTGATGTCGGACATGGCCGCCAACACCACCGGGCATCGCAAGACGGATCATCTGAAGATCATCGCGCTGGCCGAACTCGCGGTGGAATTCGCGCGCGAGGTTCTGGCGCCGGGCGGGTTCTTCATCTCGAAGGTGTTTCAGGGCGGTTCGGAGGGCGAGGTGCTGGCGTCGCTGAAGCGGGATTTCACGACCGTGCGCCACGTCAAGCCAAAGGCCAGCCGCGCGGGATCGCCAGAGCTCTATGTGCTGGCGACGGGCTTTCGCGGGCCGGGCGAGGAATGAGCCTGAGTTCGCGCCAGCTTTGACCGGCCCCTCGATATTTCATATCGTCGACGAAAGCCGTAAAAAATGGCGAAAACGAAGCATCCATGGAGGACAGAATGGTCGATGTAAAATCGCTCGCGTTCTCGGGGATCTCCGTGGTCGGCCTGCTGCTGGGTCTGGCCGCCGGCATACCATCATACGCCGCCGCTCAGGAAGATCAGACGCAACTCGGCGCCGTGCATTTCGAAACGTCCTGCAATGACGTCGCGCAGCGGCGATTCGACCGCGCCATGCGCTACGAACATTCGTTCTGGTATTCCGCCGCGAAGGAAATTTTCGACGAGACCCTCGCGGCCGATCCGGCTTGCGGCATCGCGCTCTGGGGCGTCGCCCTGGCGCTGCTGAACAATCCTCATTCGCCAATTCCGCAAGCCAATCTCGCGCCGGGCCTCGCCGCCATTCAGAAGGCGCGCGAAATCGGCGCGAAGACAGGACGCGAGCGCGATTACATCGAGGCGCTGGCGTTGATGTATGTCGATTATGACAAGCTCGACCATCGCGCGCGCATCGGCGCCTATCTCAAGGCGATGGAGGCGCTCGCGGCGAAATATCCGGACGACGACGAGGCGCAAATTTTTTACGCCATTACGCTCAACACGTCGGCCTCGCCCAATGACAAGACCTATGCCCAGCAATTGAAGGGCGCGGCGATCCTCGAGCCTATCTGGAATCGTCAGCCGCGGCATCCCGGCATCGCGCACTACCTCATTCACCTCTACGACTATCCCGCGATCGCGGAGAAAGGCCTGCCGGCGGCGCTCCTCTACGCCAGCATCGCGCCAGCCGCGCCGCACGCGCAGCACATGCCGTCGCACATTTTCACGCGCGTCGGCTATTGGAAGGAGTCCATCGCGTCCAATCTCGCCTCGGCGAAATCGGCCTCGGCGAACAAGGAATTTTCCGACGGCATGCACGCGCTGGATTATCTTGTATATGCCGACCTGCAACTGGCGCGGGATGACGACGCGCGGGCCTCGATCGCTGAACAGGAAGCAGTGTTTGGCGGCGGGCTGAAGGGCAATGCAAATCAATTCGGCGTCGCCTTCGCGCTCGCCGCCAGTCCCGCTCGCGTGGCCTTCGAACGTGGCGCATGGACCGAGGCGGCCGGGCTCGCCGTGCGCGATTCCTCGTTCAGGCAGACAATGGCGATCACCCATTTCGCCCGCGCGCTCGGCGCGGCCCGTTCCGGCGCGCCGGGGGCGGCGAAGGCTGATATCGCGCGACTTGGCGAAATCTCCGCGCAATTGAACGACGCGAAGGACGCCTATTGGTCCGGGATCGTCGACATCGAACGCCAGATCGCATCGGCCTGGACGCTTCACGCCGAAGGCCGCAAAGACGAGGCTCGCGCGGCGATGAACGCGGCGGCCGACGCCGAGGACAAGACCGAAAAATCACCGGTCTCGCCTGGGCCGCTCGCGCCCGCGCGGGAGCTGCTTGGCGATATGGATCTGGACGACGGCATGATCGCCGAGGCTCTAGCGGCCTATGAGGCGACGCTGAAAAAGGAGCCGAATCGTTTCAACGCCTACGCTGGCGCGGCGCGCGCCGCGCAAAAGCTGGGCGACATGGCGAAGGCCAGGGTTTACTTCGGCAAGCTGATGGAGCTCGCCGGCGACACGAAATCGGATCGTCCGGTTCTGGTCGAGGCGCGCCATATTCTCGCGAACTAGGCCCGCGCGATGCCAGTCGGGCGGCAGATCATGGTCTGGTTCCTTGGCTGCGTCGCGCTCGCGGGACTGGCGGCCATCGCGGTCGACGCGACGCACGTCCTGCCGGTGCGTGAAAGCGGTGATGTCGCATTGACGCCCGGCGACTGGTTCGAGGTCGCCTGGCCTCTGCCCCGCGACCAGTTCGGCGCCGGCAAGGCCTTTGAATGCGCGGGGGTCGCCTGCCGGACGCCAGTGCGGGTCACCTTTCGCGCCAAGATCGGCTTCTGCAATTGCGCGACGGGCGTGTCCGACGACGAGGAACTGGAGCGCATCGGCGATGTCGCGCTGGTTGGCGCGAATTACGCGGCGGGGCGGCCGGGGCGCGAAATCAGCGTCGGCCGCATGAAAGGCCGCGGCAGGCCCTATCTCGTTCGCGACGGGAGCGGCGAGGCGCCGATGCTGTCGATCGCCTTCAACGACCGTTGCGACGTCATCGTCGCGACAGCGACCGGCGCGGACGCGGTGGCGCGGGAAGACGAAATACTGGCGTTCCTCAATAGTCCGCCGGTTCTCTCGTGGGCCGAGCGCGCGCTGGGACTTTGATCCCAGGCCATTTCGGGCATGGTCGCGCCTTTCGTTTGCTCCCTGTCACACTCTCGTGCTAGGCGACATCGCCAATCCAGCGCGCGGCGTCCTGAGTCCCGCGCGCCATCCCGCGAATGCCGTTTCTTGCCGCATTCGCCCAAATCCGGAGTTGGCCATGCCCTCGATCGCCGCGCCCACGTTTACCGAAGCGCTCACGTTCGACGACGTTCTGCTGCGTCCGGGCCATTCGACGGTCATGCCGAGCCAGGTCGATATCAGCTCGAAACTGACCCGCGGCATCTTTCTCAACATGCCGATCATTTCCTCGGCGATGGACACCGTGACCGAGGCGCGACTCGCCATCGCCATGGCTCAGGCCGGCGGTATCGGAGTTATCCACCGCAATCTCGAGGCCGAGGAGCAGGCCGAGGAAGTCCGCAAGGTCAAGCGCTACGAGAGCGGCATGGTGGTGAACCCGATCACCATTTTTCCGGACGAGACGCTGGCGGACGCGCTGGGCCTGATGGCGCGGCATTCAATCTCGGGCATTCCGGTGGTTGAGCGCGGCGCCGGCGGCAAGGCCGGCCGTCTCTGTGGCATTCTCACCAACCGGGATGTGCGCTTCGCCGACAATCCGTTGCAGCCGGTGTCCGAGCTGATGACCAAGAAGCTCATCACGGTGCGGGAGGGCGTTGGCAAGGATGAAGCCAAGCGGCTGCTGCACCAGAACCGCATCGAAAAGCTGATTGTGGTCGATGACGACTATCGCTGCGTCGGTCTCGTCACAGTCAAGGATATCGAGAAGGCGACGCAGCATCCCAATGCCTGCAAGGACGCCGAAGGTCGCCTTCGCGTCGCCGCCGCGTCCACCGTTGGCGACAAGGGCTTCGCGCGCGCCGAGATGTTGATCGACGCGGGCGTCGACTGCCTGATCATCGACACCGCGCACGGCCATTCCCAGCAGGTTCTGGATCAGGTCGGACGCGTCAAGCGCATCTCCAACAAGGTGTCGATCATCGCCGGCAATATCGCGACGGGCGATGGCGCGCGCGCGCTGATCGACGCGGGCGCCGACGCGATCAAGGTCGGCATCGGGCCCGGCTCCATCTGCACCACGCGCATCGTGGCGGGCGTCGGCGTGCCGCAACTCACGGCGATTCTGGAAGCCGCGGAGGTCGCGCGCAAGAGCGACGTGCCCGTCATCGCCGACGGCGGCATCAAATATTCCGGCGATCTCGCCAAGGCCATCGCGGCGGGCGCCGATTGCGTCATGATTGGCTCGCTTCTGGCCGGCACGGAAGAAAGCCCCGGCGAGGTGTTTCTCTATCAGGGCCGCTCGTTCAAGTCCTATCGCGGCATGGGGTCCGTGGGCGCCATGGCGCGCGGCTCCGCCGATCGCTACTTCCAGCAGGACATCAAGGACGCGCTGAAACTCGTGCCCGAGGGCATCGAGGGGCAGGTGCCCTACAAAGGCCCGGTCGGCGCGGTGCTGCACCAGCTTGCTGGCGGTCTGCGCGCCGCGATGGGTTATGTCGGCGGGCACACGATCGCGGATTTCCAGGCGCGCGCGCAATTCGTGCGGATTTCAAGCGCGGGCCTGCGCGAGAGCCATGTGCACGACGTATCGATCACGCGCGAGAGCCCGAACTACCCACTGGGCGGATGAGCCGCACGATCGGCGCCCATCCGGGCGTTTCGCGAATGCAATTCGCAATTCTTCGCGTTTCGCATTGCAAAGTCGAACGATCGCTCCGCGGAACGTCGCGGAGCGATTTTGATTTAAATCGCCTGTCGGAGCTGCCTCATGCCGCCTGATCGCGCTGGCGGCGACGCTTGTAGAGCGAGACCGCGCCCAGCGCGAGCAAGGCGAGCGGGCTCGCGCCCAGCAACGGCAACGGCGCTTCGCTCGGGCTGCTTGAAGAACGGCCGTCGCCGCAATCGCGCAGGAACGACGCGTGGCAGTTGGCGTGATCGTCCCCGGACTCGCTTTCGGCGTAGGCGACGCTGCTGGTCGCGATCGTGCCGATGATGGCCAGCGCGAATGCATAATTCATTTTCATGTTCAGTGCTCCTTCGTCGGGGCGAGCTCCCGCCCTCGTAAATCGAATTCGCAGCAAACATGCCAGTGACGGCGGTTTCGCGTGGCATGGGCGTTGCTCATTGTCACAGTATGAATATTCCATTTAGCCGATCCGTGAATTCCGGCGCCTTCGCCGCCGCGCTGCTGGCGGGCGGTTGCCTGAACGGGATGGCTTTTCGCGTCATTGCCGCGGCGCGCGATCGGGGCTTTTCGGCGGCGTCCGATTTTTTCGACGTGAGCCCGTTCGAGATTCTCGCCATCGTCATCGCGACAAAACTTCTTCGCGAGCATGGCGGCGATATCCGGATCGCTTGGCTGAACGCGGTCGCGCTGCCCTATTGCGCCTTGATGCTCTGGCCGAGCAGCCTTGTTTCGTGGCTG
>CAISJZ010000285.1 GCA_903885755.1 uncultured Hyphomicrobiales bacterium | reverse complement strand
TTGACGATCCAGAAGACTTCGCTCCGCTCCGTGGTTCTCGGCGTTGGCTCCTGCCTTCCCGAACGGAAGGTCACCAATTCCGACCTCGAGAAAATGGTCGATACGACCGACGACTGGATCGTCCAGCGCACCGGCATCCGGTCGCGCTACATCGCCTCGCCCGGCGAGACGACATCGACGCTCGCGACCCGCGCCGCCGAACGCGCGATCGCCGCCGCTGGCCTGCAGCCGAACGACATCGACCTGATCATTCTGGCGACGTCGACGCCCGACTACACCTTCCCCGCCACGGCGACGCAGGTGCAGGCGGCCCTTGGCGTCAATCACGGCGTCGCCTTCGATGTGCAGGCGGTCTGCTCCGGCTTTGTTTTCGCGGTCTCGACCGCCGACAAGTTCCTGACCTCCGGATCGCACCGCCGCGCGCTGGTCATCGGCGCCGAGACATTTTCCCGCATTCTGGACTGGCAGGACCGTACAACCTGCGTGCTGTTTGGCGATGGCGCCGGCGCGATGGTTCTGGAAGCGCGGCCGGGCGAGACCCATCGCGGCGTACTCGGGTCGCGCCTGCGGTCGGATGGCCGCCATCGCGCCAAGCTCTATGTGGACGGAGGCCCGTCGAACACCCAGACCGTGGGGCATCTGCGCATGGCCGGACGGGAAGTGTTCCGGCACGCGGTCGGCATGGTCACCGACGTGATGACCGACGTTTTCGCCGACACGGGGCTGAGCGTGGCCGATCTCGACTGGTTCGTGCCGCATCAGGCCAACGAGCGGATCATCGACGCCTCGGCGGACAAACTGGGAATTCCGCTGGAAAAGATCGTCAAGACTGTTTCGATGCACGGAAATACTTCGGCGGCGTCAATTCCGCTGGCTCTCGCCCATGCGGCGGCGGATGGGCGGATCAAGCCAGGCCACCTCGTCATGATCGAGGCCATGGGCGGCGGCTTTACATGGGGCGCGGCCCTGATACGCTGGTAAGGCCCCGGCTCGGCGGCTTGCGCGGGCGCGAATTATCATTTAGGCGTAACTGGTTGACACTCGACTAAATCGAATTACTCATTGTTTCTGTTTTGGTTTCGCGGGTATCTTTGCAATTCAATCTTTGAGAGGGGCCATGTCCTCCAACGACGTTATGGATAAATCGGTCAGGACGGTCACGCGCGCGGATCTCGCGGAGGCCGTCTACGAGAAGGTCGGCCTGTCGCGAGCCGAATCCGCTGAGCTCGTGGAAGTCTTTCTGCGCGAGATCTCCGATACGATCGCGCGTGGCGAAAACGTGAAACTGTCGTCATTCGGATCATTCATCGTTCGCTCGAAGGGCGAGCGCATTGGTCGCAATCCCAAGACCGGCGTGGAAGTGCCGATCACGCCGCGGCGCGTCATGGTGTTCAAGCCGTCGAATATCCTGAAGGCGCGCATCAACAACGAGGAAGAGCCCGCCGAGGATTGAGGCGCGGCCGGTTTCGCCCATGGATAAAAGCCAGGACGCGTTCCGCACCATCAGCGAAGCCGCCGACGAACTCGACGTGCCGCAGCATGTGCTGCGCTTCTGGGAAACGCGCTTCGCGCAGATCAAGCCGATGAAGCGTGGCGGTGGACGGCGTTACTATCGCCCCGCCGACATGGCGCTTCTCCACGCCATTCGCCGGTTGCTCTACGCCGAAGGCTACACGATCAAGGGTGTTCAGCGCATTCTTAAAGAGCAGGGCGTACGCGCCGTCGTGACTGGCGTTGTCGATGGCGCCGGGGCGGCGCCGGACGGGGCCGGGACCTCGATGGAGGCCACGGAAAATAAATCCACTCGGACCAGCGCCGTCGATTTAACCTATTTAACCGAAGCGCTTGCCGATCTGCGCGAGGCGCGCGCGATTCTACTGTCGGCGCGCGGCGTCTGAATCGTCGCGCATGGTTGCGCTGATCCGATCCCTTCTCTATAAGCCGCCTCGTCGGAGTGTAGCGCAGCCCGGTTAGCGCACTTGTCTGGGGGACAAGGGGTCGTGGGTTCGAATCCCGCCACTCCGACCATTTTTCTCATGTTGATGGATCGAGGCGCTCCGGGGATTGTTCGCCCGCCGCGCCGATTTTCCGAAAGGCCTTCAGGATAATCCCGTTGGTCACCTCAAACTGAATCGGATCGTCGTCGAGGTGTGGAAAACGCCGCCGGGCGGCGGCGGGGCGCGGATGGAGGCGACCGCCTGACGCGCGGCGCTGTCGAGCGCGGCGTTGCCCGAGGAACTCGTCACCGCGATCGAAGTCGCGTGGCCGGACGGTCCGATGGTGAAGGCGACGCCGACAGATCCGCTCGCGCCGGCGGCGCGCGCCGATTCCGGATAGGCCTTGTGACGGTTGAGTTCGCCCGCCACCAGCGCCGCGTAGCTCGCCGTTGACATGGTCGGGGCCGCGGGCGCGCTGACGGGGGCCGCCGCGCGAACGGGCGCGGGCCTCGGCGCCACAATCGGGCGCGGCTCGGACCGCATCTGGGGTGTTGGCCGCGGCTTTGTCGGCTCGACTTTCTTGATTGGCGTCGGCTTTGGCGCGGGCGCGGGAATGGGCGGGGGCGGTGGGACCACGTCCTCGACCGGAGGTGGAGCCATCTCCTGGGGCGGCGGCGTGTCGGGTTCGGCCTTCGGTGGTTCCACGGGCTCGGGCAGGGGCGCGAACTCGATCGCGATCGCTGGTAGGGGCGTGATGGGGACCGTGGATGACAGTTTGAGGAACGCCAATGCGTGCGCGGCGAGAATGATGCCCAACATGGCGGCGCGCGACCATCGCGGCAGCAGCGGCGCGGATGCGCCCTCCAGCGTCGCGTCGGCGAGGCTCATTTCACTTCGCTCGCGGGCGCGGGAATGACTGGGGCCGCCTTCGCGTCGGCGACGATGGCGATATGCGTCAGCCCGTTGGATGCGAGCAGATTGAGCACTGAAACGATATCGCCATAGGCGGCTTCCCTGTCGCCGCGAATGTGGATCGTGCGCGTCGTGTCGTCGCCGATCTTCTCGCGAATGGCGTCTACGAGACGCGCCGCGTCGACATCATCGGGACCCAGCGCGAGTCTGCCGTCCTTCGCCACGATCACGACGATGGGCTCTTGCGGGTTCAGCGGCTGCGCCGCGCTGGCGTTCGGCAGATTGACCTTCATGCCCGACGCGAGCAACGGCGCCGTCACCATGAAGATGATCAGCAGCACCAGCATCACATCGACGAGCGGCGTCACGTTGATGTCGGCGACCGGCCGATAGAGATCATCGCCGTCTCCGCCGCCGATATTGGGGCCCATCGCCATCACGCGTTCTCGCCGCGCGCCGGGTTGGCCGCGATTCCGACGGCTTCGCGTTCGATCATGCTCGCCAGGGCGCGCCCGGATCGCGCCAGCGACGCGCCGATGCGGTTGTAGCCGAAGGACGCGGGGATGGCCGCCGCCAGACCATA
>CAISJZ010000284.1 GCA_903885755.1 uncultured Hyphomicrobiales bacterium | reverse complement strand
CGTCAGGCCGGCATAGCCGCTCTCCAGCAGCACGTCGATCGTCGCCTGCAACAGCTTCTGGCGGGTTTCCCGGCTGCGATCTTCCTGGCTGCGGCGCGCGGCTGGCGGCTTAGGCGCGCGCCTTGCAGCGGCGGTCTTCGTCGTCGTTTTCAACATTCAAAATCCCCGGATCTCGCGCCAGACTAGCACGACCCATCGGCCTTCGGCGAAGGCCCTTTACAAACATACCGGATGTTCGGTATCTTTATAAAATAAGCCATCCGGCGCGGAACGCCAGAGGCGCGATCGAAAAATCGCAACGACAGGGGAGCCCGACGATGACGACACAAAACCGAATTCTGACGACGCACGTGGGCTCGCTGCCCCGCCCGACCGACCTGCTCGATCTCATGAAGGCGAAGCTGGAGGGAACATCCAGGGACAACAACCGCGCATTTGACGCGCGTCTGAAAACGGCCGTCAAGGACATCGTGAAGCAGCAGGTCGACGTCGGCATTGATATCGTCGCGGATGGCGAAATGTCGAAGCCGGGCTTTTTCACCTACGCCAAGGAGCGTCTGGCCGGCTTCGAACTGCGGCCGAAAGCCAAGTACAACCTCTTCTCCAAGGAAGTCGCGGCGTTCCCCGAATATTACAAGGGCTATTTCGAGCGCGCCATGTTCGGCGGCACAGTATCGCAAATGACGCCAATCTATTGCGTGGGACCGATCGCCTATCGCGGCCAGGAGGCCCTGAAAACCGATCTCGACAACATGAAGGCCGCGATGGCGGCGGCGGGCGCGAAAAGCGCCTTCATGCCCTCGACCGCGCCGAGCGCGATTCCCTTCAACGAATACTACAAGACCGAGGAAGAATTCTTCCACGCGGTCGGCGAGGCGATGCGCGTTGAATATCTGGCGATCGTCGAAGCCGGCTTTCAGGTGCAGATCGACGATCCCTTCATCGCCGATCTCTTCACCGACCTCGAGGATGATCTGGCCGCGCTGAAGAAGAAGGCGGATCTTTACGTCGAGGTCATCAACCACGCAATCCGTGGTATTCCCGAGGACAAGGTTCGCTTCCACACCTGTTATGGCATCAACGAGGGGCCGCGCATTCACGAGACCTCGCTGGGCGCGATGATCGGGCACATCCTGCAAATCAAGGCCGGCTACTATTCCTTCGAAGGCGCCAATTGCCGCCACGAACACGAGTATCACGTGTTCGAGGACGTCAAGCTACCCGAGGGCAAGGTGCTGATCCCCGGGGTCATCACCCACGCCAGCAACATCGTCGAGCATCCCGTACTCATCGCCGAGCGCCTGACGCGCTACGCCAAACTGGTTGGACGCGACAACGTGATCGCCGGCGCCGACTGCGGCTTCTCCTCGCAGGCATGCTACCACACCGAAGTGCATCCGACCGTGATGTGGGAAAAATTCCGAGCCATGGTCGAAGGCGCCCGGATCGCCTCGAAAAAGCTCTGGCCGTAGTCGCGGCCATGCGCAACGCGATTCAACGGGACGCCAAATAATACGAACCAATCGTCATCTGGGAGGCATTCATGAAACTCGGCAAACAGGCGATGCTGTCGTCGGCCCTCGTCGCGGGGCTTCTTGGCCAGGCGAGCGCCGCCGATAAAATCAAGATCGGGTACATGACGACTCTGTCGGGCGGGGCCGCGCTGTTCGGCACGCAAATGCGCAATGGCTTCATGCTGGGGCTGGAGCATCTGGGCGGAAAGCTCGGCGGATTGCCGACCGAGGTCATCGTCGAGGATGATCAGTTCAAGCCGGACGTCGGGCGTCAGATCGCCGACAAGTTCATGGAATCCGACAAGGTCGACATCATCGCGGGCGTGCCGGCTTCCAACACGATGATGGCGCTCTACGCGCCGGTCATCAAATCGGGAACCATCCTGATCAGTTCCAATTCCGGCCCCTCCCCGATCGCTGGCGAACAATGCTCGAACCACTTTTTCTCGACATCCTGGCAAGGCGACAATTTCGCAGAGGCCATGGGCGCGAACCTGCAAAAATTGGGATTGCAGAACGTCTATCTGATCGCGCCGAACTATCAGGCCGGCAAGGACGTTCTCGCCGGCTTCAAGCGCTACTTCAAGGGCTCAATCGCCAACGAGGTCTATACGTCCCTGTCGCAGGTCGATTACGCGGCGGAACTGGCGCAGTTGCGCGCGGCCAAGCCATCCGCGGTATTCGCGTTTTTTCCAGGCGCGCTCGGCGTGCAATTCGTGCAGCAATATTCGCAGGCGAGCCTCAAAGCCTCCGTGCCGCTGTACGCGTCCTATACGGTCGACAATACGACCTTGCCGGGCATGGGCGAATCGGCGCTCGACATTGTCACGACGACCTTCTGGAACGCGAGCATCGACAACCCCGTCAACAAGAAATTCGTGGCCGACTATCGCGCCAAGTACAATTCGGAGCCCGCAGAATACGCCGTGCAGGCCTATGACACCGCCATGCTGATCGATAGCGGCGTTCGCGGCGTCAACGGGAAAATCGAGGATCGCGATGCTTTCGCGGCGGCGCTTGCGAAGGCCGATTTCAAGTCGCCCCGCGGGAAGTTCAGATACAACACGAACCACTTTCCAATTCAGGACTTCTACTCGGCCAAGGTCGTTCGCGGGGCTTCCGGAAAGCCGGAAATCCAGCTTGGCGATGTCGTGCTGCGCGATCACGGCGACGCCTACGCCGAGAAATGCCCGATGAAATAGAACGGGCTTGCCGGGCGCCTAACCCAGCAAGTCCTTAACGGTCATCGCGATGACCACGGTGGCCTTTTCGAGATCATCGAGTTTCAGGCGCTCATCGGCGCGATGGCCGTTGGCCTCCTCGATGGTGCGCGGCCCCGCGCCATAGAGCACGACGGGGATCCCCTTTTCCGCGTAGAGGCGCGCGTCGGTGTAGAGCGGCACGCCATTCGACGCGATGGGTTCGCCAAACACTTTCGTGGCGTTGCGGCAAATGGCGTCGGAAATTTTCATGGTCGCGTCGGTCGGCGTCAGAGGGCGCGCGAGCAGAACGCGCCGAACCTCGACAGTCGCCGCCGGGCGGCCCTTCGCGGCTTCCGCGATCACGGCGCGCACCTCGGCCTCGACCGCCTCCGGCGTTTCCTCGGGAATGATGCGCCGATCGAGGCGGAACGTGACGCGATCAGGCACCACATTGGTGTTGATGCCGCCGCTGATGAGACCGACGTTAAGCTGGGGCGAGCCGATGCCCTTCACCGTCGATACGCGCGCCGATAGCGTGCCGCGGTAGGCGTAGAGCGCGTTGAGGACATGGGTCGCCGCCTCGAGCGCGTCGACGCCGGTGGCGGGAATCGCGGCATGGGCGGAGCGGCCTTTCACCTCGACCTCGAGATGCAGGCAACCATTGTGCGCGATGACGACGGCGTAGCTGAATCCGGCGCAGATGACGGCGTCCGGCTTCGAGATATTTTGCGACAGCAGCCAGCCCGGCCCGATCTCGCCGCCCTGCTCCTCGTCATAAGTCATATGCAGTTCGACCGCGCCCTTGAGCGGCGCGCCGGATTTCATCAAGGCGAGCAGCGCGAAGGCGTAGGTGGTGAAATCCGATTTTGACACGGCGACGCCGCGGCCAAACATCTGGCCATCGACGATCTCCGCGCCATAGGGATCATGCGTCCAGCCGGCGCCGGGCGCGACAACATCGCCATGGGCGTTGAGGGCGATCGTCGGCCCCGGACCAAAGCGATGGCGCACGACGAGATTGGTCGCCGAGATCATGCCGAATTTGCGCGCGATATCGGCGGGCACGGGATAACGCTCGACCTTGAAGCCAAGCGCCTCCAGTAATTCGGCGGCGCGCGTGGCGTGGGGAACGCAGTCGCCGGGCGGATTGTCCGAGGGAACCTTGACGAGTTCGGCGAGGAAACGCGTCTGCTCGCCAAAACGCGCATGCACGTTGGCGCGCAATTGGTCGTCGATGTCCGTCATCGCAGTCTCTTTCTTGTCAGAACGATCGCGAGGCGAGCCAGTCGCGCAGGACGCGACGTTCGCCATCGGTGATTTCGGTGATGTTGTTGGGCGGCATGGCGCGGGTCAAAACCGCCTGAAGATAAATCTCCTCGGCGTTGCGCGAAATATCCGCCGGGGTTTCCAGCTTGACGCCCTTGGGCGCGATGGCGATGCCATCCCACACCGGCTCGTTGGCGTGGCACATGGAACAGCGGCTGATGACGACATTTTCCACCTTCTTTGGCACATCGACCGCGGCGGCGACCCGCGTGGGCGGATCGAGCGGCGCCCAGCCAAGCTGGTCGCGGGCGGTCGAGGACGCGCCAACACTGATCGCCACGGCAATCGCGATGCAGAGCGCGGCGACAATCCACGTCCACCATTTGTCGCCCTTGCCGGAGTGGCGCAGGTTGTAGAACACGCGCACCAGCGCGCCGGCGACCAGCACTAGCCCCACGACCGCCCATGCGTAGGGCGACGAATAGGTCAGCGGATAATGGTTGGAGAGCATCAGGAAAATGACCGGCAGGGTCAGGTAATTGTTGTGGGTCGAGCGGATCTTGCCGATCTCGCCGAGGGTGGGGTCCGGCGTCTCGCCGGCTTTCAGCGAGGCGACGACCTTCTTCTGGTTGGGGATAATCACCAGAAACACGTTGGCGGTCATGATGGTGGCCATCAGCGCGCCGGTGTGCACGAAGGCGCCGCGCGCCGAGAACACATGCTGGAAGATCGCGGCCATGCCAATGACATAGACAAAGCCGACGCCCGCCAGCGCGACCTCGTTTTTGGCGAGTGGCGATTTGCAGAGAAAATCATAGACGATCCAGCCGAGCGCGAGCCCGCCAAGGCCGATGCAGGCGGCCACGACGGGGCTGATGTTGAGCACGGCGGGATCAATGAGAAACAGGCTGGCCTTGAGATAATAGCCCCAGATCAGCAGAACGAAGCCTGACAGCCAGGTGGTGTAGGATTCCCACTTGTGCCACATCAGCTCCGGCGGCAGGCTTTCGGGCGCGACGAGATATTTACGCACCTCGTAGAAACCGCCGCCATGGACTTCCCAGGCCTCGCCGTCGGCGCCCTTGGTCCCATACTTCACGGGCCGCAGGGCGGCGTCGAGATGCATGAAATAGAATGACGAACCGATCCAGGCCATGCCGGTGATGATGTGGACCCAGCGCAGCAGCAGGGAACCCCATTCATGCAGTATCGTTTCCATGGCCTACCCCTCAACCCGCGTTTCAAGATTGAAATAACGTCCGTCCGAGTCGACTTGATTGTTGACGCCGGCCCGCCGCCCCCGCAGAACGGTTATATGTTCGTCCCATGCTCGGGAGCAATTCGATGGGTCACCTTTCCACGCATGTTCTCGATACGTCCAGCGGAAAGCCCGCGCAAGGCGTGGCGATCGAGCTTCATCGCATCGACGGTACCGGCACGCGCGCGCTCGTGACGAAAACCGTGACCAACGCCGACGGGCGCGCCGACGCGCCGCTCCTGTCTGGCGCGACATTCCAGACCGGCGTCTATGAACTTGTTTTCGCCATCGGCGACTATTTTCGCGCCAGTGGCCTGATCCCCGCGGGCCCCGCGTTTCTTGAAACCGTTCCCGTGCGCTTTCAGATGACCGATCCGGATGGCCGCTATCATGTGCCCCTCGTCTGTTCGCCATGGGCCTATTCGACCTATCGTGGCTCCTGAGCGGATACTCCCATGCAAGGTTCTTACCCACGCGACATGATCGGCTATGGCGGCGAGCCGCCGGACGCGAAATGGCCGGGCGGCGCCTGCGTCTGCCTGCAATTCGTGGTCAATTACGAAGAAGGCGGCGAGAACAACGTTCTGCACGGGGATGCGGCGTCCGAGGCCTTCCTGTCCGAGATCATCGGGGCGCAGCCCTGGCCTGGCCAGCGCCACATGAATATGGAATCCATCTACGAATACGGGTCGCGCGCCGGCTTCTGGCGGCTCCATCGTCTTTTCGGCGAGCGCAAAATTCCGGTCACCGTGTTCGGCGTCGCCAGCGCCATGGCGCGCAATCCCGCGGCTGTCGCCGCCATGAAGGCGGCAGGCTGGGAAATCGCGTCGCATGGACTGAAATGGATCGACTACAAGGACACGCCGCGCGAGGTCGAGCGCGGCCATATCCACGAGGCTGTCCGCCTGCATCGGGAGATCGTCGGCGAGCGTCCGCTCGGCTTCTATCAGGGCCGCACGTCCGAACACACCATTCCCCTCGTCATGGAGGAGGAGGGCTTTCTCTACAGCGCCGACACCTATGCCGATGACCTGCCCTACTGGATGCATGGGCCAAAGGGCCCGCAACTGATCGTCCCCTACACATTGGACGCCAACGACATGCGCTTCGCCGCGGCGCAGGGCTTCAACTCGGGCGATCAGTTCTTCGCCTATCTCAAGGACAGTTTTGATGTCCT
>CAISJZ010000283.1 GCA_903885755.1 uncultured Hyphomicrobiales bacterium | reverse complement strand
CGAACAGGGTGTCGATTATTTCACCATTCATGCCGGCGTGCGTCTTGCCTATGTGCCGCTGACCGCCAAGCGCGTCACCGGCATTGTCTCGCGCGGCGGTTCGATCATGGCGCGGTGGTGCCTCGCCGGTCATCGCGAGAGCTTCCTCTACGAACACTTCGGCGACATCTGCGACATCATGCGCAAGTATGACGTCTCATTTTCCCTCGGCGACGGCCTGCGGCCGGGCTCGGGGGCAGACGCCAACGACCGCGCCCAGTTCGCCGAGCTTGAAACCCTGGGGGAACTGACCAAGGTTGCTTGGGACAAGGGCTGCCAAGTGATGATCGAGGGCCCCGGCCACGTGCCGATGCACAAAATCAAAATCAACATGGAAAAGCAGCTCAAGGAGTGCCACGAGGCCCCCTTCTATACGCTTGGGCCGCTGACGACCGACATCGCGCCCGGCTACGATCACATAACCTCGGGCATCGGCGCCGCGATGATCGGCTGGTTTGGCTGCGCCATGCTCTGCTACGTCACTCCAAAGGAGCATCTTGGCTTGCCGGATCGCGACGACGTCAAGTCGGGCGTCATCACCTATCGTATCGCGGCCCATGCGGGCGATCTCGCCAAGGGACATCCCGCCGCCCACATTCGTGACGACGCCCTGTCGCGCGCGCGCTTTGACTTCAGGTGGGAGGACCAGTTCAATCTTGGTCTCGACCCCGACACGGCGCGCGAATACCACGACGAGACCATGCCAAAGGACGCGCACAAGGTTGCCCATTTCTGCTCGATGTGCGGCCCGAAATTCTGCTCGATGAAAATTTCGCAGGATCTTCGCGCCGAGGCGGCCACCTTGCTCGACAACGAGAAGGCCGCGCTCGAGGGCATGGCGGAAAAAAGCCGCGAGTTCCTCGATGGCGGCGGCAAGCTCTACGTCGAGAGCTGACGACGCCGCGACCATGGCCCCTCGCGAAGAGGCGTGAAAACGTGGATCGGAGACATCCGGTCCGCGAAGGTGCTTTCAATATTCAAGAACCGAGGCACATCGCGATGATCCCAACACCTCGCACTCACCTTGGCGCGCGGGCGTCCAGATTGCTCGGGGCAACGGCGTTTCTGACGCTCGCCGCGAGCGCGCCGGTCCAGGCCGCCGACACGATCAAAATTGGCGTCATGGGCGATCTGTCCGGTTATTCCGCCGAAATTGGCGGCCCCGGCGCCGTGCTGGCGGTGAAAATGGCGGTCGAGGACCACAAGAGCGTGGCCGCCAAAATGCTGGTCGAAGTCGTGCAGGCGGACTTTCTCAACAAGCCAGACTTGGCGACCCAGATCGCGCGGCGTTGGTTCGATGTCGAAAACGTCGACGCCATCACCGACCTGCCGAACACGCCGACCGCGTTGGCGATCGCTCGCCTTGGCAAGGATACAAACCACATCGTTCTTGTCGCCGAGGCGGCGACCCCCGAACTCACGAACGCACAATGCGCGCCGACCACCATGCACATGGCCGATGACACCAATGCGCTCGCGGCGGGCACCGCCAAGGCGCTGATCGACAAGGGGCTCAAGAGTTGGTTCTTTCTCACCGCCGATTTCGGCTTCGGCATCCAGATGCAGGCATCGGCCGAAAAAGTCGTGCGCGAGAATGGCGGCATGGTCGTGGGGTCCGTGCGTCATCCGCTCGGCGCCTCCGATTTCTCCTCGTTCCTTTTGCAGGCGCAAGCCTCCAAGGCGCAAGTCATCGCGCTTGCGAATGTCGGCGACGACACCATCAACGCGATCAAGCAGGCTAGTGAATTTGGCGTCAAGGCGGGCGGACAGGACATCGCCGGGTTGCTGATGGTGTTGAGCGATATAAAGGCGCTCGGCCTGCCGGTTGCAAAGGAGCTCTACATCACCGAGAGTTTCTACTGGGATAATAACGATGCGTCGCGCGACTTCGCCAGGCGCTTTGCCGCGCGCGACAATGGCAAGTATCCAACCAAGGCGCATGCCGCGAACTACGTCGCGACCAGACACTATCTCGACGCCATCGACGCCGCGGGCACGAAGGAGCCCAAGGCCGTCATGGCCAAGATGCGCGAATTACCCATCGACTATTTCGGTCGCCCCGCCCGGATGCGGGAGGATGGGCGCGTCGTTTACGATCTCGACCTCTTTCAGGTAAAAGCGCCTGAGGAATCGAAGGGCCCGTACGATTACTACAAGCCGGTCAGGCACATCGAGGGGGCGCAGGCGTTTCCCTCCGTCAACCCGGCGACATGCACAATGCTATCGGCGGAAAAATAAGCCGCGTCAGATGCCCAGATAGGCCTTCCGCACCCGGTCGTCGGCCAGAAGGGTGGAGGCCGGGCCGGATAGGGCGATCGAGCCATTCTCCAGAACATAGGCGTTCGCCGCGAGCTTGAGCGAGGCGACGACGTTTTGCTCCACCAGCAGACAGGTCAAACCGTCGCGGTTGAGCCCGCGGATAATTTCCAGGACCTGCGACACCAACGTCGGCGAAAGGCCAAGCGAGGGCTCGTCGAACATCACAAGTTCAGGCTCGCTCATCAGACAGCGGCCGATGGCGAGCATTTGCTGCTCCCCGCCAGAAAGCGTGCCCGCCAATTGCGCCTCGCGTTCTCGCAGCCGTGGAAACATGGCGAACATCCGATCAAGGTTCGCCATCCGCCGCGGGCGAGCGCGAGCGATCATCGCGCCCATGAACAAGTTTTCCCGCACCGTCATGGTCGGAAAGACTTGCCGGCCCTCGGCGACTTGTCCCAGGCCAAGATCGCACACGCGATCGCTCGACCAACCCGTGATATCGATATCCTTGAAAAGGATGCGACCACTCGTGGGCTTGTGCATGCCGGCGATGGCGCGAATAAGCGAAGTCTTCCCCGCGCCATTGGCGCCGACAATCGCGACAATCTCGCTCCTGGCCGCATGCATCGAAACCGACGACAGAGCGCGCGCGTCGCCATGATCGAGATCGAGATTTTCGACGCGCAGCATCAGCCCAGCGCCTCCTCGCCAAGGTAGGACGCGACGACCCGGCGATCGCGCATGACTTCCACCGGCGGCCCTTCGGCGATCGTCGCGCCATGGTTGAGAACATGCACGCGGTCGGCGAGCGCGGTCACGGCGCGCATCACATGTTCGATCATGACGATTGTGAGTCCGGTACCGTCTTTCAGAGCGCGAAGGGTTGCGACCACGCGGTCAACCTCCGGCGGCCGGAGCCCAGCCATGGTTTCGTCGAGCAAAAGCATTTTCGGCCGCGTGGCAATGGCGCGCGCCATTTCAAGGCGCTTTCGATCGGGCAGCGTCAATGACGACGCCTTCTGGTCTCGCCTGTCCCAAAGATCAAAGGCGCGCAGTGGCTCCTCGGCGCGAACGAATGCACGCGACACGCTGGTCTCGCGGGCCATGACGCCTATCGCGACGTTTTCATGCACGCTCAGGGCCGGGAATGGCCGCACGATCTGAAAGGTGCGGGCTAGGCCACGTGAACAGATTACATCGGGCCGCGATCCATCGATACGCGCGCCATCGAACGCGATGCGCCCGCCGTCGCACGGCATCGTGCCCGCGATGAGATTGAAAAGCGTCGTCTTGCCCGCCCCGTTTGGCCCGATAATCGCGAAAATGGAGCCCGCCTCGACGCGCAACGAGACGTTATCGACCGCGACAAGACCACGGAATCGCTTGGTGACGCCATCCAGTTCAAGAAGGCTCACGTCCGATCCTCCCGCAAGCCCAGGCGACGGGCGATCGCCGGCCAGACGCCCCCGGGGGCAAGGCCGATGATGATCATCAGGCCGAATCCATAGAAAATCGCCTTGACCCCTGGAAAATTGATGCCGAGCGCGCGCGTCGCCCCGGTTAGCAACTCGCCGAGCGGAATGAGTATCAGCGCGCCAACAATCGGGCCGAACAGAGTGCCGATGCCGCCAATGATCGGCGCGAGCACGACATCGATCGAACGCGACATGTCGAAGATCTGCGCCGCGAAAAGGTTATTGTAATAGAAGGCGTAGAAAACTCCAGCAAGCGACGTCATGGCGGCCGAAACAAGAACGCTCAAGATGCGCGCGCGCGTGACGTTAATACCGATGGCGCGGGCGGCTTCGGGGTCCTCGCGCGTGGCGAGCCACTGATAGCCAAGGCGGGAATGGCGCAATTTCGCGCAGATCGCCAGCGCCGCGAGCGCCATCGCCAGCGAGAGGTAGTAGAAAAATTCGGGCCCCCCGCGCAAGTTCCACCATTGACTGGCCGTTTCGCGCGACACTGGCAGGAAAAAGCCGCCAGCTGCGCCAGTCCAGGCAAGATGGTCGAAGCCAATTCTCGCGACCTCCGCGAAGGCGATTGTTAGAAGCGCGAAATAGACGCCCTCGATGCGGAAGCGGAATCCAAGCCATCCCACGCACCACGCGGCGACCCCGCAAACCGCCATGGCCGGAAACAGACCGAGCAGGGGACTGACGCCGAAATGCACGAATAGCGCGGCGGCCGTATAGGCCCCAAGACCGACGTAGAGCGAATGACCAAGCGACAACAAGCCAGCAAAGCCCATCATGACATTCCAGGCCTGGCCGACGTAGGCCGCCCAGAAAACAAGCACGAGAACGGAAACGAGGTAGCGATCCATCACAATGGGAGCCGCGAGCAGCGCCAGGATCGCGGTCGCCGTAAATAATCGCATGAAGTTCACGCGGCCCTCCGCCCCATCAGGCCCTGGGGCCGCAGCGCGAGGATGATGACGAGCAGACCGAAGGAGATCATGCTCTTCATTGATGGCGCGACAATCAGGCTGGCGAGCGCCTCGGTCATGCCGATGACAACGCCGCCCAGCAACGCGCCAGCCATGGACCCGAGACCGCCGATAATGACGATCGTAAAGGCCAGCAGCGTAAAGGCGGGCGCCAGCCCGGGAGTAGGATCGGCGATAGTCACCAGCAAGGCGCCCGCCGCCCCACAGCAGGCGAGCCCCAGGCCAAAGGTCAAGGCGTAGAGCCGCTTCACATCGAGGCCGACCACCGCGGCGCCCGTCGGATTGTCGGCGCAAGCCCGGATCGCCATCCCGGTCATGCTAAATTTGAAGAAGGCGAACAGAGCCGCCGCGACCATTAGCGCTCCGGCGGCGGCAAGAACCCGGGTCTTGTCAACCAGAACCGGCCCGAGGAAATAAGAATCATAGGAATAGGACAGGTTGACATGACGAGCGTCCGGTCCCGAAACGAGGAGCATCGTATTGGCCAACACAATGGCGAGGCCGATCAGCAAAATGAATTGCTGATGATCGGGCCGATCGATGAAATGAACGACCAGATAGGTTTGGAGGATATAACCGATCGCGAAAAAAAGGGCCGCGATTGGCAGTAACGATAGGAATGGGTCGAGCCCCAGCGTGATCGAGGCGACATAGGCCGCGTACATCGCGAGCACGGCGAATTCACCGTGGGCGAAGTTCACCACGCGCACGACGCCAAAGATCACCGACAGGCCAAGCGCCATGAGCCCATAGACAAGGCCATTGAGAAGGCCCTGAATCAGGACCTCGGCGGTCAGGGAAATCGTCATGACGGGGTTTATCGGCCAGGGGACATTCGCCGCGATCCTGGCGCGGCGAGGTCCTTTCTACGCCTTATTGCCGCGCCTGCCATCCCCGCATGGGTAGCACGGGCTTTCCGGCGGCGACGGCATCGGGATAGACGACGACGGGCGTCTTGTTCTGGTTCTGGACGGCCGCCGATCCAATGTTGGGATTCTGGCCCTTCTCGTCGAACTGGATGGGGCCACCGATCATCACATGCGTATCGATCTTCGTCGCCTTGATAGCCTGCATCAACGTTGGGCCATCGGCGCTCCCGGCGCGTTTGAAGCCGTCGGCGGCGATCAGCAGCGCTTCGAGGGTAAAGCCGGCATTGAAGGCATCGACCGCGAAGCGATTATTGGGGTTGACGGTCTTGTAGGAGGCTTCCAGCGCCTGCGTTACCGGCGACTTAGGATTGGCCCAGGGCAGATTGAACATGATGTCGTCCGATAATCGCCCAAGCGCCTGATAAAACTCCTCGTCATAGAGACCCGGCGAGCCAGGTGAAATGATCGCCTTTGGCTCGAAGCGCTGACGCACCATGTCGCGCACCAGCTTGATGGCGTCGCTGGCGCGAGTGACAACCATCACGAGGTCGGGGTTGATGCCGCGGATCTTGGTGACTTCGACCGAGAGGTCCTGCGCGCGCGGATCATAGGAAATACTTTCCTCGATCTTGAAGGGCATGTCCGCCTTCGGGAAGATCGCGTCCATGGCGGCGCGCTGGGCTGTGCCGAACGTGTCATTGGCGTGAACAAAAACCGCGTTTTTGAACTCGACCTTCGTGAAGGCCGAGACCTCCTTGATCAGGCGCAGGCCGTTGGTGACGAGTTGGCCACCGGTCTGGAAGTTGCGAACGAGATACTTGTAGCCCTGTTCGGTCACTTGTGGGGCGGCGGCGATGTTGATCACGAGGGGCACCTGCCGCTGCTCGCAGACCTGGGCAATGGCTAGCGTGAGGCCGGAGTCAAAGGCGCCAACGATACATTGCGCGCCTTCATTGATGGCTTTCTCGGCCTGGGTGCGCGCGACGTCGGCGCTCGACTCCACGTCCACATGAACAAGTTCGACGGCATAGCCCATATCGGCCAGCACCTTTGGCGCGGCCAGCGCGCCGCGATGGCACCCCTGCCCGCCTTGGGCGTAAAGACCGGATCGCGGCAGCAAAACCGCGATTTTCAACGATTTGGCCTGCGCCCGCGCGATGGCGGGCGCCGCAAGCACGCTGACGGCTCCGCCGACGAAGGCTCGCCGATCAATCGGAAAAAAAGGCAATCTGGTCATGGCGGTCTCCTGCCGTCGATTTTTTCGGGGGCGATTAGTCCCGCTGAAGCCAGGTTTGTCCAGCCCCGCCAGCCCCCGCTTTCGTCTTATGCGCCGCGACGACTAGCCGCGATGCACGGGATCGATCCACGGTATATTTTCGGGACGCTCGACCGGCTCGATATCAAGGTTCACGGCGGTCGCTTGCCCGTCGCTGCGCACCAGGACGCATTCAAGCGTCTGGTCGGCCAGGGCGTTGATCTCCTGATGCGGCACGTAGGGCGGCACGAAAATAAAATCGCCGGGCCCGGCCTCCGCGACGAATTCCAGTTGGTCGCCCCAGCGCATGCGCGCCTTGCCGCGCACAACGTAAATGACGCTTTCCAGTGGTCCGTGATGATGCGCGCCGGTTTTTGCCCCGGCATGGATGCTAACCGTGCCAGCCCAAAGCTTCCGCGCCCCCGCGCGCGCGAAATCGATCGCCGCCATGCGATTCATCCCAGGCGTCTGAGCCGTGTTTGGGTCCAGCGATCCCGCGGGGATCACGCGAACGCCGTCGTGCTTCCAGCGGGAACTATCGTTTGACATGGCGCCTCGCGGTGAAGGAGATGGTTTGAGAAGCCTACTTCGTCGGGACGTATGGGCCAAGCTTGGCGACTGCCGCCTTGCAGAAACTATCCTCCACCACCGAATCCGGGTTGAAGGCCTTATCAACCCACCCTTGGGAGGCATAAAATTCAAAGTCGCGCCGCAGACCCGCGCTGTTTGGACACCCATCGGGATTGAGCCCGTTGGGGATCAGCGTTTTGTACGCCGCGCGGTCCTTTAGATTGGTATTGGCGACAAAGAGATCGATAACCTCCTCGGCGTTCCTTCCCGCCAAGCGTCCATCCTTCAGCGCCTCGTTGTAGAACCGCGCGGCGCGGACATAGGCGTTCATAAACCTCTGCGCGAGGGCGCGATTGGTTCGCACGAGCTTGTCGCTATAGAACGTCACCGCAAGTTGCTGGTTGGGATAAATTTCATCGCCCTTGGCCAGGAGGACCGCGGAGCCATTCGCGATGGCGACCGACATGCTCGGTTCCTGGATCAGCGTGGCGTCGATCGCGCCGCCCTGGAGCGCGGCGGCCAGTTGCGGCGCACCCATGTAGATCGGGTCGATATCGCCAAACTTCAGACCGGCCGCCGTCAACGCCATGTTCAGCGTCACGTCCCCCGAGCCCTGTTTGGAGGTATCGCCGATCTTCATCCCCTTGAGATCGGCGACCCCCTTGACCTTGCCAGAGGTCACCAGGTCCTTGCGCACCAGAAGCGAAAAAAAGCCGTAGCCTGGCGGCATGGAGCCCTTGTCCGCGACGACCTTGACCGACACATCGCGGCCAGCCGCGTTGTAGAGGCCTGCGCCGGGCCCCCCGCCTCCAACATCGAGTTCGCCAACGCCAAGCGGCGCGATCATCTGCGTTGCCGAGGCGAAGGGAATCATTTCGGCGTCGATGTCTTCGTCGGCGAAGAATCCCTTCTTGTCCGCGATGAAATAGACGATGTCGCTGCTGGTGTTGGCGATGCCGATCTTGATCTTGTCCCTGGCCAGGCAGGGCGCGGCGACCATGGTCGCCAGGGCCAATGCAACCCCGGCGCGGACGAAGATTTGGAGGGTTTTCATGCGGGCTCCTGAACGTCGACGCCAAACCTAGTGGCCAGCGCGCGCGGCCTGCGCGGCTTCGAGCTGTTCGAGCACCTGCAAGGCATGAAGACCAGCGGCGTCGGAGGCCATGTTGATTCGTCGCCGGCCCGGCGCCAGATCCATATTGGCCTGCTGCGCTTCCAGGATCTCGACGTCCTCCAGAAAGGTCTTGTAGACGCTCTCGAAGACGAAGTCGGCGGTTTGCTCGCCCATGCTTTCGGGGTCATAGGCAAAGCCAACAAAATAGTTCGACGACCGCTCGGTCTCCGGAACGACTCCGTGCATGGAATGTCGACTAAGGATTTTCGCGTTGGTCGCGAATTCACCGGGGCGACTCGTATCGGGGATTTCGTACCCCGCCTCGATCACGCCCGTGTCGAATTCGAAAAAGCTGGGCGCGGTGAAATCGATGGTCTGCCAACGATTGACATTGCCTTCGAAACCGCCCGCGGCCTTGTAGGTCGGAGGCGGTTCGATATCATACATCCGCCGCGAGAGACGCACCCCATCGGATTTGCGTTCGACCATCACCTTCGCGTCCTTGACCACGCCTTCGCTGCCGATGGTGCGAGGATGCACGAAGGGCAAATGCGCCATGTTCAAGAGGTTATCGACGAGCAGCCTATAATTGCATTTAACGTGAATATGGCCGAGGCGCGCGCGCCACGCCGGTCGCTTGAACCATGGATAGGCGGGAACGAGCGCCTCATCGGCGCGCTCGGGATCACCCATCCACACCCAGACCCATTCTCCCGATAACACGACGGGATAGGCGCGCACGCGTGCTTCGCCTGGAACCCGTGTTTGCTCGGGAATGTGGATGCAGTTTCCATGACGATCAAATCGCATGCCATGATAGGCGCATTGAAGCGAGCCGTCCGGAAGGCAGGCGCCCATCGAGAGCGGGACATCGCGGTGGATGCAGCGATCCTCCAACGCCACGATCGTCCCCTCGGGGGCGCGGTAAAGAACGACCGGTTCACCCAGAATGATCTTGCGCTCCGGCTTGCTCGCGACATCGCGTTGAAACGCGGCGATATACCAGTGATCACGCAGGAACACGTCCGCCTCCCCGTCGTTGTGTGGCGGGCTTTTTCACCCGCGTGAATTCGAGCGACCCTAGGCGCCCTCGCAATGGCCGTCAAGAAAGGGGCTAGCGCTCAAACGCCGAGGTATCGCGCCTTGGTCTCGCTATCCTCGGCCAGTTGCGCGGGCGTGCAATGATGTACGACCTGCCCCTTGGAGACGATATAGACCCGATCTGCATATTTCAGCACGAAGGCGAGTTGCTGTTCGACCAGCAGCACCGGTGTACCCGTGTCCTTCAATACGCCCACAAGCCTACCGATCTCGCGCACCATCAATGGCGCGAGACCTTCCGTTGGCTCGTCCATGAGCATCAGATCGGGATTGCCGACAAGCGCCCTGCCGGCGGCCAACATCGTCTGTTCTCCACCGCTAAGCTTGGCGCCGGATTGATCCAGTCGCTCGCCTAAATTGGGAAACATGTCCAGCATTTTGGCGAAGGTCCAGCGTCCGCTCGCCCCGTCGCGGGCTGTGACCTGCATGTGTTCGCGCACCGTGAGAGATGGAAAAACTCGCCGACCTTGCGGCATGTAGCCAATGCCCAGT
>CAISJZ010000282.1 GCA_903885755.1 uncultured Hyphomicrobiales bacterium | reverse complement strand
GCTTTCCTGCGGCGCCAGTCCAACTGAACTCTGATCACTTATCCACCGGGGCGTTCCGTTCGCGGAGCGCCCCGACTTATTTTTTCGTTATATTTCAATAAATTAAAAATCGAGATGCGCCAGCTCAAGCTGTAACAGAGCGTAAGAAAGCGTGATTTGGCGCGACGCGACATTCGGCTTATTTTCGCCATCGTTGCTTCGGCTCGCGGGCTGGGGAACGCGCCCGGGGCGCCGCACTGCACAGGTCCAGCGGAGCGGAATTGGAGGCGGCGAGTTTCTCCCGAAATTCGCCCGCCGATCAACCTCGGGGCGTAATTGGGGACCGAACGACCGTCGCGTCGCGTGCAACCGGTCGGCAATTTCAGAATGGGATCAGAATGTCGGCTGCCAAACAGACCACCCTGCGCGATCGGGTGACGCTCACCGGAGCGGGCGTCCATTCCAACGCACCAGTCCAGATTGTTTTGCATCCCGCTGAAGTGAATTCCGGAATTGCTTTTCTGCGCACGGGCCTGCCCGGCGGTCGCGAACGCCTGATCGAGGCGCGCTGGAGCGAGGTCTCCACCACCGAGCTCTGCACCGTCATCGGCGCCACGGACAAGGCGTCGGTCGCCACGATCGAGCATCTTCTGGCGGCGTTCTCAGGGCTTGGCGTCGACAACGCCATGGTCGAGATCAATGGACCGGAAGTGCCGATCATGGACGGTTCGGCCTGTGATTTTGTCGCCGCGATTGACGAAGTCGGCCTTGTCCGGCAGTCAGCTGGCCGTCGATTCATCAAGATTCTCAAGACGGTGCGAGTCGAGCGTGGCGCGGCTTTCGCCGAACTGCGCCCGGGCGAGCATGGACTGAGCCTTGACGTGGAAATTGATTTCGCCGCCGGCGTCATCGGTCGTCAGAAAAAAGCGATTGAATTGACCCCGGAAACCTTCCGCCGCGAACTGTCCCGCGCCCGCACATTCGGCTTTCTGAGGGATGTTGAACGGCTCTGGAAGGCGGGCTTTGCTCTTGGCGCCTCGCTTGAGAACACGGTCGCGCTCGATGGCGAGCGGGTCCTGAACCCCGAAGGTCTGCGCTTCCCCGACGAATTCGTTCGCCACAAGATGCTCGACGCCGTTGGCGATCTTGCGCTGGCCGGCGCCCCGCTCATCGGCAAATACCGGTCCTTTCGCGGCGGGCACAAGATGAACGTCGCCGTACTCGAGGCCTTGTTCGCTGATCGCTCGGCCTATGCGATCGTCGAAGCCGAGCCTCGCCGCGAGAAGGCTCGCGCGGAGCCCGCCTATTCCCCACGCCCAGCCTACGCCTCCGAGATGAACTGATCGAAATCGCGGCCCTGCGCGACCATGCGCCGCCCTCCCGTGTCTTCGATTAGCCACATTCACCCTCTCTTTCGTTGACCTACGGGTGGCTGTGGCGTTTCCCGATTGATTGGGTTAAACCCTTTCCGCGTCTTGCGGAGAGGCGTCCGCGCCTTCGGGCGTCTGATTTCGGATATCCAGCGAGTTCGGCGACATGTCGGTTATTGAGACCCTGAATAGCCCCCCCGCGCGGTCGATCGCCTCGCGGCTGACGCTGCTGCTGGCTCTTGCCGCTCCACTGGGCGCCTGCTCGACCCTGGAAGCCATGAATCCCTTTGGTCATGGCGAGAAATACGAGACCAAGCTCCTCCCGGACGAGCCGGCCGACCAGATCTACGATCAGGGCCTTGCCCGGCTGCAGAAAAAGGACGCGGACGGCGCCGCCAAGAAATTCGCCGATCTCGACAAGCAGTATCCCTTCTCGCAGCAGGCGAGGAAGGGGCTTATCATGACCACCTATTCCTATTATCAGGGCGGCAAGTACGACGACGCTATATCGTCGGCCAACCGCTATACCAGCCTCTATCCCTCCTCGCCCGACGCGCCCTACGCGATGTATCTGGCGGCAATGTCCTATTACAATCAGGTGCCGGACATCACCCGCGATCAGGAGCGCTCGGAAAAGGGGCTCAATCTTTTCGTGCAACTCGTCGAGCGTTATCCCAAGTCGGAATACGTGGACGACGCCAAGTACAAGATCACCGTGTTGCGCGATCAACTCGCGGGCAAGGAAATGTCCGTCGGACGTTATTATCTCGGGCGCAACAACTACACCGGCGCGGTCAACCGCTTCCGCGAGGTGATCGCCAAGTACCAGACCACGCGCCACATCGAGGAGGCGCTGTATCGCCTGACCGAGGCCTATATGGCGCTCGGCATCGTCAACGAGGCGCAGACGGCCGCCGCCGTTCTCGGGCACAACTATCCCGACAGTCCGTGGTACAAGGACGCCTTCACTCTGCTGCAGACCGGCGGCGTGGCGCCCAATGAAAACAGCGAAAGCTGGATTTCCAAGGCCTTCAAGCGGGTCGGTCTCGGCTAAAGCCCGGGACGGCCATGCTGGCGCAGCTTTCGATCCGCGACATCGTTCTGATCGAGCGGCTTGATCTTCGCCTCGACAGCGGCCTCACCGTGCTCACCGGCGAGACTGGCGCTGGCAAATCCATTCTCCTCGATGCTTTCGCCCTGGCGCTCGGCGCGCGTGGCGATGGCTCGCTGGTGCGCGAGGGTCAGCCCAGCGGTCAGGTGACAGCCGCCTTCGACCCGCCGGCCGGCCATCTCGCCCTCGCCATCGCGGCGCGCAACGATATTCCGATCGACGGAGACCTGATTCTGCGACGGATGCAGATGGCCGACGGCCGAACCCGCGCCTTCGTCAACGACCAGCCCGTCAGCGTTCAGGTGATGCGCGAGATCGGCGCGGCTTTGGTGGAAATCCACGGCCAGCACGACGACCGCGCGCTGGTTGACGCGGCCATGCATCGCGCGCTGGTCGACGCCTTCGGCGGTCTTGGCGACAAGGTCGCGGCCGTGCGGGAGGCCCATGCCGCCTGGCGGGCCGCCGAGGCGGAACTCGCCAGCGAGGAGGCGCGAATCACCCGCGCCCGCGCCGACGCGGACTATCTGCGGCATGCCCACGACGAACTCGCGAAGCTCAATCCTCGCCCCAACGAGGAGCAGGAACTGGCGGCGCAACGCGCGATAATGATGCAGGCGGAAAAAGTGACCGCCGAACTGCGCGAGGCCAACGAGGCGCTATCGGGCGATCATTCGCCAATCCCGTCGCTTTCGGCGCTGATGCGCCGGCTGGAGCGCCGCGCCACGCAGGCGCCCAGTCTGATCGAACCACCGGTCAAGGCCATCGACAGCGCCATCGAGGCGCTGGAACTCGCCGCGCAAAGCGTCGAGACATCCCTGCGCGAGGCGCGCTTCGATCCGCGTGAACTCGAGCGCGCGGAGGAGCGCCTGTTCGCCCTGCGCGCGGCCTCTCGCAAATATTCGACGCCGGTCGAGAATCTGCCGGCCCTCGCCACCAAATTCCACGCCGATCTCGCCGCCCTCGACGCGGGCGAGGCGCGCCTGATCCAGCTCTCGAAAGACCTCGCCGCCGCGCGCAAGAAGATCGATGAAACAGCGGCGACCCTGTCGGCGGCGCGCGGCAAGGCCGCGCAAAATCTCGACCGGTCGGTCAACGCCGAATTGCCGCCGCTGAAGCTGGAACGCGCGACCTTCACGACGCGGATCGACAGCGATGCCGCGACGCCGGGCCCAGAGGGCATCGACCGTGTGGAATTCATGGTCCAGACCAATCCCGGCACCCGCGCCGGGTCGCTGATGAAAGTGGCTTCCGGCGGAGAGCTTGCCCGCTTCATGTTGGCCTTGAAGGTGGCGCTCGCCGATCGCGGCACGGCGCCGACCCTTGTCTTCGACGAAATCGACACGGGCGTCGGTGGGGCCGTGGCCGACGCCATCGGTCAGCGCCTCGCTCGCCTGTCCACGCGCGCGCAGGTGCTCGCCGTCACCCACGCGCCGCAGGTCGCCGCCCGCGCGTTCGGCCATTTCCGCATCGCCAAGGACCTCGCCGACAAGGGCAAGCGGGTCGCGACCCGCGTCGATCCCCTACCGCCCGACGCGCGCAAGGAAGAAATCGCCCGCATGTTGTCTGGCGCGACCGTCACGGACGAGGCGCGCGCGGCGGCGGGCAAGCTGCTGACCGGGGCGGCGGGGTAGCAAAACCACTTCTCCCGCGCCCGAGGGCGGGCTAAATCTGCCGCATGATACACCCGCGACCCATCTCCGAGTTGACGCCGATCGAGGCCCGCGCCGAACACGCAGCGCTTGGCGACGAGATCGCGACACACGACCTCGCCTATCACCAGAACGACGCGCCGACGATTTCCGACGCGCAATACGACGCGCTGCGCCGCCGTTTCGACGAACTGGAAAAAGCCTTCCCCGACCTCGCCGCCTTGCCCTCGGGCGCGCGCGGCGTCGGCGCGGCGCCCGCGCAAAAGTTCGCCAAGGTGCGCCATGTCGTGCCCATGCTCTCGCTCGGCAACGTCTTCAAGGACGACGAGGTCGAGGAATTCGTCGAGCGCGTGCGGCGTTTTCTTGGCCTTGGCGCCGAGACGCCGCTCGCCTTCACCGCGGAACCCAAGATCGACGGCCTGTCCTGCAACATCCGGTTCGAGAATGGAGAACTCGTTCAGGCCGCGACCCGCGGTGATGGTTTCGAGGGCGAGGATGTCACCGCCAACGTCCGCACCATCAAGGAAATTCCACACCGGCTGCATGGCCATCCGCCCGCGGTGCTGGAGGTTCGAGGCGAAATCTACATGCGCCACGTTGATTTCGCGGCTCTGAACGAGCGGCAGGCGAGCGAGGGCGAAAAGCTCTTCGCCAATCCGCGCAATGCCGCGGCCGGCTCATTGCGCCAGCTCGACAGCGCCATCACCGCCAAACGTCCCTTGCATTTCTTCGCTTACGCCTGGGGCGAAATCCAGGGCGACATGCCCGCGATGACCCAGCATGGCATGGTGCAGGCCTTCGCCAGCTATGGGCTTCCCACCAATCCGCGCATGGTTCTGTGCCACGACGCGCGCGACATGCTGGCCCTCTACAATTCCATCGCGGATGATCGCGCGCGCCTTGGCTACGACATCGATGGCGTTGTCTACAAGGTTGACGACCTCGCCCTGCAGCAGCGGCTCGGCTTCGTCTCGCGTTCGCCGCGCTGGGCCACCGCGCACAAATTCCCCGCCGAACAGGCGACGACGATTTTGCGCGACATAGAAATTCAGGTCGGTCGCACGGGCGCGCTGACGCCTGTCGCCAAGTTGGAGCCCGTCACCGTTGGCGGCGTGGTCGTTTCCAACGCCACGCTGCACAACGAGGACGAGATCGCGCGCAAGGATATTCGCATCGGCGATACCGTCGTGGTGCAGCGCGCCGGCGATGTCATTCCGCAAATCGTGCGGGTGATCGAGGACAAGCGCCCGGCTCATTCGCATGCGTATCATTTTCCACATGCATGCCCCGCCTGC
>CAISJZ010000281.1 GCA_903885755.1 uncultured Hyphomicrobiales bacterium | reverse complement strand
GCGGGCGAATCCTTCACCGCCGGCATGGACCTGCGCGAATATTTCCGCGAACTCGATCATCTCCCCTACATCCAGCAGGTTCACGGACGCCGCTCCGCGTGGCAATGGCAGTGGCGCATGTTGATGAACTATTCCAAGCCCACCATCGCCATGGTCAACGGGTGGTGCTTTGGCGGGGGTTTCACGCCGCTCGTCGGCTGCGATCTCGCGATTGCTGCGGACGAAGCGCAGTTCGGCCTGTCGGAAATCAACTGGGGCATCATCCCCGGCGGCAACGTGACGCGCTCGGTGGTGGCCACCATGCGCCACCGCGACGCCATGTACTACGTCATGACCGGCAAAACTTTTGACGGCAAGAAGGCGGCCGAGATGGGCCTCGTCAACCAATCTGTTCCGCTCGCCAAGCTGCGCGAGACGACGAAGGAACTGGCTGTTGAGTTGCTCGGCAAGAACCCGGCGATCCTGAACGCGGCCAAGCAGGCCGTGCGCTCGACGCAGGGTATGTCGTGGGAACTGGCGGACGAATACCTCATGGCGAAAAGCCATCAGGGCCGCTTCCTCGACACCGAGAACGGCCGCGCCAAGGGGCTCAAGCAGTTCCTCGACGAAAAGAGCTTCCGTCCTGGCCTCGGCGGTTACAAGCGCGATGAGTGAGGCCAGCGGATCGCGCCGGGCGGCGATCAACCGGCTGTTGCGGCCGCGGTCCGTCGCCATTGTCGGGGCTTCGCCGACGCCGGGGTCTCTCGGCGGCGGGGTGCTGCTGAACCTTGAACGCTTCGGGTTCAAGGGCGACATCCACCTCGTCAATCCCTCGCGCAAGGAGATCAACGGGCGGCCCTGCGTCGCCTCGACGCTCGACCTGCCGCACGGGGTCGACGCGGTGGTGCTCGCCATACCGCAAAAGGGCGTGCTCGACGCGTTGCGCGGCTGCGCGGCGCGCGGCGTTGGCGGCGCCATCGTATTCTCCGCCGGCTTCGCCGAAGCGGGCGAGGAGGGCAGGGCGGCGCAGGCCGAACTCGCCGCGATCGCGCGCGAGTCCGGCATGGCGATCGAGGGGCCGAACTGTCTCGGCCTCGTCAATTACATCGACGGCGTCGCCATGACTTTTGGCGTCGCCGCGCCCTATCCGCCGCCGGGCGGCAAGGGGCTTGCGATCATCTCGCAATCCGGCGCCATGGCGACTGTGGTGCGCGCGGCCCTGCACGCGCGCGAGATCGGCCTGTCCTACACGGTTTCCACCGGCAACGAGGCCGTCGACAGCGTCGAGGATTTTCTTGATGTGCTGATCGACGACCCGTCGGCCGCCGCGATCGCGCTGGTTGTCGAGCAATTCCGCAAGCCGCGCTATTTCCTTGAACTGGCGCGTCGCGCGCGCCTCGTGGAAAAGCCGCTGTTCCTGCTGCATCCAGGCCGTGGTCAGGCCGCGCGCCAGTCGGCGGCGACTCACACCGGCGCTATCGCCGGCGACTGGGACCTGATGCGCGCGCGGGTCAGCGGGGAGGGCGTGTGCGTCGTCGAGAGTCTGGAAGAACTCATCGACGTCAGCGAAATGGCGCTGCGCTGTCCTTCCATGCCGCGCGGCGGCGTGGCGATGATCACCGATTCCGGCGCGTTCAAGGCGATGACGCTCGACACCTGCGAGGCGCTGGGCCTGCCGTTGCCGGCGATGTCCGCGCCGGCGGCGGAGGTCATCGGCGCCATCGCGCCGGGCCTGATCCTGCCCACCAACCCGCTCGACCTGACCGCTCAGGCGCTGGTCGATCCAGATCTTTATCGCAAGACGCTGCAGCCGCTGCTCGACG
>CAISJZ010000280.1 GCA_903885755.1 uncultured Hyphomicrobiales bacterium | reverse complement strand
CGCGAATGTTGGAAATGACCATGATGTCGTCGCGACCCGACAGGGGCGAGATGAATCGCGCCTTCTCGATCTCGCCGAAGCATTTGCCGAATTCGACAAGCTGTGCGTCCGTGAGTTTCTGGTCGCGCAAAACGATCACGTGATACTTGAGATAGGCCTCGTTAATCGCCCGCGCGTCCTCGGGCGAGAAATGCGCGGCGTCGAAATTCGTGATGAACGCGCCGAGGGCCGCGCCGGTCGGCGTGACGGTGATGGACATTTCCCGCTCCTTGTCCGAATGGATCGCGAGCGCGATCTCGTTGCCCTCAGTCTATTGAACGTCAACGCGCGCGCCAAGTGGCGTCGCAACGCGACCTATCCCCCGAGGTACGCCGCCACCACGCGCGGATCGGCGGCAACGTCCCTCGCGGGGCCTTCGATCCCGATATGGCCGGATTGCAGGACATAGGCATGATCGGCGATTTCGAGCGCCGCGCGCGCGTTCTGCTCGACGATAAGGATCGTCCGCCCCTCGCGTTTCAAATCCTCGATGATGCGAAAGATCTCCTCGACGAAGAGCGGCGCGAGACCCAGCGACGGTTCATCCAGCAGCAGCAGCCGCGGGTTCGCCATCAACGCGCGGCCGATGGCGAGCATCTGCTGCTCGCCGCCCGACAATGATCCAGCGGATTGTTGTAGCCGTTCGGCGAGTCTCGGAAAACGCGTCAGCGCGGCCGCGCGGCGCCGCGCTTCCTCCGCGGCGTCCTTGAGCAGCCACGCGCCCATCTCGAGATTCTCGGCGATGGTCAGATTGGCGAAGACCTGCCGGCCCTCGGGGGACTGGATGATTCCGAGTCTTGCGACGCGATGGCCCGGCAGGCCGGCGATGTCTTTTCCATCAAACAATATTTGCCCGGCGCGCGGTCGCAGCAGGCCGGAAATTCCACGCATGATCGTCGTCTTGCCCGCGCCATTGGCGCCGATCAGCGCGACGACGGAGCCTTCGTGCACATTCAGATGAACGCCCGTCACGGCGTCGGATTTGCCATAGCCAAGCGTGAGGCCCTTGACCTCAAGAAGCGGCGTCTCGCTCATGCGCCGGCCTCCAGACCGCGCGCCACCTTCGCTCCGAGATAGGCTTCGATGACTTTCGGATTGGCGCGGATGTCCGCCGGGCCACCCTCGGCGATCTTGCGTCCGAAGTTGAGCACGCAGATGCGGTCACAAAGGCGCATGACGAATTTCATGTCGTGCTCGACCAGCAGAATCGTCAGGCCGCTCGCTTTCAGCTTCTCCAGCAGCGCGACAAGGGTCAATGTTTCCGACGGGTTCATGCCCGCGGCCGGCTCGTCCAGCATCAGCAGGCGCGGCTCGTTGGCCAGCGCGCGCGCGATTTCAAGACGTCGTTGATCGCCATAGGGCAGATCGCCGGCGCGGTGGCCGGCCTTGTCCACGAGCCCGACGAATTCCAGCAGCTCCAGCGATTTTTCACGTGCGTGACGCTCGGCGGCGGCGAAACTCCCAAGCCGCGAAAGAATGGCGGGCAACCCTTCCTTCAATCGTGGATGCATGCCGGTCACGACATTCTCCAGCAAGGTCATCTCGTGAAAGACACGGATGTTCTGGAAAGTGCGCGACAGGCCGAGCGACGCGCGCTTCCAGCTTGGCAGGCTCTCGATGGCGACGCCGTCGAGCCTGATCGCGCCGGCTGTCGGCGCCGTCAGCCCCGACAGCAGATTGAACATCGTCGTCTTGCCCGCGCCATTCGGTCCGATCAGGCCATGCACCGAGCCGGCGGCAATATCGAAACTCACGTTGTCGACGGCGACGAGCCCGCCAAACCGGACGCTCAATCCATCGATGGACAGCAGCGGCGCGCTCATGTGGATTTGCCCCGTGATCCCGCGAGCCTTCCCATGCGCCACGCCAGAAGGCCGCGCGGCATGAACAGAACCGCGACCACGATGATGAGCCCGTTCACCACCGAGCGGAAGTCATGCAGGGGCCGCAGAACCTCGGGCAAGGCAGTCAGGATGAACGCGCCAAGGACCGGGCCGAAGGGCGAGCCAATCCCGCCCAGCAGCGCGAAGGACAGGATCGTCACCGCCGCGTCGAACCCGTATTCGCCCGGCGAAATGAATGACGAGACATGCGCGTTGAGCGCGCCGGCCAGACCCGCCAGCATCGCCGACACGACCAGTCCACCCAGCTTGTAGGCGGGCAGATCGATGCCAAGCGCGCCAGCGGCCAGTTCATCCTCGCGCGTGGCATCCATGGCGCGTCCGATACGCGAACGCGCGACGAACACGAAGATGACAATGGCGATCACGAGACAGGAATAGATCCAGACAATGCCGCCGACACGCGGAATGCCGGACACGCCGAGCGCGCCGCCGGTGAAGTCCGAGTTCACATAAAACAGTCGCAGCATCTCGCCGACGCCGATGGTCGCGAGCGCGAGATAGACGCCGGAGAGTTTCAGTGTCGGCGCGCCGATGATCAGCGCGGCGAAGGCGGGCGCGATCATCGCGGCCAGGAGCACGAGGGGAAATGGCACGCCGAGTTTCAGCGTCAGCAGCGCCGATGTATAGGCGCCGATGCCCATGAAAGCGGCCTGTCCCAGCGACAATTGCCCCATGGCCAGCACGACATACATACTCAGCGCCAGCAATCCATTCACGCCCAGCGAATGAACCAGCGTCTCGTAGGTGAAGAGGAAATCGTCGAGAAAAGCGGGCATGTCAGGCTCGCTTCACGGCGGCTTTGCCGAACAGGCCCGAAGGTCTGATCCACAGCGTCAGCACCAGCAGGGCGAAGCCGACAGCATCCTTCCAGGTGGAGGCGACATAGCCGGCCGTCAGCGTCTCCAGCAGGCCGACGACGAGGCCCGCGACGAGCGCGCCACGCGGGTCGCCAAGCCCGCCCAGAATGATCACGGCAAAGCCCTTGAGCATCATCTGTTCGCCCATGAAGGGCTGGATGGCGTTGTAGTTGAGGCCGATCAGCACGCCCGCCGCGCCGCCGAGAAAGCCCGAAACGAAAGACACCAGCCGCGTGATGGCGCCGGAATTGACGCCCATCAGTTCAGCCGTCTCCGGCCGCTCCGCCAGCGCCCTGACGCCAAGGCCCAGGCGCGTTCCCTGCATGAGATAGACAAGGCCGGCGACCAGCGCGAACGCGGCGCCGATGATGAGCAGTTGCGTCACCGACACGCGCAGCCCCATGACATCGAAGGCCGAGGTATCGAGAACCGCCGATGGAAACCGCCTGATGTCGACGCCGAGAAGCGAACTCGTCAGCGAATAGAGTAGCAGGGTCGCGCCGAGCGTCACCATCAGCGAGGCAAGCTCCGGCGCGCGCGCGCGGCGCAGGCGCGTCAGCAGCAACGCGTCGATGACGACGGCCATCAGGCCCGAGCCAATGGCCGCGAGCAGCAGGGCCGCCCAGACCGGCGCGCCAATGGCGTGCGTGATCCACAGCGCCAGCAAGGCGCCGGCGGAAAAATAGAATCCGTAAGTCAGGTTGATGACGCCCAGCACGCCGAACATGGTCGTGAATCCCAACGCGAAGAGCGCGTAGGTGGAGCCGACCACGAGTCCGTTGAAGAGCTGTTGCGCGAGCATGCGTATTTCCCGGCGGCGAAACCATCGTCCGCGGCGCTTCGTGACATTGCTTTCGTCTGGCGACCTCCCTCCCCTCAGGGGAGGGTCGATCGCGGGAGCGATCGGGGCGGGGTCTGATCAATGGTGAAGTTGAAGCAAACCCCCTCCGTCGCGCCCTTGGCGCGACACCTCCCCCTGAGGGGGAGGATGCGCCAGATGGACATCTTATCGGTCTTGCGCCGATCCTCCCGGCGCTTTTTCTACCGAAGCATCTGGAATTTGCCGCCCTTCATTTCGATCACCACGACGCCCGACGTATCGGCGGGGTCGCGATTTTCGGTGAAGGAGAACGGCCCCATGACGCCGGAGTATTTCGCCTTGGTCAGCGCGTCGCGGATCTTGTCGGAGTCCGGCCCGCCCGCCGCCTTGATGGCGCCGGCGACAATGAACAATGTGTCGTAGGCCTGCGCCGCGAACTGGTCTGGGTCCATGTTGTACTTCGCCTTGTAGGCGGCGACGAACTTCTTGTTCGCATCGTCCGGCTTGTCGATGAACCAGGGCGAACCGACCAGCGTGCCGTCGGCGGCGTCGCCCGCCACCTGCGCCACCTTCGGCGAATTCAGCCCGTTGCCGCCGATCACGCGCACCGAGGCGGGAATGCCCAGCGCCTTCTTGGCGAGCAGGATGCCGGAGCCGGCTTCCGCCAGCGCGGAGACGACGATGGCGTCGGGGTTGAGCCCCTTGATCTTGGTGAGCTGCGCGTTGAAGTCAGTGTCCTTGGCGCCGAAGGTTTCGGTCGTCACGGTCTCGAGTCCGAGCTTCTCGATCGCCGCCTTCATCACGTCATAGGCCGATTTGGTGAACGCATCGTCGTTGCCATACAGCACCGCGACCTTCTTGACGCCGAGTTTCTCCTTGGCGGTGCGCAGCGTCACCGGCACGACGTCCGATTCCGGCAGAGAGGTGCGGAACACATAGGGCCCGATGGCGGTGATGCCATTGGCGGTCGTCGACGAGCCGACGATCGGCACCTTGCGCTCGTTGGCGATCGGGCCGACCGGGAACATTTCGTTCGACAGGGTCGGGCCGAGGATCAACGGAACCTTTTTGGAGCCGATGAGCTGACGCGCGGCGTTCATCGCCTGATCGGGCTTGCCGGCGGAATCCTCGTAGGCGATCGCGAGCGGCGCGCCATTGACGCCGCCGGCCTTGTTGACCTCGTCGAGGGCGAGATCGAATCCGTTGCGAATGGCGATGCCATAGGCGCTCGCCGGACCCGACAGAATTTCGATTGCGCCGATGGTGATCGGCGTCTGCGCCGCGCTCGCGCCGGCCCACAGGGCCGCCAGCGGCAGGGCCGCGCCGGCGATCAATGACCTCAACTTCATGGCGTTGTCTCCAGATGACCGCGCCGTTCCCCGGCGCGCGTTGGCGGGCAATCTAGCCGAGGCGCCTCGCCCTGTCATGCCCGCATGCGGCCCCGACGCCGCGACCCCATGACGACTTTCGTCATACGCGCGGGAGGTTATAAAGGGTCCGGTCGCGCGTCGGCCCGGGGAGGACACAATGTTTCGCACAGCGGTGGCGCTTATAGCCCTTGCCGCCGGCCTCGGCCTTGCCCCGGCGGCCCGCGCGCAGGACGCGGGCGACCCGGTCGCGGCCTTCTACCGCGGCAAGACCATCACCATCATCGTCGGCTCCTCGCCTGGTGGCGGCTATGATCTCTACAGTCGCCTGATCGCCCGCTTCATGGGCCGCCACGTGCCGGGCAATCCGGCGATCACGGTGCAGAACATGCCCGGCGCCGCGTCGAACGTCGCGGCGGCCAATGTCTACAATCTCGCGGCGAAGGACGGGACGGTCATTGGCGCCATTTTCATGGGCGCGGTTGTCGATCCGCTGTTCGGCGACATCAAGCGCCGCACCCACGACACCGCGAGGTTCCAGTACATCGGCAACGCCAATGTCGACGCCTATGTCTGCCTCGTGCGCGGCGACGCGCCGGTCAAGTCGCTCGCCGACGCCTTCGACAGGGAGTTGATCGTCGGCGGCAGCGCCGACGGCGCCTCGACCCGCGATTTCCCCTCGATGCTGCGCAACCTGCTCGGCGTCAAATTCAAAATTGTCGCCGGCTATCCCGGCACGCGCGAAATCAATCTCGCGCTGGAGAAGGGCGAAATCCAGGGCGCCTGCGGCGAAACCTGGTCGAGCGTCGCCGCCACCTATCCCGCGTGGTTCTCCAGCGGCCTCGTCAAGCCGCTCGTGCAGGAGGCTAATGTCGGCTATCCCGAGCTCGATCGCTTAGGCGTGCCCCTGACCAGACAATTCGCCAAAACCGACGAACAGCGCCAGATTCTGGAGCTCGTGTATTCGCAGGCCGCGTTCGGGCGGCCCTATGTCGTCGCTCCGGACGTGCCCGCCGATCGCGTCGCGGCGTTGCGAAAGGCCTTCATGGAGACGATGACCGACCCCGATCTCGTGGCGGAGGCGAAAAAAATCAACGTCGACATCGCGCCGACCCGCGGCGAGGAGTTGCAGGCGTTGATCGCCAAGCTCTACGCAACGCCGCGGGATATCGTGGACCGGGCCCGCGCCGCGCTTGAATTCAAGCCCTGACGCCCGCCCGCCTCAACCCGGCGCATGATGGATCTGATCGGGCTCGGGATGATCAGGCCAGCATGATCGCTTTTCCACCTGCAATGGCAGGCGGGCGGGATCAACGCGAATGAGCCAGGCGGGAGACCGGTCCAGCGGCGCGAGATAGTTCGTCGAAAATGTCGCGTGGTCGATCTCGTACCAGGTCGACAGAAAGTTGCAGTCGCTGATGGCGAAGCGGGCCCGCGTGAAGCCGCCGGAGATCAGGACGATCGGGGAGTAGCATCCAAGGCCGATGATCGCCATCGCCACGAGACGCAGAACCGGCCGCGCGACCGGATCGAGCCCGACAAACACGTTGGCGAACAGAAAGGCGAGAACCGCCAGCGCGGGAATTGATGCGCGCATGGCGAAATCGTTGAACGGTCCGAAACTGTATGCCGGGATCGCCAGCAGGAGAACGAGGCACAACAGGAACAGGCCGCGATCGCGCCGCTCGACGAGGCTCCACCCGCACAGGATAACAACCGCGTGGGGGATTTCGACCGCGATGAACGCGAGATAGGCCAGCGCGAAGCCGCCTTGCGCGATCGTCCACGCCGAGGGAATCGTCTCCGCCGCGCCAAGCAGATAAATCACGACGGGAATGAACAGCGCCGCGCTGAATCCGGCGATCCAGTTGTGCCGGCAAAAGACCTCGCGCCATGGCGTGCGCGCGGCGAAATAGATCAACAGGATCGGCGCGACCGCGACGGCCAGCGGCGACCAGAACATCATCGGCGCGACCAGCGCGCCCATCAGCCCCAGCGAGATTTCGTCGCGCGCGCGCAGAAGCGCCAGCGCCGCGAGCCACCAGCCCGGCGTCATGTGATTCGGCACATAGAACATCTGAACCACGTGGCTGGAATAGGTGAAATATGGCGACCAGTTCTCCATGTAAATCGGCATTTCCACCGACACGCCATGCAGTCGCCCCTCGACGATGGAGACGATCCACGGCACGACATTGAGACCGCCGAAGAAGATGAACAGCGCGATCACGACAACGGGTCTGCCGCGCGACAGCGAACCCATGATGTAAAGGACACTTCCGGTCATCGCCGTGTTCTGCGCCAGCAGAGCGAAATGCGCCGCTTTCAGTCCGAGAAGCCAGCCAACGAGGCCGGGGATCATGTACATGCCGAGCGGCGCGCGCAGCACATAGTCGCGCCCCTCGTACTGGTAGGTCGCCAGCGGGCCGGAGCGCGTCAGATCCGCCAGCACCGCGTCGCGCGCCAGCCAGTCGG
>CAISJZ010000279.1 GCA_903885755.1 uncultured Hyphomicrobiales bacterium | reverse complement strand
TGCCCAGCGACGTCATCATCGACGCCTCGCTCCCCGCGATGATCCGCGAGGGCGGCAAGATGTGGGACAAGGACGGCAAACCGCGCGACGCCATGGCCGTCGTTCCCGACCGCGCTTATGCCAGGCTTTTCCAGGCGACCATCGAGGATTGCAAGGCCAACGGCGCCTTCGACCCCAGGACCATGGGCTCGGTGCCGAACGTCGGCCTGATGGCGCAGGCGGCCGAAGAATACGGCTCGCACGACAAGACCTTCGAAATTTCCGCCGACGGGACGGTTCGCGTTGTCGCGGATGACGGCAAGGTTCTGCTCGAGCGTCCGGTCGAGACCGGCGATATCTTCCGCATGTGTCAGGTCAAGGACGCGCCGGTCCAGGATTGGGTCAAGCTCGGCGTGCGCCGCGCGCGCCTCACCAAAACCCCGGCGGTGTTCTGGCTCGACAAGAACCGCGCCCATGACGCGCAACTCATCGTCAAGGTCGAGAAATATCTGAAGGACCAGGACACCAGCGGGCTCGACATCCGCATCATGGCGCCGGTCGAGGCGATCAAGTTCTCGCTGGAGCGCATCCGCAAGGGGCAGGACACGATCTCGGTCACCGGCAACGTGCTTCGCGATTATCTGACGGACCTGTTTCCGATCATGGAGCTCGGCACCTCGGCCAAGATGTTGTCGGTCGTGCCGCTTCTGGCGGGCGGCGGCCTGTTCGAGACCGGCGCGGGCGGCTCCGCGCCCAAGCACGTGCAGCAATTCCGGGAGGAGGGCTACCTGCGCTGGGATTCGCTTGGCGAATTCCTCGCGCTCGGGGCCTCGCTGGAACACATGGCCGACACGTATCACAACGCCAAGGCGCGCGTGCTCGCCGATACGCTCGACACCGCGACCGGCAAGGTGCTCGAGTTCAACCGCAACCCTTCTCGCAAGGTCGGCGAGATCGACAACCGCGGCAGCCACTTCTACCTCGCCCTCTACTGGGCGCAGGCGCTGGCCGCGCAGACGAAGGACCCCGAACTGCAGGCCCGCTTCAAGCCGCTGGCGGAAAAGCTGACCGCCAACGAGGCGAAAATCAACGCCGAACTGATCGGCGCGCAGGGCAAGCCGGTCGATACCGGCGGTTATTATGTGCCCGACGACGCCAAGACCTCGGCTGCGATGCGCCCCAGCGCCACGCTGAACGCCGCGCTGGCTTCGCTGTGATGTAATGCCGGAGCGGGCTCCCGCTTGAATCGCCGGAGCCTGCCCCGCCTGAACAACGATTGCCGCCGCGCACGGGCCCCCGACCCGCCGCGGCGCGTCTTTCCTGATTTGCTGAAAATATGGGCTGGGCCGCCGCCTGAAAATTGGGGCGTTTGCGCCAAAAGCGGCACTAGGCCGCGCCGGGCCGTGATGCTATAGGCGTTTCGATTGTCGAATGCCGCAGCGCAGCAAAGTCCGAGGCCCCGATGCAAAAAATCAAGGTTGCAAACCCCGTCGTCGAAATGGACGGCGACGAGATGACCCGCATCATCTGGCAGTTCATCAAGGACAAGCTGATCCATCCCTACCTCGACATCGACCTCAAGTATTACGACCTGAGCATCCAGAAGCGCGACGAAACGAACGACCAGATCACCATCGACAGCGCCGAAGCGACCAAGAAATATGGCGTCGCGGTCAAGTGCGCCACCATCACGCCGGATGAGGCCCGCGTGAAGGAATTCGGCCTCAAGGAAATGTGGCGGTCGCCCAACGGCACCATCCGCAACATCCTCGGCGGTGTGGTGTTCCGCGAGCCGATCATCATGTCCAACATCCCCCGCTACGTGCCGGGCTGGACCAAGCCCATCATCAT
>CAISJZ010000278.1 GCA_903885755.1 uncultured Hyphomicrobiales bacterium | reverse complement strand
GCCCTGATGGGCCTGGCGCTGGAAAAAGGCGAGGCCGATGCGCTTGGCTCGACAAGCTGGGATTATCTGGAGACCAAGCGCGAATGGTTTTCGCAAGGCCTGGCCACCATTCCCTATGTCATTACGCTGGAGCGGTTCAAAAAACTCCCCGACGTGCCCACGGTTCTCGAACTCGTCGATAACCCGCGCGACAGGAACGCGTTGAAACTCATGGCCAGCACATCCACGGTGGGGCGGGCCTTTTTTTCGACGCCGGGCGCGCCCGCCGAGAGAATCGAAATCCTCCGCGCCGCCTTTGACGCCATGGTCGCCGACCCGCGGTTTCAGGTGGAGGCCGACAAGCGGCGCCTTGGGGTCGATCCCATGACCGGTGCGGATCTGCAAAGGATTGTCGCCGACGTGATGAGTCAGCCGGAAGACGTGGTCGAGCGCATGAAGGACGTTACGCGCCCGCAGTTTTGAGCAGGTTTCGGGCGAGCCAATAGGCGGCGCGGCAGGCTGTCACCTTTCGCGCCATCGAGCGAACATCGCCTTGACGCGTGAGTAATTTCCGGGGCTGTCGGCCCGGGATGGACGTCAGCTAGGGATGATGTCGTCGGGCGGCGATCATGGCCGCGTCCGCCAGAATCTATCCAGCCCGACACCGCGATGTTCGAAGAGACGTTCTCAAGAGCCGCGATGCCCCATCCAGACGGAGGACTCCCATGAAACATCTGATTGCCGGCTCTTTGTTCGCTTTTGGCCTCATCATTGCCGCGCCCGCAGGCGCCGCGCCGTTCATGCCATCCTCGCAGGTCATCGTGGGACAGTCCGAAACCGTCGCAATTCCGGTTCGTGGCGGCCATGGCTGGGGTCGAGGTCACGGAAACAGGGGCTTGCACCTTGGCTGGACGCGTGGTCGCCACCGCGGTTGGGCTCATAGCCACCACCGTCGTCATTGACAGGCGCGCGTTCAACAGGAGAAAGCGCATGAAACATTTCACTCTGGCGACCGTGTCGGCCCTTTCCATGATGGCCGGCGCGACGCTTTACGTAAACGGCGCGCAAGCCGCGCCCACGCTTAACGGCCTGTCGGGCGCGCCGCTGGTCAACAATGTCGAGGATGTCCAGTACCGTTACCACGGGCGGCGCTATTGCTGGTATTTTGATGGCTGGCAGGGGCCGGGTTGGTATTGGTGCGGTTACGCCATGCGTCGCGGCCTGGGCTGGGGCGGCGGCGATGGCTGGCGAAGCTGGAGCGCCCCGAGCGATCGTGGCGGCTCCGTGGCGAGGCCGCGCCGCGAACAGCGGCCCGGTCCCGGCAATCCCCCGCCGGGCGCCCCGACAGCCGGAGGAATGCGCCAAAACGGCGCCCAGGGCGGTGTACGGCCCGCCCCGACGCCGGGTGGACCACAGCCAGGATCAGTTCCGCGGGCCGGCGCTCGATCGGGTGCGGGCCCCGGACCGGGCGCCGCAGCGCCGGGTGGCGGCGGTGAGCGTCCCGACGCGGGCGGTCCCGGCGGCGGTCATCCCGAAGGGGGTGGGCAGGGCGGTCATCCCGAAGGTGGCGGCCCAGGCAGAAACTGATTGGCAAATTGGCGATCCACGAACTGGCCCGGCTCGCGCCGGGCCACGAGCCATGACGCGGAAGCCCCGCCGTCCGATCACACCGGCGGGGTCAGCGCTGGCGTGATCATCCCTTCGGCCTCGCCGAAGCCGACGCGATAGCCCTTGCCCTGCGCATGCCCGCGCAGCGACACGCTGTCGCCGTCTTCAAGGAAGGTTCGCGTCTCGCCATTGGGGAGCGCGATCGGGTCGGCGCCGTTCCACGACAGCTCCAGCAAGCTGCCGCGCTCGCTCTTCTCGTCGCCGCTGACAGTTCCCGAGCCCAGCAGATCGCCCGCGCGCATGGCGCAACCGGTCGAGGCATGGTGCATGAGTTGCTGTACCGACGACCAGTACATGTATCTGAAGTTGGTGCGCGACAGCCGCGCGTAATCGCCCGCCTTCGCGGTCTTCAGCCAGAATTCCAGCGTCACGTCGTAATTGTGGGGCCCGTGCTGGCGAAGATAGGGCAGGGGCGCGGGGTCCTGCCTGGGCCCCTCGACGCGAAATGGCTCCAGCGCCTCCTTCGTCACGACCCATGGGGAAATCGTCGTCGCGAAGGCCTTGGCGAGGAAGGGGCCGAGCGGCTGGTACTCCCAGGCCTGTATGTCGCGCGCGCTCCAGTCGTTGAGCAGCGTGAAGCCGAAGATCATGTCCTCGGCCCGTTGTTCATCGACCATTGAGCCCATCGGCGAGCCCTGCCCGAGCACGAAGCCCATCTCGAGTTCGATGTCGAGTTTCCGGCAGGGGCCAAAACCGGGGTTGGGACTATCCGGCGATTTCAACTGGCCGAGCGGTCGGCGGATTGGCGTGCCGCCGACGACCACCGTGCTGTTCCGGCTGTTGTAGCCAATGGGCATGTGCAGCCAGTTCGCCGCCAGCGCGGAATTGGCGCCGCGAATGATCATGCCGGCATTGGTGGCGTGTTGCTTCGACGAATAGAAATCGCTGAACGCCATGACCCGATATGGCAGATGAAGCTTCGCCTGGGCGCGCGGGACCAGCGCCGCCGCGCGCAGCGCCGCGTCATCGCGTAGCGTCGGCGTTTCCGCGCGCAGCAACTCGCTGATCCGCCCACGCGTGGCTTTCCAGACGGCCGGACCCAGCGCCATGAAATCGTTCAGCGCGTCCGTCGCGAAAGCGTTCGCTCCGGGGACCGATGGTAGCAGCCCGCGCGCGTGCAGGGCCGCGAGATCGAGAATGGAATCGCCGATGGCGACGCCGACGCGCGGCGTCGGATCGGCGGTGGTCGAGAACACGCCATAGGGCAGGTTCTGGATCGGAAAATCGTTCTCGGGCGCGACCTCGATGAAGGAGCGCAAGGCTGGATCATTGGGCGACATTGGCCCCTCCCATTGTTTATGAGACCGCGCCTACGGCTTCGTTGGATCGAAATGCCGCTTCAGGCCCTTCCACACGTCGGGGTAATCATCCTGACGCGTCGCGGATTCGGCCGCGTATTTCGTCACCCTTTGCGCGAAACGCGTCTCGAACATGAAGGCCATGGTGTTGGCGAGCTTGACCGGCTTCAGTTCGACATTGCTTGCGTGCTCGAAGGCTTCCACGTCCGGCCCGTGCGGCAGCATGGAATTGTGCAGGCTGATGCCGCCGGGCGTGAAGCCGTGGGGCTTGGCGTCGTAGGCCCCATAGATGAGCCCCATGAACTCCGACATGATGTTGACGTGATACCACGGCGGCCGGAACGTGTTTTCCGCGGGCAGCCAGCGCTCGGGGAAAATGACCAGATCGATGTTCGCCATGCCGGGCGTGTCCGATGGCGCGGTGATGACCGTGAAGATCGACGGATCGGGATGGTCAAACAAGACCGCGCCAACCGGCGAGAAGCGCCGAAGGTCGTATTTGTAAGGCGCGTAATTGCCATGCCAGCCCACGATATCGAACGGCGACTGGGCCAGTTCCGTTTTCCAGAGTGAACCGCCTTCCTTCATGTAAAGCGTATGCGGCGTCTCCTTGTCCTCGTACCAGGCGACTGGCGTCAGGAAGTCGCGCGAATTGGCGAGGCAATTGGCGCCAATGGGGCCGCGTTCCGGCGGGCGGAACGACGCGCCAAAGTTCTCGCAGATATAGCCCCGCGCGGGTTCCCCCATCAGTTCGACGCGAAATTTCAGCGCCCGGGGAATGGAAATGATCTCGCCGGGCGTGGCCTCGATCACGCCAAGTTCGGTGACGAAGCGCAGGCCCCCCTGTTGCGGCACGAACAGCATCTCGCCGTCGGCGTTGCAGAAGACCTCGTTGATCATGCTCTTGGTGATGACATAGACATGCGCGGCCATACCGGCCTGCGCGCCGGCGTCGCCCGCCGTGGTCACCGTACGCACGCCGGCGGGAAAGCCGATCTGTTCGGTTGGGATCGGCGTCGGCGACCAGCGTAATTGACCCGGCGGCAGATCGACTTCGTGACACGGCGGCGTACGCCAAAGGCCGATGTCCGCCTTTGTGAAACGGCCGGAATGCAGGACCGAGGGACGGATGCGATAGACCCAGGTTCGCTGGTTCGTCGCCCGCGGCGCCGTGAAGGGCGAGCCGCTCAATTGCTCGGCGTAAAGACCGTAGGGGCACTTTTGTGGCGAGTTGCGACCGACCGGCACCGCTCCCGGCAGGCTTTCCGTCTCGAAATCGTTGCCGAAGCCCGACATATATTTCAGCGTCATGGCGTTTCTCCCGCGAACGTCGACGACGTTCTGTTGGCGCCCATTAACATCGTCCCCCGCCCGGGGCGCAAGGCGCCCGCCCGCGACTTGCCATCGCAGGCGGCCCTCACTAGGAAGACCGGATCGATCGGGAGGAAAAATGGACCTGGGGATCAAGGGCCGCAAAGCAATCGTCTGCGCCTCCTCGCGCGGCCTCGGCAAGGCTTGCGCCACGGCGCTCGCGCGCGAAGGCGTGAGCGTGGTGATCAACGGCCTCGACGCGTCGCGTCTGGAAGCCGCCGTGACGGAGATTCGCGCCACGACTGGCGGAACCGTCATTCCCGCGCGGGCCGATATCAATACGCCGGAGGGTCGCGACGCTCTCGTCGCCGCCTGTCCCGACGCCGATATTCTCGTCAACAACAACGCTGGGCCGCCGCCCGGCAAATTTCAGGACTGGGATGAGGCCGCCTGGATGGGCGCGCTCAACGCCAACATGCTGGCGCCGATCTTCATGATCAAGGCGCTGCTGCCGGGTATGCGCGCCCGCAAGTTCGGGAGGATCGTCAATATTACCTCGGCCATGGTCAAAAGTCCGAAATTCGCCGACATGGGCCTGTCGACTTCGGCGCGTCTGGGCTTGACCGGCGTGTCGAAATCGCTGTCCCGCGAGGTCGCGTCCGACAACATCACCATCAACAATCTGCTGCCCGAGCGGATCGATACCGATCGCCAGAAGTTCATGGCCGAACGGATGATGAAATCGCAAGGCATTTCCATGGAGGAGGCGCGCCGCCAGATCGCCGCGTCCCTGCCGATGAAACGCTTCGGCACGCCCGAGGAATTCGGCGGAACCTGCGCGTTTCTGTGCGGCGTGCAGGCCGGCTTCCTGACCGGCCAGAACATCCATCTCGACGGCGGCTCCTACGAAGGGATAGTATGAGCGCCAACCCGTCCATTATTCCGGTTTCGATACACACAAGAGAGGCAAACGTCCCATGATCATCGACATCCACGGCCATTACACGACCGAACCCGCGGCGATGCATACGTTCCGCGACAAGCAGCTCGCCGGCCTCGTCGATAGCGCCCGCAAGCCCACCACCACCGATCTTGGCATCTCGGACGAACAAGTTCTCAAGAGCGTCGAGAAGCAGCTTGCCTTCCAGAAGGCTCGCGGCTCCGACCTCACGGTATTCTCGCCGCGTGCGTCGGGCATGGCGCATCATATCGGGACCGAGGCGACCAGCATCGAATGGACGCGCCTGAGCAACGACATTATTCATCGCATCTGCACGCTGCTGCCCGACAATTTCATCGGCGTTGGCCAGTTGCCCCAGCATCCCGGCGCCGCGCCGAAGGAAAGCATTCCGGAACTCGTGCGCATGGTGAAGGAGCTCGGCTTCGTCGGCGTCAACGTCAACCCGGACCCGTCGGGTGGTTACTGGACTGGCGCGCCGATCACCGACAAGTCGTGGTATCCGCTCTATGAGAAGATGGCGGAACTGGAAGTCCCTGGGATGATACACGTGTCGTCGTCCTGCAACCCGAACTTCCACGCGACTGGCGCCCATTACATCAACGCCGACACGACCGCGTTCATGCAACTGATCCAGGGCAATCTCTTCAACGATTTCCCGACCCTCAAGTTTGTCATTCCACATGGCGGCGGCGCGGTGCCCTATCACTGGGGTCGCTATCGCGGCCTGTGCCTGAACATGAAGAAGCCGCCGCTTGTCGAATACCTGATGAAGAACGTCTATTTCGACACCTGCGTCTATCACCTGCCGGGCATCGAGCTGCTCACCAAGGTCATCCCGATGGACAACATCCTGTTCGCCTCGGAAATGGTCGGCGCGGTGCAGGGCATCGATCCGGAGACAGGCTTCGATTACGACGACACCAAGCGCTACATCGATCAGGTCGGCACGCTCAGCGAAGCCAACCGCTACAAGATCTTCGAGGGCAATGCCCGCGACGTCTATCCGCTGCTCGACCGCGAGCTGACCCGCCGCGGTCACGCGCGCCAGACCTTCTGATTAACCCGGCTCACAGCGCCGCGATCCACCCGGATCGCGGCGTTCAACTATTCTGGAGGATTCCATGTCCCTGCCCCGTCTCAATGGCATGATCGCCGCGCTCGAAAAGGGCCAGCACAGCTTCTCGCTCTTTGCCCCCTGCGAACCGCAGGTTTCCATCGAGCTTCAGCAGGCAAAATATGATGGCGTCGTCTTCGAGGGCGAGCATCAGGGCTGGGACGTGCGCGCCCTTCGCTACAGCCTGCAGTATCTGCTCAACCGCGGGCAAATCCTGAACCAGAAG
>CAISJZ010000277.1 GCA_903885755.1 uncultured Hyphomicrobiales bacterium | reverse complement strand
GCGCGGCGCGCTGGCCGTCGAGCGGGCCGCCGACGGCCTTCTTGAACTGATTGCCGAAGTGGCTCGCTATCCGCTCGCGGATATCGTCGAGGAAACGCCATACGACGACATCAGGCGGGGGCCTTGACATGACGGCGCTCGACGATTTCGCGGCGGGTCTTGGCGGCATCGCCTTCTCGATCGATCCCGCGACGATCCGGCGCAAGAGCCGCGACTGGTATTCAATCAGTCCGCTTCTGCGCAAATCGCTCGAGGGCAAACTGGGCGATATTGTCGTCACTCCAAAAACGAAGGACGAAGTCATTCGCGTCGTCGCGCTGGCGGCGCGACATCGCATCCCCGTGACCGCGCGGGGCGGGGGAACGGCGAACTACGGCCAGAGCGTTCCCCTGCATGGCGGCGTCGTGCTCGACATGACGGAGTTGAGCGGCGTGCTGTGGGTCAAGCCCGGCGCGGTTCGCGCGCTCGCGGGAACTCTGACCAGCGATATCGACAACGCGGCGCGCAAAACAGGATGGGAGCTGCGGTTTCATCCCACGACGAAAACGACCGCGACGATCGCGGGATTTGTCGCGGGCGGCACAGGCGGGCCGGGGAGCTGCGCCTACGGCGTCCTGCGTGATCGCGGCAATATCGCGGGTGTCGAGATCATCAGCATGGAGGAGCAGCCGCGGTTGATCGAATTGCGCGGCGGAGACGTTCATCGCGCCCACCACGCGTATGGCGCCACGGGGATCATCACCGAGGTCGAAATGCCGCTGGCGCCGGCGTGGAACTGGATCGAGGCGATCGTCGCATTCCCGACCTACATGCAGGCGGTTCGCTTTGGTGTCGGCGTTGGCGATAGCGACGGGATCGTCAAGAAGCTACTGTCGGTTCACGAATGGCCGACGCCGCGGCTCATGCGCGATCTCGGAGATATCGTGCCCGAGGGCCATTCGATGATGTCGACCCTGATCGCCGATATTTCGTGGCCGGATTTTGTCGAAATGGTCGCGGAAGCCGGCGGCGTGGTCGTGACGTCGTCGCCGGAGGGCAGGGGCGTTTACGGGCGTCCGCTGTACGAATTCGCCTTTGGTCACGCGTTGTTTCAGGTTCAGCGAACCGATCCGACGCGCACCGCCATCGAGGGATTGTTTCACGCGTCCGATCTTGTCGAACAGGTCGCGCGCGTCCACGCGCGGCTGAAGGGCGTCGGGCCGTTGCGGATGGAGTTGCGGCGCTGGTCCGGGCGGCTTGTCGGCAGCGGCTCGCCGTATTTCCGCTACGAGAGCGAGGAGCAGATGGCGGCGATCGCCGCGATCATGCGGGACGAGGGCGTGATCGTCGCCAACCCGCACGCGTCCGGCGTGCGTTCGGTCGGCAAGAAGGAACTGACGGACGCCGATGTCGCGTTCAAGCGCGCGATGGACCCGATGGGTCTGCTCAATCCAGGCCGGTTCGAGATTGACGGCGCGAGCGACGAGGATTTTCATTCGAAAATGGATGTGCGTCACGAGAGCCCGGCGATCTCCTGATCCGGTGGCGCGCGATCAGCGGGGAGAGTTGAAACCATGCATCTCTATGTTCCTCCCAAAATTCCGACGGAAATCCCGGTCGTGGACCTCGAGGGCGCCGGAGAACTATCCGTGGCGGCGAAGGCTCGCATCGCGTCCGCCATTCATCGCGCTTGCCGGGAATCCGGATTTTTCTATGTCGCCAATCACGGCGTCGCGCCCGAACGCGTCGCCCATCAGTTCGTCAACGCCAAACGGTTCTTCGATCTTCCGCTCGCCGATAAAATGGCGCTCGACATGAAAAAATCCGCTTCCACCGCGGGCTACGAGCCCATGGGCGGCCAGATTCTCGACAGCCAGGACGCGGACTCCCCCGCCGCGCCGCCCGATCTCAAGGAAAGCTTTTATTGCGGGCGCGAGCTGCCAGCGGATCATCCATATGTCGTGGCGGGCGAGCGTGGGTTCGGCCATAATCTGTGGCCGTCAAATCTGCCGGGCTTTCGCGAGCAGATGCTCGCCTATTCGGACGCGATGCGGACATTGGGCGACCGCATTCTGTCGTTTCTCGCGCTGTCGCTCGATCTTGACGAAAGCTGGTTCGTTCCGAGCTACGCCATGGCGGCGGGGAATCTGCGGCTCATCAAATATCCGCCACAAGGGGCCGACGCGGCGTTCAACCAGATTGGCGCGGGCGCGCACACGGACTGGGGCGGCATCACCATTCTGGCGCAGGACGATAACGGCGGCCTCGAGGTTCGCAATGTCGCGGGCGAGTGGATCGCGGCGCGGCCAATCCCCGGCGCCTTTGTCATCAACCTCGGCGATCTCATGGCGCGCTGGACGAATGGCATCTACAATTCCAATTTGCATCGCGTGAAAAACAATTTGAGCGGACATGACCGCTATTCCATTCCCTTTTTCTACAGCCCCGATCCCCGGGCGGTGATCGAACCGATCCCGACCTGCGTCGACGACGAACATCCGCGCGCCTTCGAGACCTGCACGACGGCCGAACACATGGCCGAGATGTTCCGGCGCTCCTATGGCTACGCGCCGGGGGCGGCATGAGCGGGGCCAGACTCGCGTACGGCAATATTCTGGCGCGCGACATCGAGGCATTGTCGGCGTTCTATTCCGTGTTGCTGGGTCTGCCGGAAATCGTCGGGCATCGCTCGCCGATCTATCGATGCCTTGACGCGGGCGGGGTGGAGCTCGGCTTCAACGCCGACGCCGCCTACGATCTTCTGGGGCTTGGCGCGCGGCGCCCCGGCGCCGATCGCTCGGTGCGCGCCTATCTGACCTTCGAGGTTCCATCGCGCGAGGCGGTCGAGGATCTCGCGCATCGCGTCGCCGCGCTTGGCGGAGCGGTGCTCAAGCCACCCTACGACACCTATTACAACGCGCGCCAGGCCGTGCTGGAGGACCCGGAAGGCAATGTCTTTCGAGTCAATCATCGCATGGGCCCCCGGCTCGCGGCGGACAAGGTCGTCAGCCCGCCGTGGAAAGGCGCGTGACGCTTTGGCCCGGCCTGTAAATTAGGCAGATAGCCCGACTGATTGGCATTCTCGCGCGCCGCGAG
>CAISJZ010000276.1 GCA_903885755.1 uncultured Hyphomicrobiales bacterium | reverse complement strand
TATTGGCGTTGATCTTGATCAGGAAATTGCGGCCGATGATCATCGGCTCCAGTTCCGGATGATTGATGTTCGAGGGGATGATGGCGCGGCCGCGCGCGATTTCGTCGCGAACGAACTCGGGGGTCACAAAGGCCGGGATATCCGCGCCAAAGCTTTCGCCGTCGGCGACGGTCGCCATGGCGTCATCGAGCATTTTTTCGCGACCGAGATTCTCGCGATGCGCGACGTAGATCATCTCCTCGGTGATGAGGCCGGCGCGGGCGAATTCGTATTGCGTGACCATCGCGCCATCAACGCCGCGCCTGGGATGACGATTGGCGGGGCAGGGCGGCACGAGCTTGTCGGCGCCGACCTCGCCGTTGTCTTCGGGTCGCACCGCGCGGCCAGTATAGCTTTCGAGACCCGCGCGCTTGGCGAGCCATGTGTCGCGGAGGGCGGGCAGGCCCTTGGACAGGTCGATGCGCGCGTCGATCTCGGTGTAGGGACCGGAGGCGTCATAGACGCGAACCGGCGCCTCGTTTGGATCGCTCAGACAAATTTCACGGAAGGGAACGTGAATGTCGGGATGTCCCGCGGGCGTGTGGTAGACCTTGCGCGATCCCGTGAGTGGGCCGGTCGTGACCGTTTCCGGCGTCAGCGAGTTGCGCTTGGGCTGAATATTCATGGTTCCCTCCAGTCGATGGCCAGTTTGGGCTGGCGCGGCTATGTCGCTTGGGCGCGGTGGAGAAAGATGGCATGGATTGGGGCGTTCAAGCCCCGCCGCCTTCCCTCCGCTGGCGTTAACCAGATCAGGTTCGATGGGTGTGATCTCAGCCGTCCAGACGGACGGCACCCCTCGGCTGACGATCAACGTATTGCCGAACGGGATTTTTCGCAAGACCGGCGATCGGCGGACCGGCGTGGCGACAGGCGGCTGGCAGGCCGGATGGACCGGCGGGCTCGTCTGGCCGTCCTTGTCGTTTGCAGGATGTTGACCAGTCGCTCATAGGATTGGACACCTGATTGAATCAACTTTCCTCGGCCCAGTGAAGCTTGGCCATGTCGGAGCCCTTGCGACTTGGTCGGCGCGGAAGGACGTGTTGTGAGCATCCCCGATCCATCGTACTGGCGCGAAAAGCGCGTCTTGTTGACCGGGCATACCGGTTTCAAGGGAGGCTGGATGGCCCTGTGGCTGCATGCCATGGGCGCGCGGGTGACCGGGCTCGCGCTCGCGCCCGACACCACCCCCAGCCTCCACGACCTCGCGGGAATCGCGGGAATTGCGCCCAAAGGCTATGGCGATATCCGCGACGCCGCGCGTGTCGCCGCCGCGGTCGCCGCCGCGCGGCCCCAGGTCGTGCTGCACATGGCCGCGCAGCCGCTCGTGCGCAGGTCGGTGCGCGAGCCGGTTGAAACGTTCGATGTCAACGTCATGGGAACCGCGCGCGTTCTTGAAGCGTTGCGCGAGGTCGACGGCGTCGAGGCGATCCTCGTGATCACCACCGACAAGGTCTATGAAAACCCCGAGCTTGGCCGCCCATTTCGGGAGACCGATCCACTGGGCGGCCACGACCCCTATTCAGCGTCCAAGGCCGCCGCCGAAATCGTGGTCTCGTCCTATTCGAGAACATATTTCGAGGCACGCGGCGTCCCGGTTGCCACCGCGCGCGGTGGCAATGTAATTGGCGGCGGCGACTTCTCCGAGGACCGGATTGTCCCGGACATCTATCGGGCGATGCGCGCGGGCAGGCCAGTCGTATTGCGCAATCCCGGAGCCACGCGACCTTGGCAGCACGTGCTGGATTGCCTGTGTGGGTATCTCGTTTACGCGGAGGCGCTGGGGCGCGGCCACAAGCCACCCCGATCCCTCAATTTCGGCCCGACGATGGCCGCGGATATGCCCGTGTCCGCGCTGGCGGAGGCCATGCAGGTCGCGCTCGGCGCAGCCCAGGGGTGGCGGCTCGCCGAAGGACCGCAGCTCCGCGAAATGCAATTGCTGTCGTTGGATTGTTCGGCGGCGCGCTCCACGCTCGGTTTCGCCGACCGGCTGGTTGGCGCCGCGGCGATCGCCGAGACAGCCCGCTGGTATCTCGCCCATGCGGCGGGCGAAGACATGCGCGCGGTCACCTTGCGGGCGATCGAGACCTACATGGCCTGAATATTTGCCCCCGTGCGATTCACCGGGGCTCCGCGCCGACCGGGCCGCGGCAAACAGACCGATGAAGAATTGCGGAATATAGATCTATCCTCGCCGTGTTTCATCGCCTTGGCGAAAGTCATAAAAACGAACCGGCTCGCCATGGCCGCCGGAATCCGGGGGGCGCGGGACACGAAAATTTGGCCGCCGCGTTCAAGCTTATCCCAATCGCGGCGCGAAAAAAATCGCGGTCAAATCGGACTTTTCCGACAGGCCAGGCCGCCGGCGGATGATCGCCGCC
>CAISJZ010000275.1 GCA_903885755.1 uncultured Hyphomicrobiales bacterium | reverse complement strand
CTTGCGATGTCAATACATCGACCTGGCGCAACCTCGCGACGATCTCCTCCGGTGTCGGTCTCTTTCTTGGCATTTCGGTCCTCCCTTTCCATGTCCAAAGACATACTTTCAGGTGGACCAATTCAATGGGGGCGGATCAAGGTGACGACCGCATCGGGTGAAAATCAGAGGGGCCACTCCCAGCACTGGGGCGTGTCGGAAATGACGCGGCTGACCCATCGCAATCGGCAGGGGTAACTCAGAGCCCACCCGCCCCCCGCGCGGGCCAATCGGGCATCAAGCTTACCTCCCGACTGCTGCACTTCGAACAGGCGAACCTGCGTGCTGCCTTGATCCTCGGGAACAGGGTGTCGTCCGGCAAGCCTACCGCCTCGAAGGGGACTGTCCCGGAATGGCGACAGGCAAGCTCGAGACACGTGACACGAACCCGAGCCACGCCATCGGCTTTGAGTTGGGCGATAGTGGGCGGGGCGTAGTCCATCGGCGGATCGCTTGAGGTTGCGGGCAGCCGCCCCGTAGTGGTTGTGATCTACGAGGCGGCCCTATCGCGCCGTCGCAGGGGTGGTCCGGCGCGACGGCGAGACGCTATGCGCGCAATGGTGAGTCGACAAGGCCGGGCCGCGATTCGGCGGCTTGGTCCGCTTTAGGCCCGGGAACTGACACAATCTTTGAAGGCGTCGGGCTTGCCGAAAACGACGCGAATGACCCAAAGCGACTAAAGCGCCCCAAACAACGGCAGGCCCTGAGGCTAAGCATTCGGCCCGAGGCGGCTGACGATTAGGCTTGCCCAGTGTTCTGGTCCGCCCTCGGGGGTGACCCGTAAGTCGAACTGGCTGGGACGAACGAAAAGGCGGTTGGTGTCTTCAAAGCGGCCAGCGACTATTCTGTCGACGAAGATAACGAACGCCGGTCCAAACGCAGTCCGTGTTTCGGGCGTGGGGCAGATAAAATCCGCGATGGCGTAATGCCCTGCCTGGGCAACGCGATCACACATCCAACCCATTCGCCTGGCGTGTTCGACGCGGTCCGGGTGCCCATAGCCGAGATCTCGATTGATATTGGCGCGAACCTCGTCGGCGTTGAACAGAACGGCGTTCAGCAATGGCGCCAAGGCCCGCGCCAATGTTGTTTTCCCCGCGCCTGGCAAGCCCATGATCATTATTTTGCGTCGCATTGAAGATCACCCCGAGAATGAGTTCCGCGCAGACGATCATCGGCGGTTGTCCGATGACGCTGGAATCACCGCGCGCCAAGAGCCTCCAACAGGGGAGCGAGAAACTCCTCATAGACACGCCAACGACCGACGGCGTTGTTGTAAATCGGCTGGCGCACCTGGGTAGCGCTGGCGGTGCGGACTGGGCGGTCGGTCTCGTGGAAATTGAGGCAGCGCTCGTCCCAGGGCAGGCCGCAATGGGCCAGAATTCGCCGCGCCTCGCCCTCGACATCGGCGACCACGTCCTCATATCGCACATCGAGAAACGCGCCCGGCGGCAGGACGCGCCGCCAATGCGCCATCAACTGTTCGTAGCGTCGATAGTAGCGACCGAGTTCGCCCAGATCGTAGGTGTGATTTTGTTCGGCGGAAAAAAGTTTTGAGAAGCAAGAAATGCAATTGTCGATCGGGTCGCGGATGGTGTGGACGATCTTCGCGTTGGGCAAAGCGAGGTGGATCAGTCCGACGTAGTAGTAATTTGAAGGCATCTTGTCGGTGACCACGATCCCATCGGGCGCAATTTTCCTCATGCGTTGGAGATAGTCGGCTCCGAGCCGCCCCAACCCGGCCGCGACCATCGAATTCATGATTTCTGGAAAGGCGGGGCCGCGCGCCGCGGCGGCGCCGACAGTCTCGTGCAGCGCCATCAACTCGCCAGCGCCGTGCGCCATCGGATGGCTGGCGATAATCTGCTCGACCAGCGTCGTTCCCGATCGCGGCATGCCCAGAACGAAGATCGGCCGTGTCGAGGGATCGCCGCCGCCGCTCTTCTTGACCACGAGGTCGCGCGAAAAGACCTCTTCGATCCTGTCGAAATAAGCCAAGGCCGCTTTTTCGTCGTAGGCGATCTGCGCGCGCTTGGCCGCGTTGCCGCGCAGCAGATGACGAAAGGATCTCGGGAAATCCTTGATATCCGCATAGGCCTTGCCCAGCGCGAAGTCGATCTGCGAACGATCCGTCGGCGACATCCCCTCGGTCTTCGCCGCCATGACCTCCATCCGCGCAAGATAGGGATCGCCAGGCTTGAACTTCATGGAGTCGGCGAGGTTGACGTAGACGCCAGCGACGTCGGGATCGATTTCCAGAGCCTTTCGGAACGACTCGCGCGCTTCGTCGAGCTTGCCAATCTCCTTCAGCGCGTTGCCCATGTTGTTGTGGGCGTCGGCGAGGTCCGGCTTCAAGGCCAGCGCCCGCTGGAAGTAGCCAATCGACTGTTCCAGCATTTCGCGGTCGAAGCACACGCGCCCCATCAGATTGATCGCGTCGTGATTGCCAGGATTGAGCGCCAGCGCGCGCGCCGCCAGCGCTTCGCATTCGTCGGTTTGATGGCGCTCGATGAGCATCGAGGCAAAATGCACGTAAATCTTTTCGTTTCGCGCCTCGATCGCCAGGGCGGCGCGGAAGGTTTCGGCCGCCTCGTCGAAGCGCTCGAGATCCTTGAGCGCCAGCGCCAGGCTATCGAGGATGTCGGGATCATGCGGCTTCATCGCCAGGGCCCGGCGATAGGCCGCCTCCGCCTCGTCGAATAGCTTGAGCTCGCGCAGGCATGTGCCGAGATTATTCCAGGCGTCGGCATAGCCCGGTTCGAGATCGAGGGAGCGGCGATAGGCCGCCTCGGCCTCCTTGAAGCGTTTCAGGCGCTGCAAGGCGTTGCCGCGATTGCTGTGGCCCATGGCGAAGTTGTCTTGCAAGGCCAGCGCTTGGTCGATGCGTTCCAGCGCCTCGCTGTATCGACCAAGATCGAACAGGGCGATCCCCAGATTGCTGAAGGCTCCGGCATTGGCGGGGTTCAGTTCCACCGCTCTTGTTCCTTCGGCGACCGCGTCTTGCGGCAGTCCGGCAAGCCGGCACATTTCCCCGAGATTGGCGTGGTAGAGCGCCTCGGCGGGCGCCAGCGCGGTGGCTCGGCGCATATGGCCGATGGCCTGCGACAACTGGCCCGATTCATAGGCCACAATGCCCTGCATGTGCGCGGCTTCGGCGTTTTGCGGTTCCAGCGCCTCCGCCTCGGCGTAGAGATCAAGCGCTTCGGCGAGTTGGCGACCGCGGCGCTTTTGCTCCGCCATGGCAAATAATTGACCGGCGTTCCGCGTTGGCGCCGCCGCTTGTCGCTGGTTGGCTCGCGCTGTCTCCGCCTCGATGATCGCCGCG
>CAISJZ010000274.1 GCA_903885755.1 uncultured Hyphomicrobiales bacterium | reverse complement strand
CCAGACCAGCAAAGCCGCGAAAACCGCCGTCGCCGGAACCTGCGGCATGACCGCCAGGAAAACGGCCTCCATGACCCCGACCCCGCCAGGAACCTGGGACAGCAGGCCGGCCGAAAACGACAGCAAAAAGGCGCCAAGCACGAGGTGGAACCCGGGGTTCACCTCCCACGGACTCGCGAAAAAGATGATTCCGGCAGCGCCCATCAACTCCAGCGGCGCGGCGAGATATTGCCGGATGACAATGGGCATCCGGGGATAGACGATCCGCAGATTGCCGATCTTCAGAGGGTGCAGCTTGAGCCAGGACCCCAGGGTGTACAGCATGCAGAATCCGATCATGCTGGCGCCGATGATCCGCGCCGCGCCGACGCCGATGGAAAAATGCCGGGACAGCGAACTGAGGGGCGCTAGAATTTGCGGCTCGAGCAACAGCACAAGTCCGAGGAGCAGGATCGTCCCGAAAGCGAACGTGAAGGAACAGAGCGCCACGAGAACCGCGACCTCGCCTGCGTTCAGGCCCTTGGCGGTATAGGCGCGCAGCCGCACCATGCCGCCGGAAAACACAGAGGCGCCGATATTGTGCGATAGCGCGTAGGTAACGAATGAACAGGTGGCGACGTAAAGAAAGGAAATTCCCTGTGTTTTCCGCAGGTGGATCAGCGCGATGCGATCGTACCAGGCGAGCGCCGCGTAGGCCGCGAGGGTCGAGACGAACGCAAGCGCGTAAGCGTGCGGGGGGATTGCCGCGAGCTTGCCGCCGATTACGCCAGATATGGTCTTGAGATTGGACCAGAGATCGCCCGTCGCCAGCAAGGCGCGCGTGGCGGCGTCCGTTCCCGCCTCGGACTTGAGTTTCTCATAGAGAAGCCGGACCGACCAGACGACGGCGACCAAGCCGAGAAGCGGCCAGAAATAGTCGAGATACCGCTTCATATAGTTCCGCCAGGAGGCGCCACGCCTCGGACCGATCGCGGCAATCCCTGCACGATGGTCGCCGCTGGCGCAAGACCGCGGAGCGGCGAATTTCTCGCCACGCCGGGGCGCATCAATCAGTTGGCGAGGCTCAGGCGCCGACCGGGCGCAGCCCGATCAGGTTCGGATCCAGCCGCTCGCGCACCACTTCGATAACGCGTTCGCCTTTTTCCCGTCCCTCGAGATTCTGCGCCTTCGAGACTTCATCAAGGGCCTCGGCGTGCAATGCCTTGGCTTCCTCGAGCTGTCCGCGCAGTTCATCGGCGGAGTGAGTCAGATTGTCGCGCCGCGCGCGCGCCGCCCTGGCATAGGTGGAATAAGCGAAGTGGGTGGGGTTCGCGTTGCCCGACCGCTGCTCCTCGGAGGCAATTTCACGATCAAGTTCCCCCGCGATGCGGGTAAACTCGGCGATCATCGCCTCGATCTGCGCGACGCGCCGACGACGTTCCTCAGCCTGAAAACGCTTGAGGCGGATAAGGGTATCCCGCGATTTCATTACTCATACTCCGTCACGCAGGTTGAGACCACATCCCCGCCGGCTGCTCCTCCGGCGAGGTACACATTTGCTTCCGCGAGACAGATTCACCATGAACGAGGGAGGTTGCTCTTTCCTTACCGTCGCCGGCGCCAGGCCAAACTTTCGCGCGATTCGCCATAATTCCGGTCGAACACGACTGATTCTCTCCCATTACGCGACCGACGGTAGGGATTTCCTGTTCTCGCGGCCCAACCATGGCTCCAAGCGCGACGGGCGCCCCGAATGACCCGCGAAAGCCCCGATTGGTAAACCCGTGAGTCCGTCGAATCGCTTGCGGCCGCTTGTTAATGTGTTTGTTCAGGTCCGTGGATTCGAGGGTTAGCCTCGTTTCAGAAGTATTTTCGCGATTTAATGACGGATTGTCCGCGAGGCCTTGCCAAGGGGAATCAGACTTTGTTAACGATTGAGCGTTAAGGTTACTCAGCCGGAAATTCCAGGGGCAGCCGCCCGGGGTTCATGACCGCGCGGCAGCCCAATCCGGTGGACGGGCAATGACGCGAGGGTCGTGCGCAACGCGGCAAGGTGGGGACTCACATGCGCGTACTTTTGATCGAGGACGACAGCGCAACGGCGCAAAGCATCGAACTGATGCTGAAGTCTGAAAATTTCAACGTCTATACCACGGACCTAGGCGAGGAAGGCATCGACCTCGGCAAGCTCTATGATTATGACATCATCCTTCT
>CAISJZ010000273.1 GCA_903885755.1 uncultured Hyphomicrobiales bacterium | reverse complement strand
CGATCCCGCGTGAAAGATGTTTTATTCGACCAAAGGAAACGAAAAAGCGAGCGCGCGTCGAGCATTGCATTGCTCCGAAAGTCCGCGAGCGAAAGGCCAAGCTTCCGCCGGGTTCAATAAATCTCGCGCATTATTTGGCCTGTAATCGCTAAATTGGGGATAATAGCCGGCCACGTACAACCCGGAAATTGATTCAGGGTTGAACAAAAATGAATCGAATCACCGGTATTTCCGGTGGCGACGTCGCCGCGCCGTCGGTCGGGGGCTCAAGCCTCGATCTTGACGTGGACGGAGTCGCCTTCCTCGGCCTCGGCCCTTCGCAGCGCCTCGTTGGCCTGATCGACCTCCCGCTGGCGGTTCCACATGGCGGCGTAAACGCCCGCCCGCTCCAGCAGATCATCGTGCCGACCGCGCTCAACGATGACGCCCTTGTCGAGAACCAGAATTTCGTCGGCGTTGACCACCGTCGACAGACGGTGGGCGATGACCAGCGTGGTGCGCCCTCGGGACACCCGATCGAGCGCGATCTGGATTTCCCGCTCGGTGAAACTGTCGAGCGCGGAAGTCGCCTCGTCCAGCACGAGGATCGGCGGCCCCTTGAGGATGGTGCGAGCGATCGCGACCCGCTGCTTTTCGCCACCCGAGAGTTTCAGGCCCCGTTCGCCGACCTGCGCGCCATAGCCGCCGGGCACCAGTTTGATGAACCGGTCGATCTGGGCGAGGCTCGCGGCTTCCTCGACCTCGGCGTCGGACGCGTCCCAGCGGCCATAACGAATGTTGTAGGCGATGGTGTCGTTGAACAGCACCGTGTCTTGCGGCACCATGCCGACCTGATCGCGCAACGTACGCTGCTGGACGTTCGATATGTCCTGCCCGTCGATGGTAATGCGCCCCGCCTGCGGTTCGTAAAAGCGGAAGATGAGCCGGGAGATCGTCGACTTGCCCGCTCCCGAAGGGCCTACGACCGCGACGGTATGACCCGCCGGAACCTCGAAGCTGACCCCGCGCAGGATCGGGCGCGCCGCGTCATAGGAAAAATGCACGTCCTCGAAGCGCAGCGTTCCCGCCGTGATGGCCAGGGGGGCGGCGCCAGGACGATCCTCGATTTCGGGATGCTGCCCGAGCAAATCGAACATGGTCTCGATGTCGATGACCGCCTGCTTCACCTCGCGATAGAGCATGCCCATGAAATTCAGCGGTTGGGAAAGCTGGATCATCATCGAATTGACGAGCACGAAATCGCCGATCGTGTGGGCGTGGGAATCGGCGCGGATATCGCCGATGCACATGAGCATGATGATCGCGAGGCCCGCGGTGAAGATGACGCCCTGCCCGCAGTTCAGCACGGCGAGCGAGACATAGCTGCCGACGGACAGGCGCTCGTAGCGCGCCATCGCCTTGTCGTAGCGCGACGCCTCGCGATCCTCCGCGCCGAAATACTTGACCGTCTCGTAGTTGAGCAGGCTGTCGATCGCCTTTGTGTTGGCGTCTGAGTCGCTGTCGTTCATCGAACGGCGAATGGACATGCGCCAGTTGGTCGCCACCGTCGTGTACCAGAGATAGCAGATGATCATGGTGACGACGACGACGGAATAACGCCAATCGAATTCGTAGAAGAGAACGGCGAGGATCAGAACGAACTCGACGATCGTTGGAATGCCGGTCAGCATCGACAGGCGAACAATCTGTTCGATCGCGGTGCGCCCCCGCTCCAGCACGCGGGTCAATCCGCCAGTCTTGCGTTCCAGATGAAAGCGCAGCGACAATTGATGCAGGTGAATGAAGACCTCGGTGGCGAGCCTGCGCACCGCGTTCATCGACACCGCGGCGAACAGCGCGTCGCGGCCCTGCGTGAACAGCACCATGCAGGTGCGCAGCACGCCGTAGAGGATGGTCAGCCCGAGCGCTCCGCCCAGCCACATCGCCATTGAGGATGGCGGCGTATCGCCCGCGGTGATCGCGTCGGTCGCCCATTTAAAGGAGAACGGCACGGCAAGCGTGACGAGCTTGGCGATCAGCATCAGTCCAATCGCGCCCGATACGCGCAGCTTCAGATCGAGCCGATCGGCCGGCCAGACATAGGGCCACAGGCGCTGCACGGTCCGCGTCAGGGACAATTCACGTTGAACCGGGGCGGGAGGGGCCGATGGCGCCCCGGAAAGGGTTTGATCTGTCATTTTCTCGGGATCTAAGGGCGCGGGAGCCGCGAGTCGATGGACATATAAGCCGAAAGTCGCGGTTTCGCACCCCCGCCCTGCCGCCCGTGTGGATGAAGCGCCTCAGGCCGGCAAGCCGAGCAGCTTGCTTGCGGTTCCGCCAAGAATGGCGATCTTGTCGGCGGAACTCAGTTCGGGCGTGTTCAGGATATGCCCGACCGGGTCCTTGACCCACGGAAATCCGTAATCTGTCCCGACCATGATCTGGCCGGGACCGACGACCGCGGCCAGATGGCGCAGCGCTTCCGGGGTGAACACCAGCGAATCCACGTAGATCTGCCGGAGATACTCGGTCGGCTTTTTCTTTAGAACCAGTTCCTTGCAGCGATCGGGGAAGGTCACGCAGCCGGCGTCCGACCGGTCGGCATAGGACGGCAGATAGCCGCCGCCATGGGCGCCGCAGATCCGCAGCGCGGGAAACCGGTCAAAGGTTCCATCGAAGATCATCCGCGACAGGGCGATGGTCGTCTCCAGCGGGTTGCCGATGACGTTTTCAAGCCCACCATTGCCCCTGACCCTGCTGGCGATGCCGGTCGCCTCGGCGCTTTCCTGTGGATGCATGAACAGCAGCGCGCCCAGCTCCTCGGCCTTGGCCCAGAACGGATCGAACTTGCGATTGGAGAGCTCCAGTCCCTCGACCGTTCCGCCAATCGCCGCGCCCCGCAGCCCCAGGTGTTTCGTGGCGTGTTCAAGCTGCTCGGCCGCGAGTTCGGGAAATTGCAGCGCGACGCTAGCGAAGGCGACAAGCCGTCCGCCCGAAGCCTTCGTCATCGCCGACAGCTTTTCATTCTGCAGGTCGATCAGACGGCGGGCGAGTTCGCGATCGGCGCCATACCAGAAGGGGTTGATGCTCATGGCCTCGACGTCGATGCCCTGCGCATCCATGACGGAGATGCGCGTTTCCATCGGCGGATTGTTGTATGGATTCTTGAGCCCGCCAGCCAGCCGCCGTTCAAGTGGCGTGCCCTTCACAACGTCGAGCGCTTCGGGAATCACGCAGTGGCAATGAATATCGACCACGCGAACGCGCTTGCCGTCGATCTCGACCTCGCGGCGCTTGCCGCCCGAAGCGGCCTGCGCGAAAGCGCCGCGCATACCGCAGACAAGGCATCCCGTCGCGGCGGCGGCGCTCGCGGCCCGGGCAAGAAACGTCCGGCGATTCATAATATCCCCCCTCGAATGGCCGCATTGGCGCGGCCTTGCGCTTGTCTGAAATTCTATTCGGGATTCGTCTTCGGCGCGACGAAAACCTGTCCCGGCCAGATGCGATTTGGATCGCGAATCTGGTGGGCGTTGGCCTCGTAGATCTGTGTATAGCGCACGCCGCGGCCCAGCACCTTGCGGCTGATCCGCCAGAGACTGTCGCCGCGCTCGACCGTCACCGACTGGATGTCGGCGACGACAGTGGCGCCAGACGGAAGCGCGGATTTTGCTTCCTGTTTCGCGGCGACCGGTTTTCGATCAGGGAAATCAAACGGCGCCGCGGCGCGCGCGACAACCTTTCCGCCGCCCGGTTCGACCACGTCGGCGCGAATATCGTAGTGGCCCGGCGTCATGCCGCGCTCGATCCGCAGCGACCACTTGCCGTCCGCGCCCGCCTCGACCCCCGCGACGAAGGACTGGTTGAGATAGAGCCTGATCGACGCGCCGGGCGTCGCCATGCCGGACGCCAGAAACGCGCCATCATCGCCGGCTTCCGCGGTGACGATGGCGAGCTTGGAGCCAACCCCCGACGGACTTGCCGCATCGTTGAGCAATCGGGCAGGTTGGTCGGGCGTCATCAACGCGGCCACGACCTGACCGCCAGCGCGTTCCGGCACCGAAGTCACGACATTCTGGGCGGAGTCGACGGCGCCATCGGCCCCGGTAGCGCGCAGGGTCAGAAGGTGGTCGCCAGGCGTTAGCGCCGGAGGCAGGATAACGAACTGCCCATTGCCGTCCGTCCTGCCCTCGGCGATTTTCACGCCCTTGTTGAGCAGGATGACGGTCGAATTGGGCTGAGCCCGGCCGGCGACAACCGTCTCGCCGGTCGGCTCGACCCGCACCACGTCGAATTCAGGTTTCGGCGCGGCGGTCGGTGGCGCGGGAACCTTGGCGGGTTCGAGCGCGGGAAGGAACGTCGCCAGTGGCGCCAGCGATTCGCCGGGAGGCGCCGCGCGCCTGAGCGCGACATAACTTGCCAGACTGATGGCCGCGACCGAGGCGGCCGCGCCTGACGCAAACAGGATATGCCTCGACAAAAACGCCATCGGATGCCCTTCAACGCATCTCAATCTAGCGCCGCGCCGCGAAAAGCGCCATATCGGCTCGATAATTGCCAGTCATGGCGCGGGCTCGGCCGGAGTCCGGCACGGAGAACGATCATTTCATGTTGAGCAACATCTGCGTCTATTGCGGTTCGTCGAATGGTTCGGACCCTCGTTTCCTCGCCGCCGCCGAGCGCCTGGGCGCCCTGCTCGCCGCTGATGGTCTTGGCCTTGTCTATGGCGGCGGCAACGCCGGCCTCATGGGCGCGGTCGCCCGCGCGACCCTAGCGGCGGGAGGTCGTGTCACGGGCATCATTCCTGAATTCCTCAAAACCCGCGAACTCATGCTCAAGGAAGCGCAGGAACTGATCGTCGTCGACGACATGCACACGCGCAAACGCCTGATGTTCGAGCGGTCGGACGCATTCGTCGCCCTGCCCGGCGGCATCGGCACACTGGAAGAGCTGGTGGAGCAACTGACCTGGGTGCAGCTCGATCGCCATAGCAAGCCGGTGCTGATTCTCGACATCGGCGGCTTCTGGAGGCCTCTTCTCAGCCTTCTCGCGCATATGCGGGAGGCGCAATTCATTCGCCCCGGTCTCGAAATCCGCTATCTCGTGGCCGAGCGCGTCGAGGACGTTGTCCCGATGTTGCGCGCGAACGCCGAGCGCGCGAGCTCGCGGAGCGCGGACGAGGCCGGCGTGATCGACAGGCTCTAACGGCCACATTCCCGCCTTATTTGCTCAAGCCGATGGTATTCTTCTATAAATCGGTCAAGCTTCCAGGGAGGGTATTCTCGTGCGTCGATTCAGTATCTTGCTTGCCGTGGTTGGCGTGACGTCCGCTATCGGCCTGGCCACCTCCGTTGAGGCCCAGGTCCCGACCCAGGGCACGAGCGCCTTCGGCGTACCCGGCGGCTTCACGGCGCCAAGCGCGGGCGCGGCGGGATCCGCGGCGACGAACGCCGCGACATCGGCGGCCCAGAACGCCGCTCAGGACGCGACCGACGCAGCCGCGCAGCAGGCGGCTCCAGTGAAGAAAAAGCCAAAGCCGAAACCCAGGAAGCCCAAAGGTCCGCCGAAGGCTGGCCCCGGTCAGGTGCTTGTCACCAACGAGCGCGCGGTTGGCTTGCGGCAACTGACGATGACCTCGATCAAGGACCCGACCAAGTCCGCCATTGTCGCCAAGCGCCTCGCGCCGGGGGCCAAGGCCATAGGCAAGCTTCCCGCCAAATCCGGCTGCGATTTTTCCATCTCGGGCGAATTCGACGACGGCACGTCGCTCGATATCTCGAATGTCGAGGTCTGCAAGGACCGCGCGCTCAACCTGGTCGAATAGGCCCGAGGGGCGCGCGTTTTAGCGCGCGCCTTCCTTGTAGAGCTTGTAGTCGATCGCGTCGGTCAGCGCCTGAAACGACGCGTCGATGATGTTGGCCGAGACGCCCACCGTCGACCACGTCTCGCTCTTGCCGTCGCCAAATCCGATCAGCACGCGCGTCACCGCGTCCGTGCCGCCCTGGAATACGCGCACGCGATAGTCGAGCAGTTGCAGATCCTCGATGTATTTCTGGTATTTTCCCAGATCCTTGCGCAGCGCCAGATCGAGCGCGTTGACCGGCCCAGCGCCCTCCGCGGCCGAGATGAACTCCTCGCCATCGACGATAATCTTGACGATCGCCTCGGAGAAACTGACGAGTTCGCCCGCCGCGTTGTGACGCCGCTCGACGCTGACGCTGAACCGCTCCACCTCGAAGTAGCGCGGCGCCTCGCCAAGCACCCGTCGCGCCAGCAGTTCGAACGAGGCGTCGGCGCCTTCGTAGGCGTAGCCCAGCGCTTCCTTTTCCTTCACCTCGTCAAGCAGTCGCCCGACGCGCGGATCGTTCTTGCCCACGGTGACGCCAAGACGTTCCAGCTCCGACAGGATGTTCGACTTGCCCGCCTGATCGGACACGAGAACCCGGCGCGTGTTGCCAACCTTCTCCGGCTCGACATGCTCATAGGTGCGCGGATCCTTCAGCACGGCGGAGGCGTGAATGCCCGCCTTGGTCGCGAAAGCCGACGCGCCGACATAGGGCGCATGGCGATCGGGCGCCCGGTTGAGCAACTCGTCCAGCGTGTGGCTGACCTTGGTCAGAGTGGCGAGCTTGTCGAGGCTGACGCCCGTCTCGAATTTATCGGCGTATTCCGGCTTCAGCAGCAGCGTCGGAATGATCGACACGAGATTGGCGTTGCCGCAGCGCTCGCCAAGCCCGTTGAGCGTGCCCTGAATGTGCCGCGCGCCGGCGCGCACGGCGGCCAGCGAATTGGCGACCGCGTTCTCGGTGTCGTTGTGCGTGTGGATGCCCAAATGCGTGCCGGGAATATGCGTCGCGACCTCGCCGACGATCCGTTCGATCTCCTGCGGCAACGTGCCACCATTGGTGTCGCACAGCACGATCCAGCGTGCACCAGCCTCATGCGCCGCACGGATACAGGCCAGGGCGTAATCCGGATTGGCCTTGTAGCCGT
>CAISJZ010000272.1 GCA_903885755.1 uncultured Hyphomicrobiales bacterium | reverse complement strand
CGCGGCGATCCTGCTGCCCTAGGACACCAGATTTACGTTTGGGATCAAGCCGGTCACGCATTTCGGCGAGACCGGCTTTTTTGCGCCCAATCGCCGCGTTCTGGTTTGATGAATAGAAAATTCTGGCGTCAAAAATCATAGTAAAATCCGGCGGCTCGCGCCCGCGAGAAGATTAATTTTTGATCTTGCGTCGCACCATGCAATTTATTGAGGCTTGCCGATTCATTTATATTGGAGGATGCTATCTTTGCTTGGTGATTTGCATCGAATGGATTGATGCGCCAAAGCAGGTGGATATGACATGAATCAGCAGAATGGCGAGACCAAAAATCGAAATCAGGGATACGATATGATCCAAGATGACAATCAAAAGCTCAGAAATCATCAAATTCAGCAAAATCAGCAATCCGGCCGGACTGGTCAGCAGGGCTATTCCGAAAAGAATAGTTCGAAAAATATACAACAGGGCGGCCAATTCAATTATGGCGAACGCCTGCAATACTGATGGCAGGAGGTAGCGGATTGCTTTCGAGGATTCGCGACCCATCGGGAAGCCCGCGCGTTGATGCGGGCTTCCCCGAAACGGTATGAACTTCCGAATTGCGCCGGAAGTGGCCGATCAGACGGCGGTCCCGAAGAGATCGTAGGCGTCGCTCCGCTCGATCTTCACAGTCACGATGTCGCCCTGCCGCAAGGGCCTACGCGACGCGACATGCACCGCTCCATCGATCTGCGGGGCGTCGGCGCGGCTACGGCCCGTGGCGCCGCCGGGACCAGCCTCGTCGATGATGACGGCCAGACGCTGGCCGACCTTGCCCTTGAGAATCGAGGCGCTGATCGCCTGCTGGGTTTCCATGAACCGGGCGTAGCGACGGTCCTTGATGTCCTCGGGCACGGCGGTCAGGCCGAGATCGTTGGCCTTCGCGCCAGTGACCGGCTCGTATTTGAACGCGCCGACCCGGTCGAGGCGGGCCATGCGCAGCCAGTCGAGCAGCATCTCGAAATCCTCGTCCGTCTCGCCGGGAAAACCGACAATGAAGGTCGAGCGGATCGCGAGATCCGGGCAAATCTCCCGCCAGCGGCGGATGCGCTCGGCGGTCTTCTCCTGATTGCCGGGCCGTTTCATGGCCGCGAGTACGCGCGGCGAGGCGTGCTGGAAGGGAATATCGAGATAGGGCACGAGGTTTCCGCGCGCGCCGCCTTCGGCCATCAACTCGACCACCTCATCCACATGGGGATAGGGATAGACGTAATGCAACCGTACCCAGGCGCCGAGGGACGAAAGCTCGCGGGTCAGATCTAGGAACCTCGCGCGCACGCTCCGGTCGGCGAACCGGCTCTCCGCATATTTGATGTCGAGACCATAGGCAGACGTATCCTGAGAGATGACGAGCAACTCCCGGACGCCCGCCTTGACCAGCTTTTCCGCCTCGCGCAACACGTCGCCGGCCGGTCGCGAGGCCAGCTTTCCCCTGAGTTTCGGGATAATGCAAAAACTGCAGGAATTGTTGCAACCTTCTGAAATTTTTAGATAAGCGTAGTGTCGTGGAGTCAGCTTGACGCCCTGGTCCGGGACCAGATTGAGGAAGGGCTCGTGCGCGGGCGGAGCGGCCTTGTGGACTGCCTCCATGACGCTTTCGTAAGCTTGCGGTCCGGTGATCGCGAGCAGGTCGGGAAAGCTGTCGCGGATCGCGTCGGGCTCCGCGCCCATGCAGCCGGTGACGATGACCTTGCCGTTTTCCGCCATGGCGGCGCGAATGGCCTCCAGCGACTCGGCCTTGGCGCTGTCGAGGAAGCCGCAGGTGTTGACCACCACCGCGTCCGCTCCGTCATGAGATTTGGAGAGTTCGTAACCCTCGGCGCGCAGGCGCGTGATGATGCGCTCGGAATCAACCAGCGCCTTCGGGCAGCCGAGGGAGACGAAGGAAATGCGGGGCGCGGCGCCATGAGTGTCTGTCATGGACGCGACTTGCCACTAAAGGCCGGCGGGCGCAATCAAAGACATATCCGGTCAAGCTTTTTCGGCCTACGGGACGTCAATTCAGTCGCGGGCGTAGATCAATGGGGAAGTTCCGTTGAACTTGTAGAGGAGGCCAAGCTTGATCTCGATTTCGCTGATTTGATTGCGAAGACGGCGGTTGCCGAAATTCGTGCTGACAAGGCCTATGTCGTTGATGCCGGAATACTGGGTGTAGCGATATTCCATCCGCCCGATCCAGTTGCTGGCGAACATGTATTCGACGCCCGCGCCAACGGTCCACCCGAGGCGCCAACTCGTGAACTGGTTGGAGCCAGGCACGCCCGGAGCGGCAAGCTGGACATATTGGCGGGTGATATTGGCGACAGCGGCGCCGCCGGTGACATAGATCATCGCCTGGCCGCCACCGTAGCCGACCCGGCCGCGCAAGGAACCCTGCGAATTGATCCATTCGCTGGCGGCTGAGGCGCCGGTAAAGGCCGGCGCACCGGTGGGCGGCGTAAAGGTCGTGGTCCGCAATTTGGCCCAGGCGCCGCCGAAGTCCCCTTCGGCACCGAGAACGAACCCGTTGCTCATTTGCCAGTTGTAACCAACGAAACCCTCAAGGGTCGCTCCGGGTTGCAGGAGCGTCGCGGAATAAAGGTAGGTCCCGGCGGGAATCGCGTCGCCGCGGAGATAATCAGTGGCCCAAACGACGCCGGTCTGGGCGCCGACGTAAAATCCGGTCCAGTTTGTGACTGGCACCGGCGTGAACATGACGGGCTCGGGCGGCGGCGGCGGCTCTTTGCGACTCGGCAGATCGGCGGCCGAGGCGAGCGACGCCGACACGCAAATGGCGACGAATGAAATCAATAAATTGCGGGACATGCGCGAGTCTCTCGACGACGACGGTCAAACAGACCGCCCGGAATTTCAGACTCGGCACAAACACTTACGCTACGTCACCGCAAACTAGTGCCTCGCGTCATTGAAATCGAGGCATTTTTCTGAATCACTACGCGAATGATTTATCGCGGAGGTGATTCGTGGCCGGGAAAGAAATCGCCGTTAAGAAGTATGTCGTCCGGTTGAGCCTTG
>CAISJZ010000271.1 GCA_903885755.1 uncultured Hyphomicrobiales bacterium | reverse complement strand
CCTCGCGGGTGCGCTCGCCGACGCCGGCGAACACGGAGTAACCGCCGTGCGCCTTGGCGACGTTATTGATGAGCTCCATGATGAGCACGGTCTTGCCGACGCCCGCGCCGCCGAACAGGCCGATCTTGCCGCCCTTGGCGTAGGGCGCGAGGAGATCGACAACCTTGATGCCCGTCTCGAGAATCTGCGCTTCCGTCGACTGTTCGGAATAGCTGGGCGCCGGCTGATGGATGGCGCGGCGCGCGGTCGTCTTCACCGGACCGGCTTCGTCCACCGGCTCTCCAATGACATTGATGATGCGTCCAAGGCATTCCGGACCGACGGGGACCATGATGGGCGCGCCAGTGTCGGAGACCGATTGGCCGCGCTGCAGTCCTTCCGAGGTATCCATGGCGATACAGCGAACCGAGTTCTCGCCGAGATGCTGGGCGACTTCGAGCACAAGGCGACCGGTCGGATTGGTGTCCGACTTGAGACCGTCATTGTTCGTCTCGAGCGCGTTGAGAATTTCGGGCAGTTCGCCATCGAACTTCACGTCGACGACGGCGCCGATGACCTGGGTGATGCGGCCGGAGGTGTTAAGTGCGGTCATTGTCTTGTCCCTTCGATACGGTCAGAGCGCCTCGGCGCCCGAAATAATCTCGATCAGTTCCTTGGTGATCATCGCCTGGCGCGTGCGGTTGTAGGTGATCGTCTGTTTCTGGATCATCTCGCCGGCGTTGCGTGTCGCGCTGTCCATGGAGCTCATGCGCGCGCCCTGTTCGGAAGCCGCGTTCTCGAGCAGCGCCCGGAACACCTGCACCGAGATGTTGCGCGGCAGCAGCGCGTTGAGGATTTCGTCCTCGTCGGGCTCGTATTCATAAACCGTGGTCGCCGCCGCGTCGGACTTCGCGGGAATAACCGCGGGGACCAACTGCAGGGCCATCGGGATCTGCGCGATCACCGACCGGAAGCGCGAGAAGAAGATGGTGCAGACGTCGAACTCGCCGGCCTCGAACATGGCGATGATCTTCTTGCCGATGGGATCGGCGTTCTCGAAGGCCATCTGGCGAACCGAACGCAATTCGATCAATTCGATGATGTTCTTTTCAAACTGGCGGCGAAGCTGGTCGTAACCCTTCTTGCCAACACAAATGATCTTAACCGTCTTGCCCTGGGCCAGAAGCGCGTTGGCCTTGTCGCGGGCAAGCCTCGCAATGGAGGAGTTGAAGGCGCCGCAGAGGCCGCGTTCCGCGGTGCAGACGACGAGCAGTTGCACATCGTCCTTGCCTGTGCCGCCGAGCAGACGCGGACCCTGCGACGCGCCGGAGGCGACATTCGCGAGAACCGCTTCCATGCGCTCGGCGTAGGGGCGAGCCGCCTCCGCCGCCATCTGGGCGCGGCGCAGCTTCGCGGCGGCCACCATCTGCATGGCCTTGGTGATTTTTTGCGTCGCCTTGACCGAGGCGATGCGGTTTCGCAGGTCCTTGAGGGAGGCCATTGTCCGCGCGTCTCCCCCTCTTCCGGGCTACCGGAAGAGGGTCATGGATGAAGGAAAGTGACGGTTACGAGAAGCTCTTGGCGAAGTTCTCGACGATGCTCTTCAGCTTCGCGCCGTCCGCGTCCGAAAGATCCTTCGAATCACGGATGGAGTTGAGCAGGTCGGCGTTGGTCGTGCGCATCGTGGCGAGCAGCCCGTCCTCGAAGGCGCGAACCCGATTGACCGGCAGGCCGTCGAGATAGCCGTTGACGCCCGCGTAGATCACGCAGACCTGCTCTTCCATCTTCAGCGGCGAGAACTGCGCCTGCTTCAGAAGCTCGGTCAGGCGCGCGCCGCGGTTCAGCAACCGCTGCGTCACCGCGTCAAGGTCGGAGCCGAACTGGGCGAAGGCGG
>CAISJZ010000270.1 GCA_903885755.1 uncultured Hyphomicrobiales bacterium | reverse complement strand
GAATGGTGGGAGTTGCAACAAGCGCAACTGGCGTATGAGGAATTTTTTTGAACGGCCCAAGATTGTATATCAAGACATAACCTCGTCAAATCCATTCACGCTGGACACTGACGAATACTTTCTTGCAAACACCTGCTATTTCGTCCCGAGCGCCGATACTGCGTTGTTAGGTTTGCTGAACAGCAAGCTGGCTTGGTTCTTTTTTAGCGCGACGACCAATATCGCGCGTGGCGGGTACTTGCGATTGCGAACGGAATTCGTGCAGCAACTCCCCATTCCCGACATGCCGGCGCGCGACAAAAAGCGCCTCGCGACCCTTGGCGAGGCCTGCACGCGGGCGGCGCAAGAGCGGTTTTCGATTCAGCGCGAGACGCGCCATCGCATTCTTGATCTCGCCACGGGTGCGCGCAAAAAACTCACCGGTCGGCTCGACAACTGGCACGAGCTGGACTTCGAGGCGTTTCGCGCCGAGATCAAAAAGGTCTTTCGCGCCGATATTCCGGTGAAGGAGCGCGGCGAGTGGGAGCGCTACCTCGCGGACAATGGCGCGCAAGTGCGCGCGCTGTCGGCGGAGATCGACGCGATCGTCTATGCCCTGTTCGATCTGACGCCGGACGAAATTGCCATGGTCGAGAGCGCGCTGGCGCGGTAGGGGCGCCCCCTCATCCGTCATGCTTCGCATGACACCTTCTCCCACCTTCGCGAACGCTTCGCGTTCACGCGGGGGAGAAGGCAGAGCGGTGGCGCGCTTTCCCTTCTCCCCTCGTGGGAGAAGGTGGCGCGAAGCGCCGGATGAGGGGGCCTCACCTCGATTTCAAATCCGTCTCGCCCGCCAGATCGGCCCAAAGCGTGTCGCGCACGACATCGCGCTCCCGCGGGATGGTGGCGTTCCAGAATCGACGCACGCGAAATCCTTGCGCGGCGAACCATGCATCGCGAACGGGATCGGTCTGGCTGACGCCATGTTGCGATCCGTCGGCCTCGACGATCAGGCGTTCGGCGAAGCAGACGAAATCCGCGATATAATCGCCGATGGGCGCCTGCCGGCGAAACTTGTAGCCGCTGAACCGGCGGTCGCGCAGGATTTTCCACAGGGCCTTCTCGGCCGGCGTCGGTTCGGCGCGCATGGCGCGGACGAAGCGCCTGAGGACGACCGGCTTTGGCGTCGGCATGTTCGTTCTCCGGGCGCCGCGGCCCCCTCATCCGTCATGCTTCGCATGACACCTTCTCCCGCCTTCGCGAACGCTTCGCGTTCACGCGGGGGAGAAGGCAGAGCGGGATGACGGGTCTACCCTATTTCAGAATAATCTTGTCGGTGTCGAACGTGGTTCGATAGAGGTTGAGATCGCGGCCGATCTTGATGAAGATTTTCAGGTCGTCCGCCGTGACCTTGTTGTCGAAGGTCGCGAGGCGCGGCGAATTGAATCCGAGCGTTTTCTTCTCGATATCCTTGAGGTCGGGCGCGCCGGAGTTGATATAGGCGAGGCCCTCGTCAAGCGCGGCGCGGAAATTCGCGATGGTCGCGGCGTTTTTCGCCGCCCAGTCGCCGGTCACGAGATAGGCGGAGACGAGCACGCTGGGATCGACCTCGTTGATATATTCGGCGCCGACGACGCCGATACCCGTGTTGACGATCATCGAGCGCATGGGCTCGACGATGAGCACGGCGTCGACCACGCCGCCCTTCAGCATGTCCGGTAGTTGCGGCAGCGGCGCCTCGATGAATGTGGTCTTCTTCGCGTCGGCCTTGGCCTGCAGCATCCACTCGCGCAGGAACTGTTCCATGAAACTGCCGAGGCCGGGCACGCCGACCTTCTTGCCCTCAAGGTCGGCGGGCGTCGTGATTTTCACGTCCTTGCGCGCCATCAGGCTGATGAAGGGCTGGCCCTTCACCATGCGCCCGGCGCCCGCGACGAGCCTGAGGTCGAGCCCCGCGTCGATCGCCTGCAAGGCGGTGCCAAGCGTGGTCGCGCCGATCTGCAGGCTGTTGGAGACGAGAGCCTGCGGCACGACCGTGATGACGGGAATTTTCGTCAGGGTCGCGTCGATGTCGTGCTTCTCGAAGAAGCCTTTTTCCTTGGCGACATAGGTCGCCAGGAAATCCGACGCGATGGGGTGGCCGATGGCGAGTTTGACCGGTTCGGCGCGGGCAAGGCCGGCGGCGAGCGCCGCGGCGACGATAACGGCTGCGTGTTTGAGCATGAGTCTCTCCGCTTCAGGCGCGACGCCGCGCCGGTGGTTCACTGATTGCCCGGACGCCAGCGCAATAGGCGCCGCTCGACCAGTTGCAGACCGTGGTTGATGAGCACGCCGATGAGGCCGAGCATGACGAGGCCGGCGTAGAGCTCGGCGCTGCGGAAGCTGCGCTGGGCGAGAAAAATGTCGCGGCCAAGACCGGGCAGGGAGGCCTGCATCTCCGTGACGACGGCCAGAATGAGCGAGATGGCGAGGCCCGAACGCATGCCGGCGAGAATGTCGGGCATGGCGGAGGGCGTGGCGATCTTCACGAGATAGTCGAATTTCGACATGCCGAGCATGTCGGCGACCTCGCGCAGGCGAACGCGCACGGCGCCGAAGCCAAAGATGCTCGACATCAATACGGGCCAGATCGAGCCAAAGGCGATGACGAAAATCGCCATGTGTTCGGAGAGGCCGAAAAACAGGATCGCCACGGGGATCATGGCGGAGGCCGGCAGGGGCCGCAGGAACCCCAGCGTCGGCTCCAGCAGGTCGCGGGCCAGCGGCGTCAGGCCGATGGCGGCGCCGAGCGCCACGCCGACAAGCGAGGCGACGAGCCAGCCGAGCGCCATGCGACCGAGGGTGGAGAGAAGCGGCGTCCAGATCGTGCCATCGGAAAAGCGCGTGGCGATCTCGTCGAAGGCGCGCGCCGGCGCGGGCAGGAACACCGACGAGACAAGGCGCAGCTCCGTGACGACATACCAGAGCGCGATGAGCCCGGCGGCGAAGAGCAATGGCGGCGCCAGCGCGCGCAGGCGATTCATGTCGCACTCCGTCGGCTGGCGCGCGGGGTCTCGAAGGCGCCGAGCAGCGCGTTGAGCAGAAAGCCGATCAGCGCCAGCCAGAGAATCTGCGCGAACATGAGATCGGGCCGCAGCGATTGTTGCGCCAGCACGAGGGCGTAGCCAAGCCCGCGCGGGTTCACCGCGATCTCGATGGTGACGGCGACGACGAGCGCGACGCCAAGCGCGATGCGGACGCCGACGTTGATGCGCGCGAGCGCCGCCGGCAGCACGATCTTCCACAGCCGCTCGGCAAAGGACATCTGCAGCGCGTCGGCGACCTCCAGCAGGCGCGGCTCGACGCCGCGCACCGCCGCCCATGTGGCGATGAGAATGGGCCAGCAGCAGGCGTAGGCGACGACGCTGACCTCCATCGTCAGGCCCCAGCCGAACAGCAGCAGGGCGAGCGGCATCAGCGCCACCGAGGGAATGGCGCGCAGCGCGTCGAAGGTCGGGCCGGACATGCGCGCGAACATGGTGGAGAGGCCGAAGATCGCGCCGAGCAGCACGCCGATCAGCGCCCCGACCACGAGGCCGAGCAGGGCGGACTGGCAGGTCTGCCACGTCGACAGAAGAATCGAGCCGTCGAGCAGCGCCGTCCAGCCCGCCGCGGCGATGGCCGAGGGATTGGACAAGGTCTCGTAGGTCATGACGCCCGTGCGCGCGGACAATTCCCAGACCGCGAGAATGAAGAGGGGAAGCAGCGCGCCGCGCCAGAACCGCCGCATGTCAGTGGCCCTGCAACAGGCCGAACAGGCGATGGCGATGGGCGAGGAATTTTGGGTCCTCGCGCGTCGTCAACTGATTGCGCGGGCGCGGTAGCCCAACCTCGATCGTTTCGGCGAGGCGGCCGGGATTGGCGGCGATCGCGAAGACGCGATCGCCGAGATAGATCGCCTCTTCCAGATCATGGGTGATGAAGACCGTCGTTGTGCGCTGCTCGGCCGACAGGGCCAGCAATTCGTCCTGCAGGGTCTGGCGGGTGATGGCGTCGAGGGCGCCGAAGGGTTCGTCCATCAGCATGATGCGCGGCTGCTGGGCGAGGCAGCGGGCAATCTGCACGCGCTGCTGCATGCCGCCCGACAGTTGCGTGGGAAACTGCCGCGCCGCGTGGTCGAGCCCCATCTTCGTGACGAGAGCGGCGACGCGCGCCTCGCGTTCGGCGCGCGAGGCGATCATGCGCTCCAGCGGCAGGGCGATGTTGCCCGCGACCGTGCGCCAGGGCAGCAGGGCGTTGGTGTAATCCTGAAAGACGATGGCGCGCTCGCGCGAGGGGCCGGCGATCGGCTTGCCATCGAAGAGAATGTCGCCGCTGGTGGGCTTCATGAGGCCGGCGAGCAGGCGCAGCAGCGTGGTCTTGCCGCAGCCCGAAGGGCCGACGATGCTCAAAAACTCGCCTTCGCGCACGTCGAAATTGATGTCGACAAGAACCGGGCGGTTGGTGGCGGCGCCGAAGGTCATGCCGACATCGCGCAACCGCAGCGCCAGCGCGGCGGTCGTCGCCCCACCCGTCGATTGCATCGCTTGAGCCAAAGCCATGCGCGCTCCCCATCCCTTGCGATGGTTTTAGGCGATAACAGTCGGGGGCGCCAGCCTCGCCCTCAGGCGGTCGCCATGACACGCGCGAAAGCCTGTTCGACCTTTCCGCGCAGCGGCGTCGAGACGCGCGTGAAATGCGCGGCGCGCGCCGCGGGTATATAATCGGCGATGGCGGTCTTGTAGCTCGGCCGCGCCTTGCAGCGCTCGAACCAGTCGGCGACGCGAGGATAATGATCCCTCCAGATGCCGGCGGATTCCATCGCCTCCATGCGCGAGAAGAACGAGATGAGGCCGATGTCGGCGAGACTGAATGCGTCGCCGAGAAGCCACGGGCCCTCTGCCAGCGCCGTGTCCATGTCGCGAAACAGCTTGTTGAAACGCCCCAGCGCGTCGGCGACGTAGCCTGCGTCGAGGCCCTGTTCGAGCAATTGCCGCCATTTTTCGCGCTTGGCGGGATCGGGAATGTTCTCGTAGCGCTTGCGGCGCTCCTCCGGCGGCTTTTCCAGGAGGTCGGCGCGAAAGACGATCGCCACCGTCATCGTGTTGATGGCGTCGTGGATCTGGTCCTCGCGCTTGGTCCACAGGCGCATCCGGGCGCGGCCCTTCGCGTCGGCGGGGCGCAGGGCGGGCGCGGGAAAGGCCTCGTCGAGATATTCGTTGATGACGGTGGATTCGGTCAGAACCCAGCCGTCGTGGACCAAGGTGGGGACGGCGGCGTTCGGATTGAGCTTGCGGTAGTCGGGGGCGAACTGGTCGCCGCGGCCAAGATCCAGCAGCTTGCCCTCGAAGGGCAGAGCCTTTTCGGCGAGCGTGACGCGCACCTTGGCGGCGCAGACGGCGGTGTCGGCGTGGTACAGGGCGAGCATCCGGTTCCTCCGATGATTTTGGCTATCGTTCCATATCTCTGAAGCGCGCGCCACCGGCGGGGCGGGGTGGGAAAGGCGATCATGAAAATCACAATGTCAGGCCGATAGTCATCCGTTTCTCTAGGTCTCGTTGACAAAGTAGCGCATCCATAGCCGGATGCAGGCGATTTGAACGAAGCCTCCGAACGTTTCGGCGAGCTTGTCGTATCTCGTCGCGAAGCGCCGGGCATTCTTGAG
>CAISJZ010000269.1 GCA_903885755.1 uncultured Hyphomicrobiales bacterium | reverse complement strand
TGCTTGACGCCCAGCGGCGCGAGCGCGTCGCAGACCGCGTTCATGATCGACGTCATCGACCCCGCGCAACCGGCCTCGCCGCAGCCTTTGGAGCCGAGGGGATTGGTCGTCGCGGGCTGCGGCAGCGAGACGTATTTGAAATTCACGCCATCGCCGGCGCGCGGCATCGCGTAGTCCATGAACGAGCCGGTCGCGAGCTGGCCATCCTCACCGTAGATGGTGTTTTCCATCAGGCACTGGCCGATGCCCTGAACCACGCCGCCTTGCACCTGGCCCTCGACGATCATCGGATTCACGACGACGCCGAAGTCGCCGACCATGGTGTAGTCCATGATCTCGACAATGCCGGTCTCCGGATCGATTTCGACCTCGCAGATGTGGCAACCATTGGGAAAGGTCGCTGGCTTGGCGCTCGACGTGTGATCGACGTCGAGGGATTTTGGCGCGTCGTCCGGCAGTCTGACGCCATCGCGCAGCTTTTGCGCCATGTCCATGATCGAGATGGAGCGATCGGTGCCGACGACGGCGAATTCGCCGCCCTTGAAGTCGATGTCGGCGACGCCGGCTTCCAGCAGGTGCGAGGCGATCACCTTGCCCTTTTCGATGATCATCTGGCTTGTCTCGACGATCGCGGTGCCCGAGCACATCAGCGACTTGGAGCCGCCCGTGCCGGTGCCCATGCGCAATTCGTTCGTGTCCGTCTGCACCAGACGAATCTTCTCGAAGGGAACGCCGAGCTGCGCGCTCAGAACCTGCGCGAAACTCGTCCAGTGGCCCTGACCATGATCATGCGAGCCGGTGCGCAGCGTGACGTGTTCATCCGCGTCGAAGCGAATGTCGCCAAGTTCGCCCATGACGGGCGCCGTCACCTCGACGAACTGGCCGATGCCGCGGCCGCGCAGCTTGCCACGCTTCTTGCTGTCGGCCTGACGCGCGGGAAACCCCGCCCAGTCCGATTCCTTGATCGCGAGATCGAGAATGGCCGGGAAATCGCCGGAATCATACGTCGAGCCCGATGGCGCCTTGTAAGGAATTTCGGCTTTCGTGATGTGGTTGCGCTTGCGGATCTCGACGGGGTCGATGCCCATCTCGCGCGCCGCGGTGTCGACGAGGCGTTCGAGATAGTAATTTCCCTCGGGGCGTCCAGCGCCGCGATAGGCGGTCACCGGCACGGTGTTGGTGAAAACGCAGAGCGTGTTGATCTCGATCAGCGGGGTCTTGTAGGCGCCGTTGACGTGCTTGGCGATGTTGAAGGTCGAGAATAGCGGCCCGATCATCGTCATGTAGGCGCCGAGATCGCCGAACCCGTTGCAGCGAATGGCGAGAAAGTGGCCGTCCTTGTCGAGCGCCAGCTCGCAGTCAAAGTCCTGCGCGCGGCCATGGTGATCGGAGAGGAAGGATTCGGAACGTGAATCCGTCCATTTGACTGGCTTTCGAAGTTCGCGCGCCGCGTGCATGGCGCAAATATATTCGGGGAAGATCGAGCCTTTCATGCCGAAGGAGCCGCCGACGTTCGTCGCGATGAAGCGCACTTTTTCGGGCGGCATGTTCATCATTTCGGCGGCGGTGGCGCGCGATCCGTTGACGCCCTGCGTCGGCGCCCACAGCGTGAAGGCTCCATGTTGCTTGTCGAAATTCGCCAGACAGGCGCGCGGCTCCATCGCGTTGACGACGATGCGGCTGTCGGTGATGCGCATGCGCGTGACATGCGCGGCCGCGGCGAAGGCTGCGGCGGTTTTGGCGGAATCGCCAAAATGGTAGTCGAGCGCTATGTTGTTCGGCGCCTCGTCGACAACCTGCGGCGCGCCGGCCTTCGCGGCCTCGCGCATGTCGATCACCGCCGGCAGCGGATCAATATCGACGACGACGGCCTCGGCGGCGTCCTGCGCGCGCGCGGCGGTGTCGGCGACGACGCAGGCGATGGCGTCGCCAACGTAGGTCACGCGATCGGTCGCCAGCGGGTAGCGCCTGGGCTTCATCAGCGGCGAGTCGTCGCGGTTCTTCAGCGCGACGCGGAAGGGATAGGGGCCGTAGCCGGCCTTCATCAGATCAGCGCCGGTGTAGACGGCGATAACCCCCGGCATGGCGAGAGCGGCGCTGGCGTCGATCGAGACGATCCTTCCATGCGCCTGCGTGCTGCGAACCATGGAAAGGTAGATCTGACCGGGAAGGCTGACGTCGTCGGTATAGGCGCCATGACCCTGAACCAGAGTCGGGTCTTCATTGCGGCGAACCGGCTGGCCAACCGCGAATTTCATCGTGGCCAGTTGTTCATCGTTGACGCGAATGGTCATGGGTCGGTCCCGAGGCTCTGCGAGGGGAGATGCCCGACAATAAGCCATCGCGGCCCGCGGTCAAACCCTCAACCGGGGATGCGAGATCAGGTCGCGGCCATGGCGCCGAGGCGCGCGGGATCAAGGAGGCGCACGCCATCGGGCGTGATGACCAGCGCCTTCTGCTTGGCCAGACGCGTGAACATGCGGCTGACCGTTTCAACGGTGAGACCGAGGAAATCGCCAATATCCTGGCGCGTCATCGGCAGCGGCACGTTCAGCGTCGACCCATCGATTCGGGACCAGCGGTCGCGCAAACCGATCAGGAAGGCGACGACCTTTTCCTCGGCGGTGCGCCGACCGAGAATGACCATTTGCTCCTGCGCGATGCTCAATTCATGACTGGCGAAAGCGTGCAGGCGCCGCAGAAGATGCGGATGCGTGTCCACGAAATCGGAAAACTGATGGCGGGAGAACTGGCAGGCCGTCACTTCGCCCAGCGCGTCGGCCGAGAAGACGTTGCGCTCGGCCATGGACAGGCCAAGAAAGTCGCCGGTCAGGGCAAAGCCGACGACCTGTCTGCGACCATCCGGCAGCAGCTTGTACAGGCGCACCGCGCCCGATGTGATGTTGTAAACAACGTCGGACGGTTCATCCTGCTCAAACATCGTGCTCTTGGCGGCGAAACACATTTTCCTCGCAATGCGATCGAACGCGGCGAGTTCGGCGGGCTCAAGCGCCGCGCAGACGCTCAACTGGCGCGCCTGACAATGTTCGCACTCGTTGCCCGGTTTCCCGTTGGGACAGATGGCCATATGCGAATGAGATGTTGCGTCGCGCAACGCTGGCATGGGTGGACCCGGATTGTGGCGCTCGCGCCGTGGAACAATCTTCCCCTTGCCTCCTGACTAGCACGCCGCCCGCGCGGCTGCAAAGTTTCTTGATTTGCGTCAATGAGATGTTGGGGCATTGGCCCACACATGCGGTATGACGCCAGCATCGCCCCCCATGCCCCCCCTGTTCCGCTCGGCGGCCCTGCAGGCGCGATCGGCGAGCCGCGCCTATCCGTTGGTGCGGCTGTTCCAGTCCGGCCTCGACCAGCGGCGCTGGAACGCTTTCGTGAAGTATCAGAGCCGCAAAGGCGGCGGCGTGATGATGATCGAGGATTCCCGCGGCGCCGCTCACGCGGTCTTCACCTGGCGCGTGCGGACCAACATGCTGGGGGAGCGGGTCCTTTCGGTTACCGACGCCGTGCTGGGCAGCCTGCCGGGCCGGGCCCTATGCGACGCGCTGGTCGAGGAAATTTCCGCCCTCGCGCGCGAGCAGGAATGCCAGTCGATCGAAGTCGAACTTCCAGATCAGGGCTCCGGCCCAAACAGGGATATGCTGTTGACGCGCGGTTTCAGGCTGATCGGCGGCGCGAGATTTCTGGCGCGCGTGCCGAACGATTGAACGACCATTTCCCATCCGCCTGTTCCGGGGTATGAAGCGGCCCGCCCCGTTCGGGCACGGAACCCGCCCATGAGCCGCGATCCCGCGCCACCCCGCCATTTCGAGCGCATAGCTTTTCTGTCGTCCGGAACGCCCGAGGCGGACGCCGCCATGGCGGCGCTCACCGCCCGGCACGGAGCCGTCGCGCCCGAGGACGCGGACGTGCTCGTCGCGCTCGGTGGCGATGGCTTGATGTTGCAGACGCTGCACCGTTTCATGGGCTCGGGGAAGCCGGTCTACGGCATGAACCGGGGGTCGGTCGGGTTCCTCATGAATGAATACGCCGAGGATGGCTTGTCCGAGCGGCTGCTGGCCGCGCACGCCTCGACGATCCACCCGCTGGTCATGCGCGCCCTCTCCGCCGACGGATGTGTTAGCGAATCGCGCGCGATCAACGAGGTTTCCCTACTCCGCTCATCCTATCAGGCGGCGAAAATGCGGATTTCCGTTGATGGCGCGGAACGATTGGGCGAACTTGTCGCCGACGGCATCCTCGTGGCGACGCCCGCCGGCTCCACCGCCTACAACCTGTCCGTCAACGGCCCCATTCTGCCGCTCGATGCGCCGCTCATGGCGCTGACGCCGATTTCCGCCTTCCGGCCGCGGCGCTGGCGCGGCGCCCTGCTGCCTCATACCGCCAAGGTCACGATCGATATTCTGGAAGCCGACAAGCGGCCGGTGAACGCGGTCGCCGACCATTCGGAAATCAGGAACGTGCTCAGGGTCGACGTGGAAATGGACCACGCGACCGGCCTCGTGCTGTTGCACGACCCCGGCCATTCGCTGGACGAACGCATTCTGCGCGAGCAGTTCGGACCTTAGCGCCGGCGAGCTCAGCCCGTTGGCGCCGTGGGTCCCGGCGAGACAGGTTCGATCCAGGCCGTCATTTCCATGCGGCCATTGACGACCCGTGGTCCAACGCGAACCGTGTGCCCGTCGGGCAGTACGCCGAGGTCCAGGTCCCGCTCTGGCAGGATGACGAAGATCCGCCGCCCAACCGCCACGAACATGTTCTTTCCGCGTTCGCGCAATCGCGCGGCGTAAATCTTGATCGTGCGATAATAATGCTCTTCGCGCCAGGCGCGGGGCGCGCCGGGATCGACCATGATATCGACGTTCCCGTCCGCCTGATGATTGATGTAGAACTTGGCCCGATCCGGCTTCCATTCCGGACCAAGGCTCGCGTCCAGCAACCATCCGCAGTGGAAGGCGCGACACTCGTCCGGCCGATTGTCGTGAATGCCGCATCCGGCGCCGGGCCGGGCATGAGAGCACCAGACGCCCATCGGCTTGTTCACCGCCGTGATCGCCGGGAGCTTGCAGCACAGCATGCATGCGCCGCAGGATCGTCCGGGAACGAGCACGGAATCCGGATTTGCTGCTTGTAGGGAGTCTGTCATGCCGGGTTCACTAGCGCTTTTGCCGTCTCGGCGAAAGGCCCCCGACCCAAGGCGATAGATCAGGCGGCGGCCAGCACCGCCTCGATCGCCGCCAGATCGATCTCGACCCGCGGCGCCTGCATTGGAACCGCGCGCGCGGCGAGTTCGGCGCGGGCATGCCGGGCGTCCTCGCGGGCGGCCTCGGCCTCGAACTGCCGCAAGATCGACATCAGACCCTGGGTCGGGCTGGCGGCCTCGCAGGCGGCCCGCACCCTCGACACCAGCGGCAAGGACAGGCGGCCCGTAACATCGGCGTCCGCGGCAAGGCCAATATCCGCGAGCGCCTGAAGCGTGGCGCGAAACGCCGGCAGCAGCGTCGCGGGAAGCTTGGCCCGGGCGTAGAGCGCGGCGAAACCCGAGCCGTTCGGGCGATTGACGAGACCGACGACCCGCGCCGCGGGAAGCCCCGACAGTTCGATCAGGATGGCGTCGAACAGCCCACGCTGGCCGCTGAGCAGGGCGCGCAAAGCCAGTCCCGGCGTCAGTCGCCCGGACAGACGAAGCCGGCGCGCCAAATCAAGGCAGGACGGCGCCACACACTCCTCGTCCTCGCCGGCGGCGATGATCACGGCGCCCTTTTCCGTGGCCTCCCGCGCCACGCGGCGGGCGCGCTCCTCGGGCATCCAGTCGCGACCGAACACAAAGGTCGCCAGCGCGTCGGCCGTCGCGGCGACCAGGTCAGAACGCAGCCCGGCCGGAAGATCGGGACGCGAGAGGATCACCTCGCGCATTTCGCCATCGTCGCCGAAGCGCTCCAGCATCCGCCGCAGGGCTGTTTCAGGCACGTCGGCGGCGGGGTTGACCGCAAGAGAGATCAACGCCTCGCGGACGCCGATTTCCGCTAGGGCGGCAGCGACCGGGGCCGAAAGGCCGGGACGCAGGGCGATGGCCGATTGGCAGTAGGCGTCGCCGATGGCGGCGCAATCGACGAGTTCATCATCGCTCAGCATGGGCGAGCGAGCCAGCACGATGGCGGCGATGTCGGACTGGTCGGTGGCGAGCGCGCTGATGCAGTGGTGGGGCGCCGCGCGCGCGCCGGCGAAGGCTTCGGCAAGCGCCCGGCGCACCAGCGGCGAGGCGTCGTCGAGCATGGAGGTCAGCGCGATTTCAGCATCGCCGCGCTCGACGTCGTCAAGGTCGCTGTAGAGGTAGGCGCGGGCGAGCGCGCTCGTCGCCTCAGCGCGCGCGCCGGCGGGCGCGGCCTGAACCCACTGGAGAAACCGCTGAACAATCATCGTTTCGCGCCCACGCGCGCCGCGATTCGGCTTTCGCGATGGAGGTACGCCCCTGTCGACAGTGTCACGCTCGGCATCGGGTTCCGCTCTGGGCGCTGGAATGGCTTGCGCCCTCAACATCGCGTTTTATGGTAAACAGAGCTTTAATCCGCCCGTCCCGGTCGAGGAGAATCGAAAGTGTCTCAAGCGCTTGCCCGGCATCCGCGCGGCGGCCTCTTCTACGAGGGGCTGGAGCCCGGGCGCCTGTTCGCCCACGGCCTCACGCGAACCGTGACGCAGATGGACAACATGCTGTTTTCCAACATGACGCTGAACCCGCAGCCCCTGCATATCGACGCCCATTACTGCGCCACCGAGACCGAATTCGGCCGGCCGGTGCTCAATTCGATCTTCACCCTCGGCCTGATGATCGGCATTTCGGTCAGCGACATTTCCGTGGGCACGACCATCGCCAATCTCGGCATGACCGAGGTCAAATTCCCGGCGCCGCTGTTCGAGGGCGATTCCATCCATTGCACCACCGAAGTCATATCAAAGCGCCCCTCGAAATCGCGCCCCGAGGCGGGAATCGTCGAGTTCCTGCACAAGGCCTTCAAGCAGGACGGATCGCTGGTGGCCGAATGCCGGCGGCAGGCGCTGGTTCGCCGCCAGACCAAGGGGAACTGAGCCATGCGGTCCCTGCTCTTCGTGCCCGGCGACAGCCCCCGCAAGCTGGAAAAAGCCCTTGGCGTTGGCGCCGACGCGCTGATTATCGACCTCGAAGACTCGGTCGCGCTGTCGGCCAAGCCCGCCGCGCGCGAATGCGTTCGTGAATTCCTGACGCGAGCGAAGGCAAATCCAGGGCGCCCGCTGCTCGTCGTGCGCGTCAACGCGCTCGACAGCGGCATGATCGACGCGGACCTCGACGCCATCATGCCGGCGGCGCCCGACGCGATCATGCTGCCGAAATCGCGCCATGGCGCAGACGTCCAGCACCTCTCGGTCAAGCTCGCGGTGCGCGAGGCCGAGAACGATCTGGCCGATGGCGGCACGCGCATCCTGCCCATCGCCACCGAGACCGCCGACGCGATCTTCGGCCTTCACTCCTACGCCGGGTCGAGCGCGCGCCTGATCGGCCTGACCTGGGGAGCCGAGGATCTCGCCGCCGCGCTGGGGGCGGAGGCCAACCGGCTGACCGAAGGAACCTACGCCGACCCCTATCGCCTCGCGAGGGCGCTGACCCTGTTCGCCGCGCGATCCTGCGATGTCGAGCCCATCGACACGGTTTTCGCGAATTTCGGCGACATGGCGGGCCTGCGCGCCGAATGCGAGGCGGCGCGGCGCGACGGATTCACGGGCAAGATGGCGATCCACCCCGCGCAGGTCGCGATCATCAACGAAGTCTTTTCACCCGCGCCCGAAGCGCTCGAACACGCGCGAAAAGTGGTCGCGGCCTTCGCGGCGAACCCGGACGCCGGCGTTCTCAACCTCGACGGCGCGATGATCGACCGCCCGCATCTGAAGCAGGCGGAGAAGTTGTTAAAGAGGGTGGGACCGGCGTAACGCATCCACCACGGGCAAACTACCCGAACAACACGCTCACGCCCGACGGACGCGCATCCAGAGATAGACGAGCGTCTCGATATCCATCTTCAGCCCTTCGGCAATGTCAGCGCTGACGCTTTGGCGGCGAGCAAGTTCGGAACGTATCGTACCGTGCCGCTTGACCATGCCGGACCAGAGCGGGTCCTCCCTATGGCTCGCGCCACCGCGCGCCGCGTCCGACCCGGCGGGTTCGCGAACCCAGCCGCCGATAGCGGAGAATGTCGAGGACTCGATCATGGCAAACCTCCTCATTCGGGTTGTTATGAGCCAAGAACCTTAAATTGGTCGCGAAATCCGCGAGACAAGACTTTCGCGCGGCAACACGCGAATTTGAACGCGGCCGAGGCTCTTCCGCGCTTCATCGGCGAGGCCGCGACGCGCGATCTACTGGCGCGCCGCCCG
>CAISJZ010000268.1 GCA_903885755.1 uncultured Hyphomicrobiales bacterium | reverse complement strand
CCTTGATGTCCTTGACGGACTTGGCGCCGGTTTCCTCGTCGATGTCGAACACGATCAGGCGCAGCGTCACCTTCAGCGGCGCGGCGAAGGTCATGCCGCGCTGGCGGCATTCGTCGACGTCGTACTTCGGCGCCTCGAACTCGTATTTGACGAATTCGAGCAGCGCGGTCGACGAGAAATCGGAAATCGGGAAGACCGACTTGAAGACGGCCTGCAGACCCTCGTCCGGGCGTCCGCCCTTGGGCTCGCTCGCGAGCAGGAACTGGTCATACGAGGCCTTCTGGACCTCGATCAGGTTCGGCATTTCCGCGACTTCGCGGATATGGCCGAAGAATTTGCGAATACGCTTACGGCCGGTGAAAGTCTGAGCCAACGTCTGCGCCATGTCGCTCCTCGTGCCTCGTCATGCCGGCGGGCCGAAATGGTTCCGCCGAAAACATCCCGCCCCGCGGCGGAATGGTGGGGGCCTTTGCCCCGGAAATCTTCCGCCCCTCGGGCGGCGCGGCGGCTGTCAGGCCACCGGAAACGGCTGAACGGCCCCGGGGAAAACCCCGGGACCGGAATATCTTCCAGCGTCCGCCGAGGCGGACGGCGAGCTTACTTAAGCTCGACCTTGGCGCCAGCCTTCTCAAGCTGAGCCTTGAACTTGGCCGCGTCTTCCTTGGACACGCCTTCCTTGACGGCCTTGGGAGCCGCCTCGACGAGGTCCTTGGCTTCCTTGAGGCCGAGGCCGGTGATGGCGCGGACTTCCTTGATGACTTCGATCTTCTTGTCGCCGGCGGCGGCAAGCATCACGGTGAACTCGGTCTGCTCTTCGACCGGGGCGGCGGCGGCGGCCGGGCCGGCGGCGACGGCCACGGCGGCGGCGGCGGAGACGCCCCACTTGGTTTCCAGGAGCTTGGCGAGTTCGGCGGCTTCGAGAACCGTCAGGCTCGACAGTTCGTCAACGATCTTTTCCAGGTTGGCCATGGTTTCAGTCCTTGATGTGATTGGTTTCGAACTTGAAGTTGGGAAAACGGCCCGTCAGGCCGCGTCTCGGTCGGCATAGGCTCCGAACACGCGCGCGAGCTTGGCGGCTGGCGCGGTCGAGAGCTGGGCGATCTTGGTCGCGGGCGCCACAAGGAGGCCCAGGATCTTGGCGCGCAGTTCGTCGAGGGACGGCAGGGTCGCAAGCGACTTGACGCCATCCGGGTTCAGTGCGGTCTTGCCCATGACCCCACCCAGAATCACGAGCTTGTCGTGATCCTTGGCGAAAGCCACGGCGACCTTCGGCGCCGCCACCGGATCGTCCGAATAGGCGATCAGGGTCGGTCCCTTAAGAAGGGTACCGATCGAAGCGGCGTCCGTGCCTTCGAGAGCGATTTTGACGAGGCGGTTCTTGGCGACCTGAACGGAAGCCCCAGCCGCGCGCATCTGCTTGCGCAGATTCTGCATCTGGGCCACGGTCAGGCCGGAGTAGTGCGCCACCACGATGACCGATGTCGTCTTGACGACTTCGTTCAACTGGGCGACGGCTTCTTTTTTCTCCGCTCTGTCCACAGTGCTCTCTCCACTTGGCGGACTCTTGTCCGCCGGTTGATTGAGCCGCGAGAAACGCGCCAAAGCGATTCTCCCGCGACACCGGGCGCCTGCCCCCGAAGCAACCCTGGTGGGGCCGCCGCGGACAGAGGGGTTCGAACCAACACAGGAGCCGCTCGCGCGGCCCCGGAAATCCGGTCTTCTCCCCGTCTATGCTGGCCTCCGTCCTCCGGCTTGCGCCTTCGGAACCGACGAGATTAAGCCCTTGAAATTCCGTCGGAATAACTTGGGCGCCTGCAGTCTCGGACAGGACATGGCCGGACAGGACGCGAGGGATTCCCCCCGGGCCCGCCGGCCGTTCTGGCCCCCGACTTTTCACCGCGGGGCGGCGAGGCATCGGAAGCAAGCTGAATTTGAACTTGGGGTCGCGATTGCGGTCGACCCCGAGGGCGTTATCTATCCCCTTGCGCGCCCGCTGCCAAGGGGGCGCGCAAGATTTTTACAATTATGACACGAAACGCCCGATCAGGCGCCGGTCTGCGCCTGGGTGGCGACCGTCGCCGGCTCGACCTTGACGCCCGGACCCATGGTCGAGGAGATCGCGATCCGCTGGAGATAGGTGCCCTTGGCGCCGGCCGGCCGAGCCTTGGTGACGGCGTCGACGAAGGCCTTGATGTTCTCGATCAGCTTGTCGTCGCCGAACGAGGACTTGCCGACCATGCCCTGCACGATGCCGGCCTTCTCGACGCGGAACTCGACAGCCCCGCCCTTGGAGGCGGCGACGGCGGTCTTGATGTCCATGGTCACGGTGCCGACCTTCGGGTTCGGCATCAGGCCGCGCGGGCCAAGCACCTTACCCAGACGACCCACGAGCGGCATCATGTCCGGAGTGGCGATGCAACGATCGAAATCGATGGTGCCGCCCTGAACGATAGTGACGAGATCCTCGGCTCCGACGACATCCGCGCCGGCGGCCTTGGCTTCGTCCGCCTTCGCGCCGCGCGCGAATACGGCGACGCGCTGGGTGCGGCCGGTGCCGTTCGGCAGATTGACCACGCCGCGCACCATCTGGTCCGCGTGCTTGGGATCGACGCCGAGGTTCATGGCGATTTCGACGGTCTCGTCGAACTTGGACTTGGCGCGCTCCTTGACGAGCTTGACGGCCTCGTCAATCGGATAGAGCTTGATTCGGTCGATGCCCTCGCGGGCGGCCTTGATGCGTTTTCCAACGTGCGTCATGGTCTTACTCCACCACTTCCAGGCCCATCGCGCGGGCGGAGCCTTCGATCATGGCCATGGCGGCCTCGATCGTATGGCAGTTCAAATCCGGCATCTTCTTCTCGGCGATCTCGCGAAGCTGGCCCTTGGTGACCTTGCCCACGGTGCCGCGACCCGGCGTCTTGGAGCCGGAAGCGGGCTTCTTGCCGATCTTCAAACCAACGGCCTTCTTGAGGAAGAAGGTGACCGGCGGCTGCCGCATCTCGAAGGTGAAGGACCGATCCTGATAGGCGGTGATGACAACCGGAATCGGCGCGCCCTTCTCAAGCTGCGCGGTGCGCGCGTTGAAGGCCTTGCAGAATTCCATGATGTTGAGACCGCGCTGACCGAGCGCGGGTCCGATGGGCGGCGACGGATTGGCCGCGCCCGCCGGCACTTGTAGCTTGATATAGCCAGCGATTT
>CAISJZ010000267.1 GCA_903885755.1 uncultured Hyphomicrobiales bacterium | reverse complement strand
GCGCGGCGGCATGGTCGGCGCGCGCTGGATCGATCCTGAATTCTATCATCTCACCTTGCGGTTTTTCGGCGATGTCGATCAGGCGACCGCGCGCGACGCCTTTCATGAGCTTGAGCGTATCCGCCGCCCCGCCTTTACCGTGACACTCGATGGACTGGCCGCCTTCGGTGGCGATCGTCCTCGCGCGCTCGTGGCGCCCGCCCGCCCGGCTCAGCCCTTGATGGCGTTGCAGGCCGAACAGGAGCGAGCGATGCGGCGCGTCGGGCTTGCGCCGGAAACCCGAAAATATAGGCCCCACGTCACGCTGGCGCGACTGCGCGGGGCGTCGGCCGAGGCGGTGGCGGACTATCTCTCGTCACGCGCCCGCGCTATCCCGCACGCCTTCGTCGCGGACCGGTTCGTTCTATATTCCTCGCGCGATTCAGTGGGTGGCGGTCCCTACATCGAGGAAGCCAGCTTTCCTCTTGATACGTGTGGCGTTGGCGCGGCGGCGTCGCTGTCGGCGTAAACATACGCGCCGTCAGGGCTCCAGGGGCGAATCCCAGTAGAGATAATCCAGCCAGCTATCGTGCAGATAGTTCGGTGGAAACAGGCGCCCGTTCCGGTGAAGATCGACAACCGTCGGCTGGAAAGGTTCGCACAGCGGGAACATCCTGGCTTCCCGGGGCAGGAGGTCCGCCTTGCGCAAGTTACACGGCGAGCAAGCCGCGACGACGTTTTCCCAAGTGGTGGTGCCACCTTTTGAGCGCGGGACCACATGGTCGAAGGTCAACTCCTCGCGCGAACCGCAATACTGGCAGGCGAAGCGGTCGCGCAGGAAAACATTGAATCGGGTGAAGGCGGGGTGCCGCGAGGGCTTGATGTAGGTCTTGAGCGAAACCACCGAGGGCAAACGCATTTCGAAGGTCGGGCTTCGAACGCATTTGTCGTATTCCGAGACGATGTTCACACGATCAAGGAAGACCGCCTTGATCGAATCCTGCCATGACCAAAGAGACAGCGGGTAGTAGCTCAGCGGCCGGAAATCGGCGTTAAGCACAAGCGCCGGACAAGCTTCCGGCGACACCGGTGGCTGGACGTGAAGGGTCAATCCGCGACACCTCGTTCGTCTTCCGCTCCGACCAAATCAGAGCCACGCCCATAATCTATATGGGACGCGACAGACTTGTGAAGCCTGAACGAGACGAAAAAGTGACGCGGGGGCGTGGCCGCCTAGCGAGTCGGAACGGGCGTGCCGCTTCTGTAGTCGTAGAAGCCGCGCTGTGTCTTGCGGCCAAGCCAGCCCGCCTCGACGTATTTCACGAGCAGCGGGCAGGGTCTGTATTTTGAGTCGGCAAGGCCTTCATGCAGGACTTGCATGACCGAAAGGCACGTATCAAGACCAATAAAATCAGCGAGTTGCAGGGGTCCCATGGGATGATTGGCGCCCAGGCGCATGGCCGTATCAATCGCCTCCACCGTGCCGACGCCCTCATAAAGCGTGTAGATCGCCTCGTTGATCATCGGCAGCAGGATGCGATTGACGATGAAGGCGGGAAAATCCTCCGACACGGTCGATGTCTTGCCGAGGCGTCCGATAAATTCCTTCGCGGCCTCGAATGTTGCGTCTTCGGTGGCGATGCCGCGAATCAGCTCGACCAGCTGCATGCGGGACACGGGATTCATGAAGTGAATCCCGATGAAACGCTCCGGACGATTGGTCGTCGAGGCCAGACGCGTGATCGAAATCGAAGACGTGTTGGAGCCGATAAAGGCCTCGGGTTTGAGGACCGGGCAGAGGCGCGTGAAAATCTTGCGCTTGACCTCTTCATTTTCGGAGGCCGCTTCGATGACCAGATCGCAATCCGCGAGGTTTTCAAATTCCGGCGCCGCCTTGATGCGCGCCAGCGCCGGTTTGCGCTCCTCTTCCTTGACCGCGCCCTTGGCGATATCGCGAGCGATCGCTCCATCGACTGTCGCCAGTGCCGCGACAATGCGGTCCGGGGACAAATCGTTCAGGCGAACCTCGAATCCGGCCAGGGCGCATACCTGTGCAATGCCGGTTCCCATCTGGCCCGCGCCGACGATGCCGATTTTGTTGATCTGGAAGGTCATTCTTTAACTGATCCCGCGACTGCCGCTACGGGCGATCATACGACATGCGTCCGGCGCGTCCAGAGATTTAGCCGCCACGCGGCTTTGCCAGTTCGGCGTCGAGTTCTGGCAAGGCCTTGAACAGGTCGGCGACCAAGCCGTAGTCGGCGACCTGGAAGATCGGGGCTTCCTCGTCCTTGTTAATGGCGACTATGACCTTTGAGTCCTTCATGCCGGCCAGGTGCTGGATGGCCCCGGAAATGCCAACGGCGATATAAAGTTCCGGCGCGACGACCTTGCCGGTCTGGCCGACTTGCCAGTCATTGGGAGCGTAGCCGGCGTCCACCGCGGCCCGGGAAGCGCCCATGGCCGCGCCGAGCTTGTCCGCGATTGGCTCTATGTAGGTCTTGAAGTTCTCGGCGTTCTGCATCGCGCGACCGCCGGAAATGATAATTTTGGCGGCTGTGAGTTCTGGTCGGTCCATCTTCGCGATGGCCTCTTCCTTGAAGGAAGAAACACCGGGATCGCTGGCCGCCATAACCGGCTCGATTGGCGCGGATGCCCCGGCGGCCGTCGCGGCGAATGCCGTCACCCGGACCGTGATGACTTTTTTCGCGTCGCTCGACTGGACCGTCTGAATGGCGTTGCCGGCGTAAATCGGCCGTTCGAACGTATCGGGCGAGACGACCTTGATGATTTCGGAGATTTGCATGACGTCGAGCAGGGCGGCGACGCGCGGCATGACGTTCTTGGCCGCCGAGGTCGCGCTGGACACAATCGCGGAATAGTTCCCCGCCAGTCCGACAATCAGCGCCGCGAGGGGTTCGGCCAGTTGATGGGCGTAGATCGGGCTTTCCGCCAGAAGAACCTTTTCGACGCCATCCAGCTTTGAAGCGGCCTCGGCGGCGTCGCGAACGCCTTCGCCGGCCACGAGAATGTGAACAGGCGCGCCTAACTCCCTGGCGGCGGTCAGCGCTTTTGGAATAGCATCGCCCAGTTTCCCCTTGGCGATGTCGGCGATGAGCAAGGTGGTCATGACAGGACTCCCGCTTCATTTCTGAGTTTTGAAACGAGTTCAGCGACCGAGCCGACCTTGACGCCGCCCTTGCGGGCTGGCGGTTCACTGGTTTTCAAGACACTGAGCCTTGGGGTCGCATCGACCCCGTAATCTGCGGGGCTCTTTTCGTCGATGGGTTTCTTCTTGGCCTTCATGATGTTGGGCAGCGAGGCATAGCGCGGCTCGTTCAGGCGCAGATCGGTTGTGATTACAGCCGGCGTGCGGATCGTGATCGTCTGTAACCCGCCGTCGATCTCGCGGGTCACATCAACCGATCCGTCGCCCACGACCACTTTCGACGCAAAGGTCGCCTGACCCCAGCCGAGGAGCGCCGACAGCATCTGTCCGGTCTGGTTGCAATCATCGTCGATGGCCTGCTTGCCAAGAATGACGAGACCAGGCGCCTCCGCTTCGGCGATGGCCTTGATGATCTTGGCGACCGCGAGCGGTTCGATCGTTCCATCGATCTTGACGAGAATGCCGCGATCGGCGCCCATGGCGAGGCCCGTGCGAATGGTTTCGGCCGCCTGCGCCGGACCGATTGACACGATCACGACCTCCGAGGCCTTGCCGGCCTCCTTCAGGCGCAGCGCCTCCTCGACGGCGATTTCGTCGAAAGGGTTCATCGACATCTTCACGTTGGCGAGCTCAACGCCCGAACCATCGGCCTTGACGCGAACCTTCACGTTGTAATCGACCACCCGTTTCACGGGGACGAGAATTTTCATTGCCAACGGCTCCTCTTGGGGGCGGCGAGACAAGAGTCTGGTAAATCCCACCCCCAGTCGAGTCAACGCGACCAAGGAAGGGCTTCCGCGAACCTCAGGCCCTGCGTTGACTGAACAGGGGCGCGGCCGCCCGATGCAGAAGCGGCGTCAGCGCCGCGCCGCAGACAACGCCGCCCACATGCGCCCAGAATCCAACTTCGGAATGCTCCGTCGTCAGCGCCGATACGACCTGTAGCGCGATCCATCCGCCGAGGCACCAGATCGCTGGCACGCGAAGAGGAATGATGTTCAGCACCAGTCCGAGGACGCGAATGCGGGGATAAAGAATCAGGTAGGCCACGACCACGCCGGAAATCGCGCCCGACGCGCCGATCAGAGGCGCCTGGGACGTCGGATCGGCGAGGCAGAAGGCAAGCGCCCCGGCGACGCCGCAGGCGAAATAAAATCCGAGGTAGCGCAGGGAGCCCATCGCATCCTCGACGTTGTCGCCGAAAACCCAGAGGAACAGCATGTTGCCGGCGATATGGCCGAAGCTTCCATGGATGAACGGGCTGGTCAGGAGCGTCAGCGGTTCGGGTACAATCGCGAGGCCCTTGGCGAGGGTCGAATGATCGAACAACACCGCCGGAATCGTGCCCAATGCGAGATCAATCCGTTCCGTATCGCCCAGCACTCCCGCGGACATCAGCAGGAACACGAGGACGTTCAGACCAATCAGCGCAAAATTGACGATGGGCCGGCGCAGAAACCGCATCGGCGCGCCATCATGCAAGGGCAGAAACATCGTGGGGTCACCGGCGGAGACCGCGTAGGTTGCGTCGTCGATGGCTTGGGTGTCAACGAGTCAGGCCAGGCGTCCAGAGAACGTCGTCCGCGCCATCGCGATTGGCGTGGCGCGAGGCGACGAAGAGCAGGTCCGACAGGCGGTTGATATAGCGGATCGCGTGGTTTCCAACCTTTTCTTCGGGTTGACGCGACAATTCCACGATCAGCCTTTCGGCTCGTCGGGTGACCGTGCGCGCGACGTGCAGCGCCGCCGCTGTTGGCGAACCACCGGGCAGCACGAAGGATCGGAGCGGCGATAGTTTGGCGTTAAGCGCGTCGATTTCGCATTCCAGCCGATCCACCTGGGTCTGGATGATCCGCAATGGTTCGAAGTCGAGCTTCCTTCCGGTATCGGGTGTGCACAGATCCGCGCCGAGATCGAACAGGTCATTCTGGACTCGGGCCAGAATCGCGTCGAGATCCGGGGCGTCCTTGCCCGTCGACAGACGCGCGACGCCGATGGCGCAATTGGCTTCATCCACCGTGCCAAAGGCTTCAACGCGAAGATCGAATTTTGGCCGGCGCTGGCCATCACCGAGCGAGGTGTCGCCCGTGTCGCCGCCGCGCGTGTAGATGCGATTGAGCAGAACCATTGCGGTCTACTTCCTGAACCAGAGGACTCCGACGATCAACAGGATCGCGACGAATTGCAGACCGACGCGCCAGCGCATGAGCTTTTGCGAGAGATTGGGGCTGCCGCCGCGCAGCATGTTCCCAAGTCCCAGCAGAAGCACGACAAACACCGCGCCAACAGCGATGGCGACGAGAAGATTCGAGGTTGCCGGCATTCGGTGAAACCCTTGAGGATGTAACAGGCCCGCTTTGGAAACTCACTAGACCGCGCGGGTGGTCCGGGCAAGACGACGGCGATCAATAGCGCTTCAGCAGGCGCTCGAGATAGTCGAGTTCCTCGCGCGGGCGGGTCGGGTCGCCAAGACGTTTGCGCAATTCCTCGAGAACGCGCTGGGCGCGCTGGGCCAGGGGGACGCCAAGCGGATCGTAACGTTGTGTGTTGAGATCGCGCTTGTCGTGCGAGTCGCGCCCGAGCGGATCGGCATTCGGATTGTTTCGACCCTGCCGCATCGGGCCGTTCGGGTCGCCGGGGCCGCCTTGCTCGCCAACTTGCTGGCCCTGCTGCTGCATCTGCTGGGCAAGCTGCCGCGCGCCCTTGCGCAGGGCTTCGATGGCCCGGCCCTCGGCGTCGACGGCCTTGCCGCGGCCCTGCTCGCCTTTTCCAAGCTGATCCTCGGCCTCGCGCATGGCCTTGCCCGCGTCGTCGAGACCTTCCTTGCCGTCCATGCCAAACTGCTGCATGCGTTTTTGCAACTCGTCGAGGCGCTTGTGCAGGGCCTCCTGGCGTTGCTGCAACGATTGTTGATCGCCCTCGCCATTGTCGGCCGATTGTTGATTGTCGTCGCCGTCCTCGCCTGAATCGGCCTGTTCGTCTGGCTGCTGGCCGCGCTGGCCTTTCTGGTTCTGTCCGGGTTGGCGCTGGCCCTGCGGGCGATCCGGCCGCGCCTTCTGGCCTTGCCGCTGGCTCTGATCGCGCCGGAACGTCTTGTCGCGCAGATCCTGTTCCTCGCGCGTCATCTGGTCCAGTTCGTCAAGGGCGCGATTCATTTCGCGCGCCATGGGATCGGGACGGCTCGGACGGCGCGCGGTCTGGAGATTTTCCATCATGTTCTGCAACTGGTCGAGCATTCGTTGCGCGTCGGCCATGTTGCCGTTCTTCATCATGTCCTGCATCCGGTCGAGCATGGATTGCAGATCCTGACGCGTGATCGAGCGAGCATTTGGATCGGTCTGGGCGTTCTGTTGCCCGTCCTGATCGTTCTGGTCCCGGCGCGCCATTTCGTTGAGGTATTTGTCGAGCGCGGCGCGCAGTTGATCCATGAGCTTCTGGATTTCCTGCTCGGACGCGCCCCTCTGGATGGCGTCGCGCAACTGCTGTTCGGCGGAGCGAAGATCGCGCTCGGCTTCCGACAGATTGCCATTTTCGATCCGCAGCGCCATTTGCCACATGAAATCGGCGACATCGAGAAGTGCCGCGTCGGTTCTCGCGTGCGCGAGACGCGTCGAGATCGTGCGAAAGCCAAGCCAGATGGCCGGCGTGGTGTGGAATTTCTCCGGCGCAATCATCAGCGCGTCGATCGCCGTGCTTACCCGCGCGCGGTCATCGGGCGCGAGCACGAGGTTGCGGCGCTGTTCGACGAGCGCCTTGGCGAGCGGCTTGGTGAATGTCCGTTGAGGGAGAGTGATCTGGATTGGCTCGCTTCGACCTTCATTGCCGCCTTCATCCTTGGCCGAAAGAGTCATCGTCACGCGAGCGCCGGCCCAGGCGTGCTCGGACAGATCGGCGGTGGTTTCGGCCTCGCCGAGGCCGCCAGGTCCCGAGGGAAGCGCCAGCGGCATCTTGGGCGGTTCGACGAGGGATCGGCCCGTCACCGGCCGTCCCGCGACAATAGGCTTGCGGAAAAGGGCCTCGGCGCCGATCACGCCGTAATCATCCTCGATCTTGTAGCCGAGGGTCAGCGAGCCTCGCGTATTTGGTTTCGGGTCGCCCTTGAGCGTGATGACGGGAGGCCTGTCGGGAATCGACGTCAGCGCGAAATTGGCGATCGTCGATCCGAAGCGTTTGATGATCAGATGGCCATCGGCCCGCAGAACCAGCCGGACTTCCTGCTCCGTCGATTTGCCGGCGACAGGCCGCGCGGGTCGCGCGCCATCTCCGGCCGCTTCGTCGGTCTTGACGGGCTGGAGTCCGCCATCGCCCTCGGCGCTGACATTCGCGCCCTCGGATGATCGCACAATGATATTCGAGCCGACGGGCGCCGAAAAAGCGCGGGCCGCGCTCTTCGAGAGCGCTCCGGTCTCATCGCGCAGGTTGAGAACTATCGGTGGGCGGCCGGTGTAGGCGGGTGGATCGATCCAGGCGTCGAGCCGATAGCCCTGCGAGAGTGCGCCCGGCGTGCGCCAGTCGAAGGCCGCGAGAACGCGGGCGTATTTTTCCGGTCCGGCGATAAATCCGGTGGCGACAAGCGCGACGATCGCGCCAGCGCGGATGGCGTAGCGGTCGCGATCGACCATGCGTGGCGACGGAGAGGCCACTGACAGTTTCGCCGCGGCAATTTCGGCGCGTTTGCGATGCAAGTCCCAAAGCGCCGCCGTGGCGGGATCGTTGTCACCGTTGGCGAGGCTGTCGTCCAGGCTCGTCGCCGGTCGATGCGCCAGTCCGGAATCCCTGTCGAGGCGACCGAGACGCTCGGCGCGGGCGGGAACCCGGAGCGCCGCGAGGCGCGCCAGCGAAACAGCGATGGCGATGCCGAATGCGATCACACCGGCAATACGGCCCCAGCGCGGAAGCTCGAGCCACAGGCCAAGAAATGAAACGGCCAGAAAAAACCCGGCAATCGTCAGGGTTATGACGAAACTGGGCCAGACGCGTTCCCAGCCGATCGCGAGGCCCGCTCTGGACACAAGTCTGTCCAACCGCTCCTTCGCGGCGCTCCGGGTCGAAATCGGATACTCCGTCAACCGGCTCTCCTGTGGCCAGCAAGAAGCCTATCATGGGAAAGGCTGCTTGCCAGTCGAGTTTTCGTGATGGTTGACGCCGGATTGCGGCGACAACGAGATCAGGGCAACCAGTCGGGAACGCGATCAAGGCCGATCAGATCGTCGAAAGACTGTCTCGGCCGAATGATCGCCCAGCGATCGCCGTCAACCATCGCCTCGGGAATCAGAAGCCGGGAGTTGTAGGTCCCGGCTTGGACCGCGCCATAGGCGCCCGCGGTCATGACGGCGAGCAGATCGCCGGGCGCGGGCTCCGCCATTTCCCGCGCCAGCGCAATGTAATCTCCGGTCTCGCAGACCGGGCCGACAATATCGGCGACGATCCTCTTGCCGCCTGCACGGGTCTGCCTGACCGGCTTCACGTCGTGGTGGGCATCGTAAAGCGTTGGGCGAATCAAATCGTTCATCGCCGCGTCGACGATGACGAATGATTTGGCTTCGCCCCGCTTGACGTAAATCACGCTGGTTACGAGGATTCCGGCATTCCCTACAATCAGACGGCCCGGCTCGAAGACGAGCTTGCAATCGAGGCTTTTCGCGTGCGCCTTGACGATGCGCGCGTATCTGTCGGGATGATAGGAATCCGGGTCCTCGCTTTCCCGGTAGGGAATCCCCAGCCCGCCGCCGAGATCGACATGATCGATCGCATGGCCGTCCGAGCGGAGCAGCCCGACAAATTCCGCGAGCAGTGCGAAGGCTTCGTCGAATGGCCGCAGGTCCGTGATCTGGGAGCCGATGTGCATGTCGACGCCGGTGATCTGGATCCCCGGCAAAGCGGCCGCCTCCGCGTAAACCTCGCGGGCGCGGGAAATCGGAATGCCAAACTTGTTTTCCGACTTGCCGGTTGAAATCTTGGCATGGGTGCGCGCATCGACGTCCGGATTCACCCGCAGGGAAATGCGCGCCTTCGCGCCCTTGCCATGGGCGATGGTGGAAATCGTCCGCAATTCAGGTTCGGATTCAACATTGAAGCACAGGATGTCTTCATCAAGGCCGAGCGCGATTTCGCGCGCGGTCTTGCCAACGCCGGAAAAAGTGATCCGCGACCCGGGGACGCCAGCCGCCCGGGCGCGCCGCAGTTCGCCTTCGGAGACCACGTCCATCCCGGCGCCCAGCTTTGCGAGCGTCTTCAGAATGGCCTGATTGGAATTAGCCTTCATCGCGTAGCAAACCAGCGCGTCCACATCGGCGAAAGCGTCGGCGAAGACCTTGTAATGTCGCGTCAAGGTCGCGGTGGAATAGCAATAGAACGGCGTGCCGATCTCCGCGGCAATGCCGCTGATGTCGACGTCCTCGGCGCACATCGCGCCGTTCCGATACTCAAAATGGTTCATGGCGACTCTGGAGATACGCTGGGATCAAAGCAGCGGATCGAGAATGAACGGGCCTTTGGGCGCGACGACATTTCGCGCGCCCGCGCCTGTCGCGGCGTCCGTAGCTTTCCCCGCGTTATCGGTCGGCTGAGACGGAGTTGCGACAAGCCCGGTGTCCGTCGGGCGATCAAGCGGGCCGCGGCGACCGCACGCCGACAGCATCAAAGCCGCGGCACAGGCGGCCAGCAGGGCGCATCGCATGGAGGTGTAAGGCGGCAAGACAGCTTCTCCTCGGGTCCCGCAGTATATCGCATGTCCCCTTAACGGGAACCCGTGATCGAGCGATGTTCTTTCTCCAACCGGGTCAGCCAGCGCCGTGCCTGGGCGCGTACATTGGCTGGCGCGGTTCCGCCGAGGGATTTTCGGCTTTTGACGGACTTTTCGACACCGAGCACGCCGAAAACGGCGTCGGTAATGCGCGGCTCGACGATTCGCATGTCGGCCAATGAAAGCTTTTCCAGCCCGACTTTCCGGTCCGAGGCCATTTTGACGAGCGAGCCCGTGACGTGGTGGGCTTGCCGAAAGGGAAGGCCAAGTTCCCGAACCAGCCAGTCCGCCAGGTCCGTCGCGGTGGCAAATCCAGCGCCGGCTGCGGCTTTCATACGCTTGAGATCTGGCTGGAAGTCACGGACCATGCCGGCCATGGCGGCAAGACAGAGCGACAAGGTGTGAAGCGCGTCGAAGGCGCCTTCCTTGTCTTCCTGCATGTCCTTGGAATAGGCCAGAGGCAGGCCCTTCATGACAATAAGCAGCCCGGTCAGGGCGCCTATGACGCGGCCGGATTTGCCGCGCACGAGTTCGGCGGCGTCAGGGTTTCGCTTTTGGGGCATGATCGACGACCCCGTGGTGAAACCGTCCGAGAGCCGGACAAAGCCGAATTGTGGAGTCGCCCAGAGCACGATTTCCTCGGCGAATCGGGAAAGATGGGTGGCGCAAATCGCCGCCGCCGACAGTGTTTCAAGCACGAAATCCCGGTCGGACACGCTGTCGAGCGAATTGGCGGTTGGCCGGTCGAAGCCCAGCGCGGCCGAGGTGCGCTCCCGATTGATCGGGAAGGAGGTGCCGGCAAGCGCCGCGGCGCCGAGCGGACATTCATTGAGCCGCCGCCGCGAATCGGCGAACCGGCCGCGATCGCGGGCCAGCATTTCCACGTAGGCCATCAGGTGATGGCCGAAGGTGACGGGCTGGGCCGACTGGAGATGCGTGAAGCCGGGCATCACGTCGCCCGCGTGAACAAGCGCCTTGTCGACCAGAGCTTTCTGGAGGTCGCGAATCTGGACATCCAGTTGGTCGATCGTGTCTCGGATCCACAGGCGAAAATCGAGCGCGACCTGATCGTTTCGGCTCCGCGCGGTGTGCAGGCGTCCAGCATCTGGCCCGACAATTTCGGCAAGCCGGGATTCGACATTCATATGAATGTCCTCGAGCGCGCGCGAGAACGTGAAGGAGCCGCTCTCGATTTCCCGGAGGACCTGATCTAGACCCTTGTCGATGGCGGTCGCGTTCTCTGGCGTCACGATCCCGGTTTCGGCGAGCATGGCGACATGCGCCTTGGAGCCGCGTATGTCCTGAGCCGCCAACCGGTAGTCAAAACCAATGGACGCGTTGATTTCCTCCATGATGGCGTCCGGGCCGGTCGCGAACCGACCGCCCCACATTTTGTTGCTCATGGGTCGTCCCCGAGGTGCGTGTTCGACATGACAGACGTCGAAGAAAAAACGATGCCCGTTCGCTCAACCGTCGCGCGGCGTGGCGGCCTCGTTCTCATCCTGGCCGCGCTCGCGAGCGTGGCGGTCCTATACGGGTTCGGCATGGGCGGCAAGGAAGCCGCCAGTCCCGAATGTGTCCCGGCTCGCGAAATAGCCAACCGCATTGCCCCACTGGCGCGCGGCGAGGTGGCCGCGCTGGCGGTCGCGCGAACGCCCCGGCCAGCGACCGAAATCGCCTTTGTCGGTCCCGACGGCCAAAAATCCAGCCTCGCGGCCTTTCGCGGCAAGACCATCCTGCTGAATCTTTGGGCCACTTGGTGCGTCCCGTGCCGGGAGGAAATGCCCTCGCTTGATCGATTGCAGTCAAGACTCGGCGGGGCGGACTTCGAGGTCGTGGCCATCAATATCGACACGACCCGGCTCGAGCGGCGGCGCGCCTTCCTTGATGAAGTTGGCGTCAAATCCCTCGCTTTTTACTCCGATCCCAGCGCTGACGTATTCCAGACCCTGAAAAAGGCGGGCAAGGTTGTCGGGCTGCCCACCTCCATTCTGCTGGACGCCAGGGGGTGCGAACTCGGCGCCATGCCGGGTCCAGCCGACTGGGCTTCCGACGACGCGATCAAGCTGACGATGGCGGCGACGGGCCGCTAGCGGATTTTCGCCAGTCTGGCTGGGAGCTTATCGATGCCGCCAAAGGTTTATGGCTGAAGCGTTGCGCGTTTCACTCTCTTCCATTAGTGAAGCGCAGCGTCTCCCCAACGAGGTCGACCCGATGGCCAATTCCGTCTCCGGCAGCCCAGAGTCACGCCGGCCGCTTTCGCCGCATCTGCAAATCTATTCGCCGATGCTGACGATGATGATGTCGATCGCCCACCGTATCACCGGCGGCGCGCTCTATGTCGGAACGCTGCTTCTGGCCTGGTGGCTGATCGCCCTGTCGATGGACGCCAATGCCTTCGCGGTCGCCAACGGGTTCATGAGTTCGTTTCTGGGTCGCCTGATCCTGTTCGGGTTCACCTGGGCGCTGTTTCATCACCTGCTCGGCGGGCTGCGACATTTCGTCTGGGAAGCCGGCTACGGGATGGAGCACCCGCAACGCGAATATCTCGCGCAGGCGACGCTTGGCGGCGGAATCGTTTTGACGATTCTTGTCTGGATCATCGCCTACATGGTTCGCTGACGAAGGGGCCGCGCATGTCGAACAACCAGAATTCCATTCAGACGCCCCTGTCCCGCGTCCGTTATCTCGGTTCTGCCCGCTCGGGGACGCGCGATATGTGGCGCATGCGGGCGACGTCCGCCGCTCTCGTGCCGCTGACGATTGGCTTTGTCTGGCTGGTCCTGAGCCTCGTCGGCAGGGATTACAAGGCGGCCCGAGACACCATGAGCGGCGTTATTCCCGCCATCCTCATGCTGCTGTTTGTTGGGACTGGCGTCTATCACATGAAACTCGGGATGAAGGTCATCATCGAGGATTACGTTCATGGCGAGCACGCGAAAACGTGGGCGCTGCTGGCGAATGAATTCTTCTGCTATGCGGTCGGGCTGGCGTGCATTTACGCGACCCTGCGCATCGGCTTCGTTTAATCCGCGAACGGGATCACGACCATGGCGAACACGACTGGAACCGCGAACGGCGGCCAGGCCTATCCGATCACCGATCACACCTTCGACGTGGTGGTGGTCGGCGCCGGCGGCGCGGGTTTGCGCGCGACGGTTGGCTGTTCGCAGGCTGGCTTGCGAACAGCCTGTATTTCCAAGGTATTTCCGACACGTTCCCACACGGTGGCCGCGCAAGGCGGCATTTCGGCGGCGCTCGGCAACATGGGCGCCGACGACTGGCGCTGGCACATGTACGACACGGTCAAGGGTTCCGACTGGCTTGGCGATCAGGACTCGATTGAATATCTGTGCCGCAACGCGCCTGCCGCGGTTTACGAGCTCGAGCATTGGGGCGTTCCCTTCTCGCGTACGGAAGAAGGCAAGATCTATCAACGCCCGTTCGGCGGCATGACGACGGATTACGGGAAGGGGACGGCGCAGCGCACTTGCGCGGCCGCCGACCGCACCGGACACGCCATTCTGCATACGCTCTATGGACAGGCGCTGAAGAACAACACGGAGTTCTTCATCGAGTATTTCGCCATCGATCTGATCATGGATAGCGAAGGCCGGTGTCGCGGCGTGGTCTGCATCAAGATGGACGATGGCACAATCCACCGTTTCCGTTCCAACCTGACCATTCTGGCGACCGGCGGTTACGGTCGCGCCTATTTTTCCGCGACCTCGGCGCATACCTGCACGGGTGACGGCAACGCCATGGTTCTTCGCGCCGGGCTGCCGCTTGAAGACATGGAATTTGTTCAGTTCCACCCAACGGGCATTTATGGTTCAGGCTGCCTCATCACCGAAGGCGCCCGCGGCGAAGGCGGGTATGTCACCAACAGTCTCGGCGAGCGTTTCATGGAGCGCTATGCGCCGTCGGCCAAGGATCTTGCCTCGCGGGACGTGGTTTCACGCGCCATGACCATCGAAATTCGCGAGGGTCGCGGCGTCGGCAAGAACAAGGACCACATCTATCTGCATCTCGATCATCTTGATCCCGCTATCCTGCACGAGCGCCTGCCGGGCATTTCGGAAAGCGCGCGCATTTTCGCCGGCGTCGACGTGACGAAGGAGCCCATCCCGGTTCTTCCGACCGTGCATTACAATATGGGCGGCATTCCCACGAATTATCATGGCGAGGTGCTGACCAAGAAGAACGGCGATCCCGATTACATCGTGCCGGGCCTGATGGCGCTGGGCGAGGCGGCCTGCGTGTCCATCCATGGCGCCAATCGCCTTGGCTCGAATTCGCTGATCGATCTGGTGGTGTTTGGCCGCGCCGCAGGGCTTCGCGCCGCGGAGCTCGTCAAGCCAGGCGAGAAGCAGGCCGATCTGCCGAAGGACTCGGCTGATCTCGCTCTTTCGCGCCTCGACAAATTCCGCTGGTCAAAGGGCGGCACGCCGACCGCGCAACTACGTCACAAGATGCAGATGACCATGCAGAACAACTGCGCGGTGTTCCGCACCGGCGAGGTGCTCGAAGAGGGCTCGAAGCTTATCCACGAAGTCTGGGACGGCGTCGGCGATATCGCCATCACCGATCGCTCGATGGTCTGGAATTCCGATCTCATCGAGACGCTGGAGTTCGACAACCTCATTGTTCAGGCCGTGACCACGATGGACTCGGCGGTTGAGCGCAAGGAAAGCCGCGGCGCGCACGCGCGCGAGGATTATCCGAACCGTGACGACAAGGAATGGATGAAGCACACGCTGGCGTGGGCCGACGACGCAAACCGGAAAATCACCATCGATTTCCGCCCGGTTCACACCTACACGATGACGAACGACATCAGCTACATCGAGCCGAAGGCGCGCGTTTACTAGGCGCGGACTTCGGAAGGCCCGGTTCAATCGATCCCGCGTATCCGCGGATTCCATGGAAGCGACATCATGGTCGAACTCGCACTGCCCAAGAATTCCCGACCGACGGTCGGCAAGACCTGGCCGCGTCCGGACAAGGCGACGAACGTGCGGGAATTCCGCATTTACCGCTGGAATCCGGACGATGACGCCAATCCGCGCATCGATACCTACTATGTCGATATGTCCGATTGCGGCCCAATGGTTCTCGATGCGCTGCTGTGGATCAAGAACAGGATCGACCCGACGCTGACCTTCCGCCGTTCATGCCGCGAGGGCATTTGCGGGTCCTGCGCCATGAACATCGATGGCACGAACACGCTCGCCTGCACGAAGGACATGGTTTCCATCAAGAGCGTCATCAAGATCTATCCCCTGCCGCACATGCCGGTGGTGAAGGATCTCGTGCCCGATCTCACGCGCTTCTACGCCCAGCATGCCTCAATCGAGCCCTGGCTCAAGACCGATACGCCAAAGCCCGAGAAGGAATGGCTGCAGTCGCACGCGGACCGGGTGAAGCTCGATGGGCTCTATGAGTGCATCCTGTGCGCCTGCTGCTCCACGTCCTGCCCAAGCTACTGGTGGAACGGCGATCGTTATCTTGGCCCGGCGGCGCTGTTGCAGGCCTATCGCTGGCTGATCGATTCGCGCGATGAGGCCACCGGCGACCGGCTCGACAATCTCGAGGATCCGTTTCGGCTCTATCGCTGCCACACGATCATGAACTGCGCCAAGGCTTGCCCCAAGGGGTTGAACCCCGCCAAGGCCATCGCGCAGATCAAGAACATGATGATCGCGCGGCAGGCGTAATCATGACCAGTGGGCGGCGCCTCAGCGCGCCGCTGGCCGCATCGCGAAGGCGCGCCGCTGCAGATCGAGCATCGCGGTGGCGAACCCCGCCGAGTCCTCGCTGGCCTCGTCGAAGACGGAAGCGGGCGTCGGTCCGCGCGGCTCCAGCATGGCAAGCGCCTCGTCGGGCTCGCGGCGGAGCTGGGCGGAAAACTTGCGCGCCAGACGGAGCATCGCCTGATTGCTGGCGAGGCAGCTCATATAGAGGGCATCTGCGCGTCGGTTCCGCGCGGCGCGCACTATACGCCCCATGAGTTCCGCGCCAACGCCTTGCCGACGCCAGCCATTCTCGACACTGAAGGCCGCCTCGGCCGCGCCACCGAAGCCCAGCGGCAGCTTGTGGCCGACGCCGCGCAATTCGCCCGCGCCCCGGACCCGCCCATCAACGACGTAGCCATAGATGACGTCGTCGATGCCAAAACAGCGCTCGGCGTAATTGATCAGAAACTCGTCGGAAACCGCCCCGCCAAAACGGCTATGCCGGCTGTCGATATCAAGACGTAAAAGGTGATCCCGAAAGCCCGTCGTGTCGGAGGGCCATAGCCGTCTGACCAGACCGTCGCGTATTGACGTCACGTCCATCGAAAGTCTCCTCAAGGCGGAGCGGAATGGGGTCAAGCGACCGAATCCGTGCTCGCCCAATATTGTGCATCGCAATATCGTCGGCAATGTGATTTTATGGGCAAGTCGCAAAGATTTCTTAAGCCGTTGGTTTAACATGGTAATGCCCTGATACCGTCCAATGACAGTGCGACGCGCTTGCCTCGACCCGACTCCTGCCGCTACTCAGACGCGTTTTCGACCTATCCGGACCCCGTGCCCAACCTCATATTAAATTCCTACATGACGATGGTCCGGGAGGGCGTGATCGAACGCGACCAGGCCCAGGAAGTCGTTGTCCACGAGCTTGACCGTCTGGCGGATGAGCTGGCTGAATACCAGCTCGGACAGAAGTCCGGCTCTCTCGGGTGGCTGTTTGGCGCGCGCCGCAAACCCTCGCCACCCCTCGGCGTTTATGTCTGGGGCCCGGTCGGTCGCGGGAAAACCATGCTGATGGATCTTTTTTTCCGCTCGGCGCCGGTCAGGCGCAAGCGGAGGGTCCATTTCCATGCCTTCATGGCCGATGTGCATGCGCGCGTGCATGAATGGCGACAGCGCAAAAAAATCGGGGTCGCCAGAGGCGACGATCCGATTGGGCCGATGGCCGATGTCCTGTCCGAGCAGGCGAATCTTCTGTGCTTCGACGAATTCAGCGTCACCGACATCACCGACGCGATGATATTGGGACGATTGTTTCAGGCGTTGTTCGCGCGCGGCGTCGTTGTGGTTGCGACGTCCAATGTCGAACCCGATCGCCTCTACGAAGGCGGACTGAACAGGTCGTTGTTCCTGCCGTTCATCCGCATGATCGACGAGCGGATGACGGTCATGCCGCTGCAGTCGCGCACCGATTTCCGACTGGAAAAGCGGAGCGGCGTCGCCGTTTATCTTACCCCGGACGATGACATCGCTCGGCAGGCGCTCGACCGGGCGTTTCGGGCGTTGACCGGAAGCCAGGCGGGAAAGCCGACGAGAATCGATCTCGGTGGACGATTCATCGATGTTCCAGTGGCGGCCAACGGCGTGGCGCGATTCGCGTTCGCCGACCTCTGCGAGCACCCTCATGGGGCCGCGGACTATCTGGCCATCGCACGGGAATTCCACACAATCGTTATCGATCACATCCCGATCATGGATTTCTGGAAGCGCAACGAGGCGAGACGTTTTATCTGGCTGATCGACGCCCTGTATGATCTGCATGTGAAAGTCATCGTTTCCGCGGCGGCGGAACCGGGTGGGCTGTACATAGCCGGCGAGGGGCGCGAGGCTTTCGAATTCGAGCGTACGGCGTCCCGTCTCATTGAAATGCGATCCCGGGACTATCTGGAACACGCACACGGGTTGCCGGCGTCCATCGCGTCTGGAAGCACGAGCGGGCTTGTCGAGACCTGACACTGGCAAACCAATTGCCAGCAACGGAATTCGACGCCACGCTTGGTTGATCCGATTCGGTTCCGTGGGAAAAGATGACCAAATCGACGACCCACGCTCCAGCGGATTCCCGGATTCTGGATCTGGCGGCAAGCCATGTCCGCCTGTACGGCGTCGAACGAACGACGGTGGTGTCGATCGCGCGCGCGGCGGGAATGTCGCACGCCAACGTCTATCGGTATTTTCCGTCCAAGGAAGCCTTGATCGACGCGGTGACGGAGCAATGGCTGAAGCCGGTAGAAGCCGGACTCCGGGACATCGCCGACGCGCCGGACCCAGCCTATGACAAGATCGAACGCATGCTTGCGGTCCTTCATAGGGCCTATCGCGGCAAATTGGAGAATGATCCCAATATTTTCGGACTTTTCGCGGCCGCCGCCGCGGAAGACCGCGCGATTTCGAGACGACACCGCAACCGCCTTCAGGCGGAGTTGCAGAAGGTCATTGACGAGGGGATGGCCAACGGCGTTTTCGAGCCAGGCGACCTGAGGCGAGCGGTCGCGATCGTGTTCGACGTAGCGCACCGATTTATCCACCCGGTTTCCGTCCGAATGGATGGGGCTACCCCCGGACCCCAAATCGACGCGAGGTTCGAGCGGATCTCGCGTCTTGTCAGGCGCGCGCTGACAAGCGGCGTACGATAACTGATATTACAAATTACATTTTTTGTAATTAATTATCCACTTATCCGCTATCAACACACCCATCAAAAAGCGAATATCTATCTGTTATTATATCATTTATTTCGTACACCTTCATAAAGTGGGCACACCGTCATCGCCCTGCCGCATATTTGAACTAATGCATCACTTGAAAGAAAAGCCGTTCGGAGTCAAAGACACCGCCGAATTGCTGGCCCTTGGCGGGCTGGTTCCATTCATCGTCGAAAGGACGTCAAGCCATGGCCCGTAACAAGATTTCCCTGATTGGCGCCGGACAGATCGGCGGCACCCTTGCTCTCCTCGCGGGGATGAAGGAGCTCGGCGATGTCGTTCTGTTCGATATCGTGGATGGCGTCCCGCAGGGCAAGGCGCTCGATCTGGCCGAGGCGGCCCCGGTCGAAGGCTTCGACTGCAACCTTCAGGGAGCGAGCAACTACGAAGCGATCGCGGGATCCGACGTCATCATTGTGACGGCCGGCGTGCCGCGCAAACCCGGCATGAGCCGCGATGACCTGCTCGGTATCAACCTCAAGGTGATGGACTCGGTTGGCCAGGGCATCAAGAAGCATGCTCCGGGCGCGTTCGTGATCTGCATCACCAACCCGTTGGATGCGATGGTGTGGGCGCTGCAAAAGGCGTGTGGCCTTCCCTCGAACAAGGTTGTTGGCATGGCCGGCGTGCTCGACTCGGCCCGGTTCCGCTATTTCCTCGCGGATGAATTCAAGGTCTCGGTCGAGGACGTTACCGCATTCGTTCTTGGCGGCCACGGCGACGACATGGTCCCCTCGGTCCGTTATTCCACGGTCGCGGGCATTCCACTCCCCGATCTCGTCAAGATGGGCTGGACGACGCAGGACAAGATTGACGCCATCGTGAAGCGGACACGCGGCGGCGGCGGCGAGATCGTCAATCTCCTGAAGACCGGCTCGGCGTTCTACGCGCCGGCGTCGTCGGCGATTTCGATGGCCGAATCCTACCTGCGCGACAAGCGCCGCGTCCTGCCCTGCGCCGCCTATCTCACTGGTCAATACGGCGTGAAGGACATGTATGTTGGCGTTCCCGTCGTGATTGGCGCCAACGGCGTTGAAAAGATCGTCGAAATCACTCTCGACGCGGCGGAACAGGAAATGTTCACGAAGTCGGTGGCTTCGGTGAAGACCCTCGTCGACGCCTGCAAGACAATCAATCCCGCCTTTGCCTGATCCTGGCGGCGTGGCGGTTCCGCGCCGCGCCTGATCGCGACCCCAAGGGGAATTCGATGAATATTCATGAGTATCAGGCCAAGGCCATTCTCAAGGAGTATGGCGCGCCGGTGTCGCGCGGCATCCCAGTCCTCAATGTCGGGGATGCGGAAGCCGCAGCGAAGGAACTCGGCGGTCCGCTCTGGGTCGTCAAATCGCAAATTCACGCGGGAGGCCGCGGAAAAGGCAAATTCAAGGAAGCGGAAGCGGGGGAGAAGGGCGGCGTTCGCCTCTCGAAATCCATCGTCGAGGTCAAGACCAACGTCGCGCAGATGCTCGGTAAGACACTGGTGACGATCCAGACCGGGCCCGCAGGCAAGCAGGTCAATCGGCTCTATATCGAGGAAGGCTCCGACATCGAGAAGGAGTTCTATCTCTCCGCGCTCGTTGATCGGGAAACCTCGCGCGTTGCGTTCGTGGTTTCCACCGAAGGCGGCATTGATATCGAGAAGGTCGCTCACGAGACGCCTGAAAAGATCAAGACATTCTCCATCGATCCGGCCACTGGCGTAATGCCGCACCATGGACGCACCGTGGCGACGGCGCTTGGACTGAAGGGCGATCTCGCCAAGCAGGCTGAAAAGCTTCTTGGCCAGCTTTACGCGGCCTTTGTCGGCAAGGACATGGCCATGCTGGAGATCAATCCGCTGATCATCACCCGGCAGGGGCAGTTGAAGTGCCTCGACGCCAAGGTGTCCTTTGACGACAACGCGCTCTACCGCCATCCCGACGTCGCCGCGCTGCGCGACGATACCGAGGAAGATGCGAAGGAGCTCGAGGCGTCGAAATTCGATCTCAACTACGTTACGCTCGACGGGTCGATCGGTTGCATGGTGAACGGCGCCGGACTGGCGATGGCGACCATGGACATCATCAAGCTTTATGGCGAATCGCCGGCGAACTTCCTCGATGTTGGCGGCAGCGCCACCAAGGACAAGGTCGCGGCGGCGTTCAAGATCATCACCGCCGACCCGAACGTCAAAGGCATTCTCGTCAACATTTTCGGCGGCATCATGAAGTGCGACGTCATCGCAGAAGGCGTGATCGCGGCCGTCCGCGAGGTGGGCCTCAAGGTGCCGCTTGTCGTGCGCCTAGAGGGCACCAACGTCGAGTTGGGCAAGAATATCATTGGCGAATCGAAGCTCAACG
>CAISJZ010000266.1 GCA_903885755.1 uncultured Hyphomicrobiales bacterium | reverse complement strand
GTGCGGCAGGTGCAGCGCACGATTAACGACATGGATGACGTGCTCGAGTTTCGCGAGGCGGAACCCGATGTCGCCGATGCGCCGGGCGCCCCGGCGCTGGCGGTCGGCCGCGGCCGTATCGTCTTCGATGACGTGACCTTCGCCTACAAGGCCGCGCGCAAGCCGGTCTTCGAGCATTTCAGCATCGACATTCCCGCCGGACAGCGGGTGGGCCTTGTTGGCGCATCGGGCGCGGGCAAGTCGACTTTCGTAAAGCTGATCCAGCGGCTCTACGATGTGCGGGATGGCGCGATCCTGATTGACGGGCAGGATATTTCCTCGGTCACGCAGGCGTCACTCAGACAGGCGATCGGCCTCGTGCCGCAGGACCCGATCCTGTTTCATCGTTCGCTCTCCGATAACATCGCCTACGGTCGGCCAGGCGCGACGAAAGAGGATATCGCGCGGGCGGCGCGGCTGGCGCACGCCGCCGAATTCATCGAGGGCCTGTCGAAGGGCTACGACACGCTCGTCGGCGAGCGCGGCATCAAGCTGTCGGGCGGCGAGCGCCAGCGGGTCGCCATCGCCCGCGCCATTCTGGCGGATTCGCCCATTCTCATTCTCGACGAGGCGACATCGAGCCTCGACTCCCTGTCCGAGCGCTACATACGGGCGGCGATCGAAAGCCTGACCGCCAATCGCACGACGCTGGTCGTCGCCCATCGCCTCTCGACGATCCAGCGGCTTGACCGCATTCTGGTGTTCGACGCCGGTCGCGTGATCGAGGATGGTAAGCACGCGGAATTGATGGCGCGGCCGGACGGCGCCTATCGACGGCTGCTGGAAGCGCAGATCGGCGCCGGAGAGATTGTCGCGGCGGCGGAATAGGCCGGGTTGCGCGGTCGGCGCCAGCGGTCCTAAATGACACCACCGATGTCGGGAACGCGATTCCATGAGACCATTGCCCGTCAACATTTCGCCTGCTGGCGTCCCGAGGCGCCGATGAGCGCGCCGAGGCTGCGCCTTGGCGTCAACATCGACCATGTCGCCACCGTGCGGAACGCCCGCGGCGGGGCGTTGCCCGATCCCGTGCGCGCCGCGCTCATGGCGATCGAGGCGGGGGCCGACGGAATTACGGCCCATCTGCGCGAGGATCGCCGGCATATCCGCGACGACGATATGGCCCGGATCAGGCGAGAGATTTCAAAACCGCTGAACTTCGAGATGGCCGCGACCGACCAGATGCTCGACATCGCGCTGCGCACCAGGCCACACGCCGCCTGCCTCGTGCCGGAGAAGCGGACGGAGCGTACGACCGAGGGTGGCCTTGATGTCATTGGTGGGCACGATCATCTCGTGCCGTTCGTCGACGAGCTCAAGCGCGGCGGTATTCGGGTGTCGCTGTTCATCGAACCATCGATCGACGCCATTGATGCGGCGCGCTCCATTGGCGCCCCGGTGGTGGAACTGCATACGGGCGCCTGGTGTCACGCGCTGGAGCTTGGCGAGCTGGACCGCGCGGATCGCGAATTCGGGCGCATCCGGGTCGGCGCGGCGCGTGCGGCGCAAATTGGCGTCGAGTGTCACGCCGGTCACGGGCTCGATTTCGACACGGCTCGCAAGATCGCGGGTCTGCCGCAGATCGTTGAACTGAACATCGGTCATTTCCTCATCGGCGAGGCGATTTTCATCGGACTCGGGGAGGCTATTCGCAAGATGCGCGTGGCCATGGACGAAGGCCGCGTCCATGCGGGCTGACCACGCATGATCATCGGCATCGGCTCCGACCTCTGCGACATCAGGCGCGTCGAGGATACGCTGAAGCGGTTCGGCGATCGCTTCGTGCAGCGTTGCTTCACCGAGATCGAGCAGGCCAAATCGGACCGGCGCGTTGATCGGGCCTCGTCCTACGCCAAGCGATTCGCTGCCAAGGAGGCCTGTTCCAAGGCTCTCGGCACAGGGGTGCGCGGCGGCGTCTTCTGGCGCGACATGGGCGTGGTGAACCTGCGCTCCGGCCAGCCGACAATGGCGCTGACGGGCGGCGCCGCCGAACATCTGGCCGGATTGATTCCGGCGGGGATGGTCGCGCACATCCATCTGACCATTACCGATGAATATCCGCTGGCTCAGGCTTTCGTGATCATTGAGGCGATTCCCGCGTCGGGCTAGCCGTCCGATCGCCATATTCGCATCGTATCCGGCTGGTTGGCGCCGGTTTGCGCGGCTGGGGCGGGGCTTGTATATCCCGAGCGAGGCCGTTTCCAAGCGTATGTCCGCGTTGGCCGCTGTCATGGCGAGGCCGTGATGATTTTCGAGGTTTTCATATGACCGAACCGGTACGGCTCGACGCCAAGACGCAGAGCAAGAAGCGCGCGGAAGAGGGCGGGCTTGGCGAGACGATCAAGGTGGTCGTGCAGGCGCTTCTGATCGCGCTGGTGGTGAGGACCTTGCTGTTTCAACCCTTCAACATTCCCTCGGGTTCGCTGATCCCGACCCTGCTGATCGGCGATTATCTTTTCGTCTCCAAATATTCCTACGGCTATTCGAAGTTCTCGATGCCTTTCGCGCCGAATCTGTTTTCGGGTCGCATCTGGGGCGCGCCGCCCAAGCGCGGCGATATCGCGGTCTTCAAGCTGCCGCGCGATGGCGAAACCGACTACATCAAGCGGGTCATCGGCCTGCCCGGCGACAAGATCCAGATGATCGAGGGCCGACTCTACATCAACGGCCAGCTCGTGCCGCGCGAGGCAGTTCCGGAAAAGGACAAGATTCGCACGCCGGACGCCTATGGCGCGACCGTGCCGGTTCCTACCTATTACGAGACCTTGCCGGGCGGGGTGCGCCATCTCATCATCGAACGGGACGGCGACACGGGCTATCTCGACAACACCAAGGTGTTCGAGGTGCCGCAGGGCGACTACTTCATGATGGGCGACAACCGCGACAATTCGACCGACTCCCGCGTCCCGCCCGAGCAGGGCGGCGTTGGCTTCGTGCCTTTCGAGAATTTTGTCGGCCGCGCCGAAGTGATCTTCTTCTCCGTGGAGGAAGGCGACGCCGCCTGGCAGTTCTGGAAATGGCCGTGGTCGGTCCGCTGGAACCGTTTGTTCCAGCCCGTGCGTTGACGAAGACCTCCGCCTCGGCGGCGCGAATCGAGGAATTCGAGGCGCGTCTCGGATATGCGTTCAGGAGTGGGGATCTGCTCGCCACGGCCCTGACGCATGTCAGCGCCGGTTCACTCAAGAAGCGCGTCGAAAGCAATCAGCGGCTTGAATTTCTCGGCGACCGGGTTCTCGGACTGGTTGTCGCGGAAATGCTCTACGTGGCCTTTCCCGTGGCCGAGGAGGGCGAACTTTCCCGCCGGCTGTCGCAACTTGTGCGCAAGGAAACCTGCGCCGACGTGGCGCGCGAATGGAACGTCGGCCCCTATCTCAAGCTGGGGCAGGGCGAGGCGAAGGGCGGCGGGCGCGACCGCACCCCGATCCTTGGCGACGCTTGCGAGGCGATCATCGGCGCGGTTTTCCTTGACGGAGGCATGGACGCGGCGCGCGATCTTGTGCGGCGCGCTGTCGGAGCGCACATGGACGCGGTCGCCGGCACGGCCAGGGACGCCAAGACGGCGCTGCAGGAATGGGCGCAGGGTCGGGGCAAGAAGCCGCCGGTCTATCGGGAAATCTCCCGTGGCGGTCCCGACCACAAGCCGGTTTTCGTCATCGGCGTCGATGTCGAGGGATATCCAGTCTGCGAGGCGGAGGGCGCCTCGAAACGAATCGCCGAACAATCCGCGGCGCAAGCCTTCATGGAGCGTGAACACGTGTCAGCCAAATTTCGTGGGGCCCAGCCCCAAGCCAGTTCATGAGCGATCTCCCGCCGCCCCTGCGATGCGGTTTCGTCGCGCTCGTGGGCGCCCCCAACGCGGGCAAGTCGACACTGCTCAACGCCCTCGTCGGAACGAAGGTGTCGATCGTCTCGCGCAAGGCGCAGACGACCCGCGCGCTGGTGCGCGGCATCGCGCTCAAGGACGAATCCCAGATCATCTTCGTCGATACGCCCGGCATCTTTTCGCCGCGCCGGCGGCTGGACCGGGCGATGGTGACAACGGCCTGGGGCGGCGCGGGGGATGCGGACGCGGTCTGCCTGCTGGTCGACGCCCGTCGCGGCCTGACGCCCGAGGTTGAGACGATCGTTGGTAAAATGGGTGAGCTCAGGCAGCCCAAGATATTGATTCTCAACAAGATCGATCTTGTCGAGAAGCCGAAACTTCTGGACTTGACCCAGGAGCTTGGCGCCAAGGCCAATTTTGTCGCGACTTTCATGGTCAGCGCGCTCAAGGGCGAGGGCGTCGAGGACCTTTTGAACCAACTAGCCGCGATGATGCAGCCCGGCCCCTGGCTCTATCCCGAGGATCAGGTGTCCGACGCGCCCCTGCGGGCGCTCGCCGCCGAGATCACGCGCGAGAAAATTCTAGAACGGCTGCATGACGAATTGCCCTACGACATCACCGTCGAAACCGACGAATGGAAGGAATTGCCGAACGGCTCGGCGCGCATCGAACAGACCATTTTCGTCGCCCGCGACAGTCAGAAGAAAATCGTCATAGGAGAGGGCGGCCAGATGCTGAAATCCATCGGTTCGGCGGCGCGGCGGGAAATCGCCGAGGCGGCCGATTGCAAGACGCATCTGTTCCTGTTCGTGAAGGTGCGCGAGAACTGGGCCGACGACCCCGAGCGTTATCGCGCGATGGGCATCGATTTTCCCAGGGAATAGGAGAGGAACATGGCCCATTCGCCGCTTTCGATCCGGCAAAGGATCACGGTTTACCGCTATCTCACCGGGGTCGACGATTCGAGCTTCTGCCACCGCGTGACCGAAGCCCTGAGCAAGGGCTGGCAGCTTTATGGCTCGCCAACGCTCACCTTCGACCCGGTCAAGGGACGCTCGATCTGCGGCCAGGCCATTACAAAGGAGGTCGAGGACATCGAATACAGTCCCGATCTGAAGCTCGGCGACCTGTGAGCAAGCCGCCGGGCCGCATGGACAGGCCCAAGCCGCCGGCCTATAACGCGGCGACTTCCATCAGGGCTTGAAAATGCAGGTCTCCGAAGCTTCCGCGCCGTCCGCCAGCGTACTCCGCCGCACCATGGTGGATTGCCAGTTGCGCACCTTCGAAATTACCGATCCCGCTATCATTGTCGCTTTCGAGACCACGCCGCGGGAACAGTTCGTCGGGGACGCCAATCAGGATGTCGTCTATTCCGACGCCGTGCTACGCGTGCGCGCGGGCGCCGCGGACCGGGCGCTTTTGGCGCCGATGGTGCTGGCCCGCATGCTTCAGGGGGCCGGCTTGAAGTCCACCGACCGGGTGCTCGATATTGGCGGCGGGCTTGGCTACTCAGCCGCGGTTCTGGCGGGGCTCGCCGGGACGGTAACGGCGCTTGAGAGCGATCCGGCCCTCACCGCTGGCGCGGCGGCGGCTTTCGCGAGCGCCGGCCTGACAACGGCCTCCGCCGTGACCGGACCGCTGGAGCAGGGGTGGCAGGCTGGCGCGCCGTACGATTTCATTCTGGTCAATGGCGCGGTCGAGGCTGGTTTCGAGTCATTGTTCAAGCAGTTGGCGCCGGGCGGGCGGCTTGTCGCGGTGGTCCGCGAGCCGGGGCATAGCGGGCGCTCGGCCCGCGCCATGCGGTTCGAGCGGCTGCAAAGTGACGTCATTGGCGAAAAATGGCTGTTCGACGCCGCGGCGGAGACGCTCGCGGGTTTCATGCCGGCTCCCGCGTTTGTGTTCTGACCTGGGGTGTCGCATTTTTGCGGCGCCTTCGGACGAAATGCCAACGGCCGACCGGGACGGCGGCTGTCGGGTTGCATCCGGGGGCGCCTCGGATAGGCTGGGAAAAAAGATGGCTCGTTCCGTTCAAGTAGCGGTCGTGCTTATGGGTGGCTGTGGGTGACGATGACGATTTCCAGTGTGCCGATGCGTCCGCGCGCCGTTGGTTCCCCGCCGGTCGGCATTTCCGCGCGCCGCGGCGAGGTCGCGCGCATTTCGCGGATCGCGCTTTGCACATTGATTCTGGGGAGTCTCGGCGCATTCGAGGCTAGCGCGGAAACTATTTCCGGGGCGTTGGCCAAGGCCTACGGCTTCAGTCCCGACCTTGGCCAGCAACGCGCCGCGACCCGCGCCGCCGACGAAGGCGTGCCAAAGGCGACAGGCTCATTTCGCCCGACGATTACCGGCACGACGTCGGTCGGGGTCGCGAACACGATCATCACGAACCCGTTGAGCGGTGGCAAACTTGTCAATGGAACGTTGCAATCGCATGAGAATTTTCTGACCGTTCCGCGGGTCTTCAGCCTCGCGGCGACCCAAACGCTTTACAATGGCAATCGCGCCGTCAATGGCGTTCGAAGCGCTGAATCGACCGTTCTGCAATCGCGCGAGCAGTTGCGGTTATCGGAGTTGAATATCCTGAACGCCGCGGCCGCGGCCTACATGAACGTGCTTCGGGACACGGCGCTGCTCCAGCTGAATGAAAGCAACATTCAGGTTCTTCAGCAGCAGTTGAAGCAGACCAACGACCGATATCAGGTCGGCGAGGTGACGCGCACGGACGTCGCGCAGGCGCAGGCGGCGCTGTCGCTGGGCCAGGCGACCGCCTTCACGGCGCGGTCGAACCTGCAGAATTCCCTTGGCATATATCGGCAACTGGTCGGCGAGCCGCCGAACAACCTGTCGCCGGCGCGGGCGATCGAGGCGCTGCTGCCCAAAAGCCTTGATCAGGCGATCACGCTTTCGCAATCCGAGCATCCCGCTATCCAGGCGGCGCTGCACGCGGTCGACGTCGCGGCGCTCAACGTCAAGGTTCAGGAAGGCGCGCTTCATCCGACCGTCAGCGTGACCGGCAGCGTCAGCGAATCGATGGACGCCGCCAACACGCCAAAATACAATCTGTACCAAGCCGCCGCGATCGGGACGATTTCGGTCCCGATTTACGACGGCGGCGTCACCTACGCCAACGTCCGGCAGGCCAAGGAACAGCTCGGGCAGGCCCGCTTGCAGGCTGATCTGCAACGCGAGACCGTGCGATCCACCGTCGTTTCGGCCTGGGGCGCCTATCAGAACACAAAGGCCTCGATCCAGTCGTTTCAGGCGTCCGTCAAGGCGAATGAAGTAGCGCTCGCCGGCATCCGCGAGGAAGCCAAGGTTGGCCAGCGCACGACGCTGGACGTGCTCAACGCACAGCAGACGTTGTTGAACTCCCGCACCAGCCTCGTCACCGCGCAGCGCGATCAGGTCGTCAATTCCTATGCGCTGTCGGCGGCCGTGGGCCAGTTGACGGCCGCCCGGCTGGGGCTCGGCGTCGAGCAATATGATCCGACCGTGCATTTTGATCAGGTCAAGGACAAGGTGTTCGGGGTTCGCACGCCGGACGGGAGATAGAATCGTTCTCCGCAACCGTAACAAAATTGATGCGCCTTCCGATATTTAGCCGCCATTGTTTGCTCAATGCCTGATTTTTGTCGCCACCCCTCAACGCTCCCTGTAAGCTATAGTCGTGCGCCACCTTGTCGCCGCGATTCGATTTGCGTTGGGTTTCGTGACGAGTTTTTGATAATTGTGCGGCGCGACGCTTGCGCCGGGCTGTGACGCTCTTGAGGGATATGATGCGGAGTTGGGACGTTCGGGCATTCTCGTGGATCGGCGCCACGAGCGAGGCCAGACCCGCAATACGGGTCGTCCGGACTTCAATGCTTGCCCTCGCGGCGGCCTTGCCGATGGCCAATTCAATCGGAACCACGCGCGCGGAAACCATCTCTGGGGCGCTGGCGAAAGCCTATGTATTCAGTCCCGACCTCGGTCAGCAGCGGGCGGCCGGTCGCGCCGCCGATGAAAACGTTCCGCGCGCGACCGCCGGATTGCGCCCGACGGTCGCCGCCACATCGAGCGCTGGCGTTTCGCGCAACAGAACCGAGACCCCGGGAAGCGTCAGCGCGACGGGCGTTGGCTCGGTCGCGAAAACAACGACCTATCCGCGTACCGCTGGCGTCACTGTCACGCAGACGCTTTACAACGGCAACCGCGCGATCAACAGCGTGCGCCAGGCGGAAGCCGGCGCCCTGCAATCGCGCGAACAGACGCGTCTGAGCGAACTCAATATCCTCAACGCCGCCGCCGCGGCCTACATGAACGTGCTGCGTGACACCGCGTTGCTTGAACTGAACGGCAGCAACGTCCACGTTCTCGAGGAACAGTTGCGCCAGAGCAGGAGTCGGTTCCAGTTCGGCGAAATCACGCGTACGGACGTCGCCCAGGCCGAGGCGGCGCTTTCGCAGGGTCAGGCGGGCCGGTCCACGGCGCTGGCGAATTTGCAGGGAAGTCTGGCGGTCTATCGCCAGTTGATCGGCGAACCGCCGGGAAATCTTTCACCGGCCCGGCCGCTGGACGCGCTGCTGCCGCGATCGCTCGACGCGGGTCTGGAGATCGCGCTGCATGAACACCCGCAGATTCAAGCCGCGCTGCACGCGGCCGACGCCGCGGAGCTGAACGTCAAGGTTCAGGAAGGCGCGCTCTATCCCACGGTTTCGGTGCAGGGCAGCGCTCAGCAGAACTGGGACGTGCAGAGCATTCCACACGAAAACACCTGGAACTATTCCGCGGTGGGTTCAATCAACATACCGCTCTATGACGGCGGCATGAGCTTCGCGAATATTCGTCAGGCCAAGGAACAGTTGGGGCAGGCCCGGCTTCAGGTCGATTTGCAGCGGGAGGCGGTGCGCGCCAGCGTCGTGACCTCATGGGGCCAACTTGTTGGAATCAAATCGAACATTCGTTCATATCTGGCGCAAATCCGCGCCAACGAAATCGCGCTCGCGGGCGTGCGCGAGGAAGCCAAGCTCGGGCAGCGCACGACCCTCGACGTACTGAACGCCCAGCAGACGCTTCTGAATTCGCGCGTCAGTCTGGTCGGCGCGCAGCGCGATCAGGTGGTCCAGACCTACGCGCTGATGGCGGCGATGGGCAGGCTTTCGGCGGAAGCTCTCGGGCTGAAGGTCGCTGCCTACGATCCCACCGTGCATTTCGATCAGGTTAAGGACAGCGTCTACGGCGTCCGCACGCCGGACGGGCGATAGTCGCGCTATCCACAAGTGCGCGCGTGGTCGTCTTGCGGCCAGACAGCCGCCAGTCCACAGTATGACTTTAATGCGAATCGCGCGCGTCGACTTGCTGGCGCCGGGAATACGAAAGCATCGGGGCCATGAATTCCATTCCCAACACCCAAACCCGGATTTCCGAGGCCACGGCCGCCGAGCAGCGGGCGCATGAGCCGTCGATGGAAGAAATTCTGGCGTCGATCCGCCGGATCATCGCCGACGACCAGATGCTGCCCTTGACGCGTTCGACTGCCCCCGATGCGGATGTCGCGCCCACACGCGAGGCGGCTCCGGCCGGCCGTGAGGAGCATGTCGCCCGCGCGCCCGAACCGGCGCCGGTTGTGGAGCTTCCTCGAGCCGCCCCGGCCCGCCGCGAGGAAATCGAATTCCGCGCCTCCGAGCCCGTCGCGCCGCCGGTTGTCGAGCGGCCGGTTCGCGCCGCGCCGCCGCCGCGCGCCGCCGCCCCTGTCGAGACTTCTCCGCAACGGGCCCCGACTCGTGAAGCGCCACGTCAGGAAGCGGCTCCGCTGCTATCGCCGGAAATGGGCGCCTCGGTCAGTTCGGCCTTCAACGCGCTCGCCACGACAATGGTCCTGCAGAATCAGGGCATGATCGAGGAAGCGACGCGGGAAATGCTGCGCCCGATGCTCAAGCAATGGCTTGACGACAATCTGCCGGTCATGGTCGAGCGGCTGGTTCGCCAGGAAATCGAGCGGGTCGCGCGCGGCGGACGCTGAAGTCCGCGTAGTTCCCGGCGATTGACACCCGTCCATCGGTCTTGTTTGTAGCCGCGAACGCGCGAAGCCTTCGCGCCCCAGCAGATTCCGATATCGCCATGATGGAAAAGACATTCGATCCCGCCGCCGTGGAGACGCGCGTCGCGCGCGCCTGGGAAGAGGCCGGAGCCTTTCGCGCTGGCCGTCCAGAGCGGGCGGGGGCGCCGCCGTATTGCATCGTGATCCCTCCGCCCAACGTCACGGGCTCGCTGCACATGGGGCACGCGCTCAACAATACGTTGCAGGACATCCTGTGCCGGTTCGAGCGGATGCGCGGCAAGGACGTGCTGTGGCAGCCGGGCACCGACCATGCGGGCATCGCGACGCAGATGGTCGTCGAGCGCCGGCTCGCCGAACGCCAGCTTCCGGGGCGGCGCGAGATGGGCCGCGACGCCTTTCTGAAACGGGTCTGGGAATGGAAAGCCGAATCCGGCGGCGCCATCGTCAACCAGTTGAAGCGTCTTGGCGCCTCCTGCGACTGGTCGCGCGAGCGTTTCACCATGGACGAGGGCCTGTCGAAGGCCGTGCTGAAAGTCTTCGTGCAGCTCTATCGCGAGGGGCTGATCTACAAGGACAAGCGCCTCGTCAACTGGGATCCGAACCTTCTGACGGCGATCTCCGACCTCGAAGTCGTGCAGGTCGAATGCACCGGTTCCTACAAGTGGACGCGGGGCGACGAAAAACCCTTCGACGCCGTGGCGCTCGGCAAGATTCTGGACAGGAATCCCAACGGGCATCTCTATTACTTCAATTATCCGCTCGAAGGCGTCGACTACAACGTTGATGATCTCGCGACGTTCATTCAGGTGGCGACGACGCGCCCCGAGACTATGCTTGGCGACACCGCGGTCGCGGTGCATCCCGAGAACGAGAAGCTGAAACATCTCATAGGCAAGCATGTGATCCTGCCGCTGGTCGGGCGGCGGATTCCCATTGTCGGCGACGATTACGCCGATCCGGAAAAGGGCACGGGCGCGGTCAAGATCACGCCGGCCCACGACTTCAACGATTTTGAAGTCGGCAAGCGGCACGGTCAGACGCCCATCAATATTCTCGACATCGAGGGTCGGCTTCGCCTCGACGATGAATCCTTTCTGAGGGATCACGACGGAGAAACGCCCGCCGTTCGTGACGATCTCTCCATATTTGACGGCATGGACCGCTTCGCCGCGCGCAAGGCGATCATTGGCGCGCTGCAATCAAGCGATCTATGCGTGAAGATCGAGCCGACAACGCATCAGGTGCCGCACGGCGACCGCTCCAACGTGGTCATCGAGCCCTATCTGACCGACCAGTGGTACGTCGACGCGAAAACGCTGGCGCAGCCGGCGCTGGCCGCCGTGCGCGACGGCAAGACAGGCTTCATCCCGCGGAACTGGGAGAAGACCTATTTTGAATGGCTGGATAACATTCAGCCCTGGTGCATCTCGCGCCAGCTCTGGTGGGGCCACCAGATTCCGGCGTGGTACTCGGCTTGGGGCGGCGTCTATGTCGCCGAAAGCGAAGAGGACGCCATCGCGCAGGCGCTCGCGGACGCGGTGACGCGCGAAATCTACGACGATGTCGAGGCTGGCGAAATCGCCGATGACCCCGAGAAATCAGCCGCGCTGCTGACGCGCGACGAGGATGTCCTCGACACCTGGTTCTCCTCGGCCCTGTGGCCTTTCTCGACGCTGGGCTGGCCCGACGAGACGAGCGAACTCAAGCGCTTCTATCCGACCTCCGTGCTCGTCACGGGTTTCGACATCATCTTCTTCTGGGTCGCCCGGATGATGATGATGGGCATGCATTTCATGAAGGAAATCCCCTTCAGGGACATCTACATCCACGCCCTCGTCCGCGACGAGAAGGGCGCGAAAATGTCGATGTCGAAGGGCAATGTCATCGATCCG
>CAISJZ010000265.1 GCA_903885755.1 uncultured Hyphomicrobiales bacterium | reverse complement strand
GTGGAAAACCGCCCCGGCGCTTCCACCGCCATCGGCAGCGCGCTCGTCGCTCGCGCCGCGCCCGATGGACTGACCATCATGACCGTCGATCCCGGCCTCATCGTCTCGCCCTACATGGTCGCCAGGCCCGGTTACGACATCCAGAAGGACTTCGCATGGATCGCGCCGCTGATGCATTCCTACATGGGTCTGCTGGTCACGAAGGACTTCCCGGCCAAAACGCTGGCCGAATTCATCGCCATGGCGAAAGCCAAACCCGGCGAGATCAAATACGGCACGTCCGGCCTTGGCACGCCGCCCTATCTTGGCGCGCTGGCCTTCACGCAGGCGACCGGCATTGATTTGCTGCATGTGCCTTATCGCGGCGTCGCGCTGGCGCTGAACGATGTCATCGGCGGCCAGATCTCGGCGGTCTGGGTGAGCCAGGCCGCCGCCTCCGCGCAGGTCAAGGGCGGCCTCGTGCGCGTGCTCGGCGTCTATGGCGAACATCGCCTGCCGTCCTTGCCCGAAATTCCGACCTTCCGGGAGGCCGGCGTCGACACCGGCGTCGCCGATCAGGGCACCTGGTTCGGTCTCGCCGCTCCCACCGCGACGCCGCCCGACATCATCGCGAAGCTCAACGACGCGGTGATGAAGGCGCTACGCGACCCCTCAACGCGGGCGCTGCTGGAGAAAGCCGATTTCGTCGGCATCGACGGCGGTACGCCCGAGCAGATGAAGGCTCTCGTTGATCAAAACGTCGCTTACTGGCGCGAGGCCTTCGCGAAGGCGGGCGTCAAGCCGGCGGAATAGAAGCCAGCCCCTTGCGCAGGAACGTCCGCGCGTGACCCGGCGGAAAATTCTCGATCGCCCCAACCCGCAGAAAACCACATTGCTCGTAAAATGCCGTCGCCTCGGGGCTGAACGTGTCGAGATAAACGCCGACACAGCCGCGCGCTCGCGCCTTCGCTTCGGCTTCCGACAGCAGGCGACGTCCGAGCCCCCTGCCCCGTTCGCCTTCGGCCACCCAGAACTGGCGAATGTAGAGCCAGCCCCAGTGGGTCGAGCCGTTCAATCCGCCGACGAGCGCGCCAGCCGCGTCGTGGGCGAGGATCGACAGCGGCGTCTCCTCGCGCGGCCTGAAACGTTCGGCGACCTCCGCGCCCAGCATCGCGCCGATGCGGGCGGAGTCCTCGCCGCGATCGTCATCGTGACTTGAAATCGCCGGTATTGCGTCGGAAGCCCCTGATGTCATGATCCCGCGCATGAAAAACACAGCCACACACCTGCGCCGAGTTTGCGTCATCGCCGCGCTGGCCGCAATCGCCCCATTCATGGCCCGCGCGGCGGATGATTCCTGCGACGCTCCGGCCAAAATCGCGGAAAACCCGGGCTCGACAATCGCGCGGATCAGGGATTATCGCCCCATATTCCGCGCCTGCTCCAATGCCGCCAAACAAAGCCGCGTCGCGACGCGGGAGATGACCGTCGATGGCCGGGCCTTGCTACTGACGGTAAACCCCGCGACGCTGGCGACCAGCATCGAAACTGCGCAATGCTGGACCTGCGCCGACACGACCGACGAGGCGCAAAAAGACACGCGCTTTTTGAAGGCGATCAACATTCAGACGCCATCGAAGCCCGCAAGCCCGGCGACGCCCCTTCGCCGCGACTGGGGCCTCACACATGGCGCGGGCGAGGGTTCCTTCGTGACCGGCGATCTTTGCCCGAGCCTCAAGCCGCTTGATCGCGCGTTCTTCGACACGCTCGCGAAAAACGGATCGCACACGCCCGTCGCCCTGTCGGTTTCGGGTCTATGGATCACGCGCCACGCCGCCGACTTCCAGTGGCTGCGCGAGCAGGAACGCTCCGGCGCCCTCGACATCTCCTGGGTCAACCATTCGTGGAGTCACCCCTATGTCCCCGGGGCGGCGCTCGACCGGACCTTCCTGCTGACGCCAGGCGTCGATATGGAACGGGAAATTCTCGATCCCGAGCGGCTGCTGATCGCCAGCGGCGAAACGCCGTCGGTTTTCTTCCGATTTCCGGGGCTCGTCGCCGACGCGGCTCTGATGGAAATCGTGCGCCGCCATCATCTTGTCACGCTGGGCGCGGACGGCTGGCTGGTCTTCGCGCCGCCGCTGAAGGGCGGCGCGATCGTTCTGGTTCATCCCAATGGGAATGAACCTTATGGCCTGCGACTGTTTTCCAGATTGGCGGAAAACGGAAAACTGCCGCGGCCGTTCCGGGCGCTCAACGAAGCGCCGCCATAATGCTCAGAGCTTCTCGACCTGAGTGAATTCGAGTTCCACCGGCGTGGCGCGCCCGAAGATCGACACCGCGACCTTGACGCGCGAGCGGCCCTCGTCGATTTCCTCGACAAGCCCCTCGAAGGAAGCGAACGGCCCGTGATTGACGCGCACCTTCTCGCCGATCTCGAAGGTGATCGAGGACTTGGGATGTTCGACGCCCTCCTTGACCTGACCCTTGATGCGGTCGGCCTCGGCGTCGGAAATCGGCATGGGCTTTTTGTCGGCGCCCAGAAACCCCGTGACCTTCGGGGTGTTCTTGATGAGATGGTAGACGTCGTCGGTCAGGTCGCACTTCACCAGCACGTAGCCGGGGAAAAATTTGCGCTCCGAGTTGATCTTGCGGCCGCGGCGCACCTCGACGACCGACTCGGTCGGTACGAGGATTTCCTCGAACTTGTCGACCAGTCCGCGTTGCGCGGCCTGTTCGCGAAGCGATTCAGCGACCTTCTTCTCGAAGTTCGAATAGGCGTGAACGATGTACCAGCGCGTGGCCATGACGTGTCCCGAAATCAATGCGCGAGGGAAAGGACGAAGGTGAC
>CAISJZ010000264.1 GCA_903885755.1 uncultured Hyphomicrobiales bacterium | reverse complement strand
CAAGGCGCCACAGGGACGCAAGGCCGTTGTCGAGGAGGTCGCCGCCTTTCGCCAGCGCGACCCACGCCTTGGCCACGTCGGTCAGCGACGGGAGCGCCGAACTCGAGATCAGGCCGAGGCGCGCCACCGATTCCCAGATGACGGCCAGCAGAACCAAAGGGAGGTAGCGGATGAGCCTGTTCATGGCCCACGCCCCATCTGCGCCTTGATCGCCTCCTCCTTCACGAGGCCCCAGATTTCGTCGACCTTGTCGTTGAATTGCCGGGAGCGAAGGATATCCGGCGCGGTCTTGTCGAAATTCGTGTCGACGATGGTCTTCACGCGTCCCGGGCGCGCCGACATCACGACGACGCGGCCGGCGAGATAGACCGCCTCCTGCACGTCGTGGGTGACGAAGATCACTGTCTTGGGCGAAGCCCGCCAGATGCCGAGCAATTCGCTTTGCATGAGCGCGCGGGTCTGCGCGTCGAGCGCGCCGAAGGGCTCGTCCATCAACAGCACCTGCGGATCGATCGCCAGCGTGCGCGCGATGGCGGCGCGCTGCTTCATGCCGCCGGAGAGTTGCGAGGGATAATTGTCCTCGAAGCCGCGCAGGCCGACGAGTTCGATGAACTTGCGCGCGCGCTCCTCGCGTTGCTCTCGCGCCATGTTCTGGCGCTCAAGCCCATAGAGGACGTTTTGCAGCACTGTCTTCCAGGGAAACAGCGCGAAATGCTGGAAGACGACGCCGCGATCCGGCCCTGGCCCCGTCACCAGCTTGCCATTGACGGTGATGCTTCCGCTTTCGACGGGCAGAAAGCCGCCCATGAGGTACAACAGCGTGGATTTTCCGCAGCCCGATGGGCCGAGCAGCGCGATGAATTCCTGTTCGCCAACTTCCAGCGACACGTCCTCGAGCGCCAGCACCGGCCGCCCGCGCGCCGGGCGATACATATGGCGAACCTTGTCGATGACAATTTGAGTCATGGCGCGAGGCGCCCGATCTGGCGAGCCCGGTCGTTCCGCTGCATTTTCCCCCCGCGTTCCCCAACGCTCCGAGCCAATTGCAGACCACGCCGATGTTGCCCGGTCAAGACGGCGCGCGAGGCTTGTTGATTTCCCCGACGCGACCCGCTCTACTCCCGCCATAAAATGGGTGGAGGACGTCATGGGCGTGAAGAGTTCAGTCAGGGGCGGCATCATCGCGGCGATCATGGTGGCAGCCAGCGGCGCCTGCGCCGATCCCGTCAAGATTCGCGCCTCCTACATCGTGCCCGGCACGAATTTCTTTTCGATCTATCAGGCCAAAGCTGGCCTGATGAAGCATCTCGGCAAATCCTACACGCTGGAGGCGGTCCGCTATCAGGCCACGCCACCGATGATCACGGCCATGGCGGTTGGCGAACTCGACATTGGACTGCTCAATTCGACATCCCTGAGCCTTGGCGTCCAGAATGCCGGCATGGACGATCTCAGGGTCTTCGCCGATGAGTTCCGCGATGGCGTCGAGGGCTACAGCACCAACGAGTTCCTGGCGCGCATCGACGGTCCGCAAACCGCCGCCGATCTCAAGGGCAAAACGGTCCAGACCAATGCCATCGGCAGCATGGTCGACATCGCCAGCCGGCTCGCGTTGCGCAAGGCGGGGCTTGAAGACAAGCGCGACTACAACATCGTCGAAGCCGGCCTGAATACCGTCAAGGCGCTCATTCAGGACAAGAAGGCCGATCTCGTGGCCGCCGTGCCGCCCTTCCTGTTCGATCCGGAATTGCGCAAGATCGCGCGGCCTCTGTTCACCCAGCGCGACGCTCTCGGCCCCTCGGAACTGGGGTTCTGGGCCGCCAAGAAATCCTTCCTTGAAAAGAACCGCGCGGCGGTAGTCGATTTTCTCGAGGACGCCATGGTCGTCACCCGCTGGCTTGAAGACCCCGCCAACCACGAGGAAGTCGTCAAAATCGTCGCCGAGGTGACAAAGGCGCCCCCTGCCCTGTTCGCCGACTGGATCTTCACGAAGAAGGACTATTATCGCGATCTCAATCTCATCCCTGACATCGTCGCGACGCAGGCCAATGTCGACGCGCAGGCCCAGCTCGGGTTCCTGCGCGGCAAGATGGACGTGAAGGGATATTTCGACCTCGGCTATGTCGAGGAAGCCGGCAAGCGCCTCAAGTGAATTCTCCGTAGTGAGCGAGCCCATGACTGGTCGGGACGTCTATCTCGTCGGCAGCGTGCCGATGGCCTCCGCCGCGGACGTGTTCCGCGAGATTTCCAACGTCTTGGGGCCGCGCCTGCGCTGGTTGCCCGATGGCGAAACCGGCGACCGTCTCGACTGGGTCGCCGGGCTTGAGGGACTGTTCGCGAACCACCCGGATTTCGAGGCCTCGGGCAAGGCGTTTCGAATTCATCCGACCGCGCCGCCGAAAATGCGCCGGGTTCTACGAGCTGGTCGCAAAGCGCAAGACGTCAACTTCGGCAATCTCGGCTATGCCGATCACGCCATCGCCTCCTACGCGGAATTCGCGCGCCAGCAGGCCGCGGGCGTGATTCCCGCGCGGGTCAAATTTCAGGTCGATCTCGTGCCCGCCCATTCCGTTCTGTGGCTGTTCGTCGAGGATGAACTGCACGCGGCGCTCGACCCGGTTTACAACGCGGCGGTGAAGCGGGAACTCGCGCGGATCACGGCGGCTATTCCGCATGACAAGCTCGCTATCCAGTACGACGTTGCGTCCGCCGTCTTCGCGCGGCTGGAGCGCAACGAGGCCAGCCCTTATGGGCGCGACCGCGCGGAATCGACGGAGACCTTCGCGCGGATACTCGTCGATTTCGGCGACGCCGTTCCCGCCGACGTCGATCTGTTGTTTCACTTCTGCTACGGCGATTCCAACCATCGCCACGTCGTCGAGCCATCCGACATGGGCGATATGGTGGCGATGGCCAACCGCATCGACGCGGGCCTGTCGCGTCAGGTCCAGCTTTATCACATGCCCGTGCCGCTCGATCGCGCCGACGACGCCTATTTCACGCCGCTCAAGGATTTGCGCCTGCGTCGGGGGACTGAAATCTGCCTTGGCCTTGTCCATCACACAGACGGCGCCGAGGGTACGCTGCGGCGCATGGCCACGGCGCGCCGACATCTCGATCATTTTCTTGTCGGCACGGAATGTGGTTTCGGACGGCGCCCGCCCGAAACAATTCCACATCTGCTGCAAATCCATGCGCAAGCGGCGGAAGCCTCGTAAACGCCTGTTTCTGGTTGAACGCACACAGGGGAAACACACATGCAAATGTTCAAGACAATCGCCGCCGGCCTTGGCCTCGCCGCCATGTTCGCGGCATCCGCCACGCGCGCCGAGCCCGTCAAGATCCGCGCGGCGTGGATCGTGCCGGCGTCCAATATCGCCTCGATTCTTTTCACCAAGAAGGAGATCGCGCCGCACCTCGGCAAATCCTACACGTTCGAGCCGGTGCGCTATCAGGGCACGCCGAACATGGTGACCGGGCTCGCGGTCAATGAGATCGAGATCGGCCTGCTGAATTTCACGTCTCTCGGCCTCGGCGTTCAGAATGCCGGGATCGAGGATCTGCGCATCGTCGCCGACGAGTTTCAGGATGGCGGCGCCGGAGGCTATTCAAATCAGTATTTCGTCCGCAATGACAGCGGCATCAAGACCGTCGCCGATCTCAAGGGCAAGGTGATCGCCGTCAATACCATTGGCGCGGTGATCGATGTCGGCATGCGCGCGACGCTGCGCAAGGCGGGCCTGGAGGACAAGCGCGATTACACCGTGGTCGAGGCGCCCTTCGGCGCCATGAAAGGGCTCTTGCTCGACAAGAAGGCCGATCTGGTCGCGCTCGGCGCGCCGTTTTCCTTCGACAAGGAACTGAACGAGAAAGCCACCGCGCTTTTCGCCCAGAAAGACTCGCTCGGCGCTTCATCGCTTGGCTTCTGGGTCATGCGGGAGCCGTTCCTGAAGGCCAACAAAGCCGCCGTGGTCGATTTGCTGGAAGACACGCTGCGCGCGACACGCTGGTATCTCGACCCGAAAAACCACGACGAGGCCGTCAAGATCGCCGCGGATTTCGCCAAGGCGCCGCCGGCGCTTTTCGCGGACTGGCTATTCACCAGCAAGGACTATTACCGCGATCCAAACCTGCAACCCAACATCGAGGCGACGCAGAAGAACGTCGAGCTTCTGCACGATCTCGGCTTCCTCAAGACCACGTTCGACGTCAAGAAATACGTCGATCTGAGTTATCTGGAAGAGGCCCGCGCGCGCCT
>CAISJZ010000263.1 GCA_903885755.1 uncultured Hyphomicrobiales bacterium | reverse complement strand
TCACGCACGCCGCGCAGGAATGCCTTGAGAAAACGTTTGGCCGCGTCGGGCTTTTGCGAGATGAATTTGCCGGTGAGAAAGATCACCGCGATTTCGTGATTGGGATAGGCGACATCGTCGGTCAGCAGCTTGACCGCGAGCCCGCGATTGATCGCCTCCGTGGTCGCTGGTTCGGCGGGCAGCGCCGCCTCCACCGCCTTGTTGGCGAGCGCGATGACATGCTGGGGAAAAGGTAGAAAGACCTGCTCGATATCGCTGGTCTTCAGCCCGCCACGTTCCAGCATCTTGCCTAGCGTGACATTCGCGGCGGTGCCCGGCGCGCTATTGGCGATCTTCATGCCCTTGAGGTCGGCGACTGTCTTGACGCGCTCGGAGTCGAACAGATCCTTGCGAACGATCAGCGTCTGGCTCGTGCGCCCGGGTGGCGTGGAGACCTTGTCGGCGACCATCCGGACGTCGATGCCGCGGGCCACCGCGTTGAAGAAGGCGGCGCTCGGCGCGCCGGCCACCGCCTGAAGATCGCCGCCAGCCACGGGCGCGACCATGCGCGCGGCTGAATCGAACAACACGAAATCGAGGTCGATGCCTTCCTGTTTGAAGTAACCGCGCTTGTCCGCGACATAGAGGCCGATGTCTGTAGCGGTCTGTGTGTAGCCGACGGACACTCTGTCCAGTTCGAGCGCGCGCGTCGGCGCCGGGACGACCGCGATCAGTCCGAGCGCGACAAGGCCCGCGCGGGTGCGATGAATCATGCCTATTCCGTCTCCAGCATGGCGCGATCGCGCAGGCCCTGATCGAATTCATTGGCCTGCGCGGCGAGGCGCACCGGCGTGTTGGCGGCGCCGAAGAGATCGTAGTTCCGGCGTTCGAGAATCTCGAAGAAGAAGCGCTGGTCGAACATCGCGGTATAGATATGGAAGAACTCGCCGCCCTTGTGGCGATCGTAGAGAATGCCGAGCACGCGCATCTTCTCGATGAGCGCGGTGTCGAGATCGTAGCGCGCCGACAGATCCTCGTAATAATTGTCGGGAATGTCGAGAAAACGCACGCCGCCCGCGCGCGCCCGTTCGACGAAGGCGAAAATATCCTTGGTGGAGAGCGCGATCTGTTGCACGCCGCCGCCGCCGAACGCCTCGATGAAGCGCGATACGGTGGTCGAGCCGCCATCGGCGATATTGATGGGGATTCGAACGGAGCGGTCGGCGGCGCTGATGACACGGCTATAGAAGGCGCCATAGGGATCGGCGAGTTCGACCTGCGGTTCGTCGGAGAAGCCGAGCACTGCCTTGTAGAAGGTCAGCCACGACAGGAATTCCGAGCGGCGCACGACGTTGGAGAGATGGTCGATGCGCTCCAGCGGCCCGGACACATCTGGCGATCCGATGAAATCGAAGTCCTTGTTCCAGGCGTTGTGAGCGCCCGCCTTGACCATGTATATAAGGCTGTTCTCGACGCCGGCGACGGCCGGGATCAGCGCTTCGCCTGGGCCGATGCGGCCATGATAGGTCGGCGCGCCGAGAGCATTGGCGCGTTCAAGGGCGCGCGCGGGATCGTCGAAGCGCAGCGCGATGGCGCAAACCGAAGGGCCGTGCACGAGATAGAAGGAATGGGCGAAACCGTCCTGCTCGCGGTTGACGACGATATTGACGTCGTTCTGGCGATAGAGGTCGACGTCCTTCGATTTGTGCCGTCCGACGCGGGTAAAGCCGAGCCCCGCGAGTTCGGCTTCCAGGCGTGTCGATTGCGTTCCGCTGCTGGCGAATTCAATGAACTCCACGCCGGCGATTTTCGCCGGTTTTGGCAGGGCGCGGCTGATGGCGAGCGGCGCCTCGCCGCGCGCGAGCCGGGTCTGGTCAAGCGCTTCGCCGAGCGCCTGCAGCGATCGCATGCCGTCGCGGGCGATGGCGTTGGCGGGTGCGCCGCGAAACTGGTCGTTGAATATTTCCAGCGAGATCGCGCCGGCGTAGCCGGTGGCCGCGACCGCCTCGAGATAGGCGGTCATGTCCCAGTCGCCCTGCCCGGGGAAGCAGCGATGGTGCCGGGATAGCGACATGGCGTCCATCAGGATGCCGGGCGCGTCGGCGACCTGCACAAGCGCGATGCGGTCGGCCGGCAGTCTGGCGATTGGCGCTACGTCGTTCTTGCGGGCGTAAATGTGGAAGGAATCGAGCACAATGCCCAGGTTGCCGCGGTCGGCCCGCTCGACGATCTGCCAGGCCTGCGTCCAGTCCTTGACGTGACGGCCCCAGGCCAGCGCCTCGTAGCCAATACGAAAGCCGCGGCGGGCGGCGCGGTCGGACAGGTCGGCGAGGTCGCGCGCGCAGACATCGACCTCGCCCGAGGCGTCTTCCGCGACGCTTGAGCAGATGCACAGCATGCTTGCGCCAAGTTCGTCCATCAGGTCGAACTTGCGCTCGGCGCGGTCGAAATTGCGGGCGCGCATGGGCTCGGGCGCGCCCTCGAAATCGCGCAATGGCTGCAGGGCGACGATTTCAAGGCCGAGATCCTCGGCCATGGCGCGCACCTCGCGCGGCTTGCCGCTGAAGAATGTCAGATCGTTCTCGAAGATCTCGATCGTGCGAAATCCGGCGCGCGCGGCGGCGGCGAGCTTGGTCTCCAGCGTGCCTCCCATGCACACCGTGGCGATCGACCATCTGAGCATTCGGGAATCTCCACAACCGGCTGTGCGAGACATAGCCGCTGGCCGCGGCGCCAGCAAGGCTGGCAACGTCGGTGGCGAACCGATGGCCGGTTCGGCTTAGGCCGAAACTGGCGCCGTGGAAATTTCGGCGAATTTTTTGGCCAGAACAGAATCCACGAAATCCCGCCAGTTGGCGGGCTTGTTGTTCGCGTAATTGGACGCTCCGCCGATATGGAACCATTCGTCGAAATGGCTTTCATCGTGCATCGCCGAGAAATTCAGTTCAGCCGGATTGAAGTAGCGGAAGACCCCGCGCCAGTTTCCTCCGCCGGTGTCCATTTGCGCGAATTCATCCACCCAGAAATTCACGGGATATTTGTCGATAATGGACCGGTCGAAAAGCGCGTATCCGGGCCACAGGGTCCACCCGTAGGCCACGCCTGTCATCTTCAACCCGTAAAATGACTGATTTTTCAGGCGCGCGGAAAAATCCACCGGCGCACAGGCGATCAGATCGTGATCCAGAATCGCCACGAGGGGAGGGCGGGTTTTTTGAACAATTTGCTTCCAGACCCAGTTCAGGGCGACGGCGTGTGACAAGGACGGATGCGGTCGTCCAAGGCGCAAACCGCCAATTGGCAGCTTGACGCCGACGGAAAATCGATTGAATGGCAGCTTGATGTAGGCGGCGCCCAGCCGGCGACATATTGCCTCGATTTCGCCGGATTGGGCGGGATCGGATGAATTGTCCGCGATCAGACGATCAACGTCCGGAAAATTGAGCTTCTCGAATTTGAACTGCCATTCCAGGGTCCATGCGGTATTGTAGGCAATGGTGACGATGAGCGGACGCGTCCCTAGTTTTCGCTGAAGATCTTTGATCGAATTGCTATCCGGCGCGGCCTTTAAAAGAAATGTTCGACCAATCAGACGCCGGCGAAATATTTTCTCGACTCTTAGTATTGGCCGGAATTTCAGCCAATCCAGTGGTGTTTTATATTCAAGCCAACCAATGCTCATGTCGGCCCCCCACAGGCGCGATCCATGGCCTCGCCAGCACGAGAAACTGGTTGGAGTTCCACGGATCTGACAGAAATATTACGGTATGAACTGAGCCCCGGCAAGGTAGGCGCGAGACGGGGCGGGCGGCCGGGTTGCTCGAACCACGGGTGGGGCCTCGCGGAGGCGCGAGGTTCGGGTACCCCCTCTGCGCGCATTGGCCCCAGGCCCGTCACGTCGCCTCGCCAAACACAATGCCCAGAATATGAGCGGCGCAGGCCTTGACCGTGAAATGCGATGCGGAGAAATCGCGCGCCGCGGCGGCCATCCGGCGTAACCGTTTCTTGTCCTCCAGAGCTCGAAGAACGGCTCCCGTCAGCGCGCCAGGCTCCGGCGCATAGTAAAATGCGTGGACCCCTTCCTCCATCGGCGTTGCGCGCAGGATTGTCGGATTGCTCATCACGGGCACGGTCTGGCAGAGCCCTGCCTCGGCGTGGCGGTAGCATTGCCAGCCAAGTCCCTCCGGCGACCACGCCAGCCACGAGAGCGACATGCGTTCCAGGAATTCACCTTGCGATAGCGGCTTGTCCGGTCGGTCGATGGTCACGCCGAGGCTCTTGAGGCGTTCCAGTTCGGATAGACCATCCGCGCGCACGGTCGAGTTTCCCTCGACGCCGCCCGCGAAGAACAGGTCGAAGCGCTTTTCCGGAAGCGTCGCGGGCGCGAGTGTCTCGTCGAGGAAGAACAGCGGCAGGTTGACCGGACGCAGCTTGTTGATCCGCCGCGCCCACGTTTGATCGCGCCGAATTCGCTGGGTCGGAAGGTAGCGATGGGCAAGCCCCGACAGCACGCGCCAGCGGTCGGTTGGCAATTCGCGCTTGAAGGCGAAATCAGCCTTGTCCAGCAGAGCGGCCATGGGCGACCCGATGGACGGGCAATCGCTGAAATCGGCGACGACCAATGGCGCCGGGAGATTGATGAACCGCGGCCAGGACACGCCAAAACCGCGTGTCAGCGCCGACCACGGGTGAAATGGCTTGCGAAACAACGAGCGCCCCCAATAGCGGGGATGGGCGGGCGAATAGAGCGGCGGATGGACGACGATCAGGTCGTAGCTTTTATCGGCAAGCAGCCGGGCCATGGCGCCCGGCGTCCCGACCGCGTCGGTCTTGCCGGGCCAGGGGTCGCGCCAGCCGGTCCAGACAAAGGTGGTCTGGTTGGGGTAGGCCAGCTTGAAGAGGTAGGTGTCGCCGATTTCGAGAATGCGGCGGTTCATGGGGGCCATCAAGGTCTCTTCCGGCCTCGATCGTTGGCCCGGGCGGCACACTAGAGGATCGCCCCCGGCGGTTCAAATGTCGCGGCGCCTTGGCTTGTCCGCGCCGAGCCCGCTGGTCTATTCAGGGGAGAACAGGGGAGAGAACCATGGTCGAGGTCTATCGGAGCCCCGCGGACTGGCGCGGCAAGGACTTGGAAAAGCGCGCCGACTGGATTCACGTGTTCACGCCCGAGGAAGACGCCGAGATCAGGTCGGCGCTGGCGTTCGCGAAATCGCGCGGCAAGACCATGGCGACGATCACGAAGGAGGATTTTCCGATCCCCCGCGTGGCCGAACGGCTGGCCGAGGCGCGCGCCGCGCTCGAAGAGGGGCCGGGAATTTTCCAGTTTCGCGGCCTTGATATTTCCGGCGTTCCCAAGAGCGACCTGCGGCTGCTTTACTGGGGCCTTGGCAAGCACATGGGCGTCGCGGTTTCCCAGAGCAAGGACGGCGACCTGCTCGGCGACGTGCGAGACGTTGGCGTCATCACGGACAGTCCAACCGGGCGCGGCTACAAGTCAAACCAGCGTCTGTCGTTTCATACCGACAGTTGCGACGTGGTCGGACTGTTCGTGCTGCGCGTGGCGAAGGAGGGCGGGCTGAGTCTCATCGCCAGTTCCACCGCGATCCACAATGAGATGGCGCGCGCGCGGCCCGATCTGCTCGAAGCCCTCTACCAGCCGTTGCCGTGGAGCTGGAACGGGCAGGAGCCGCCTGGCGGATCGCCCTGGTACATGCAGCCTCTGTTCTCGATGAAGGATGGCAAGATCTGCTGCCGCTACATCCGCATCCAGGTCAACAATGGCCAGCGCTTCGCCGCCGCGCCGCGCCTGACGCCAATCCAGATCGAGGCGCTCGATTATTTCGACAGGCTGGCGTGGAGCCCCGACTTCCATATGTCGTTCATGTTCAGGCCCGGCGACATCCAGTTCGTCAACAATCACGTCGTGCTGCATTCGCGCACGGCCTTCGAGGACTGGCCGGAGGAGGATCGCCGCCGCCACCTGCTGCGCATGTGGATGTCCGTTCCCAATAGCCGGCCACTCAGCGACATGATGTCGACGATCTATGAAGATCGCCGGCCCGGCGTCACGCGCGGCGGGTTTCCCAGCCGCACGGGGGCCTATCTCTATGAATCCACCGGCGCCATGAGCGATTGATCGGCATGGCCACCCGCTTGCGCGTCGCCGTCTGCGACGACTACCAGCGCGTCGCGCTGGAAATGGCCGACTGGTCGCGGCTTGGCGACGACGTCGAGATCGTCGCCTTCGATCTACCGCTCGCGGGGGACGAAGCGGCCGCGGCGCTGGCGGATTTCGACGTGTTGTGCCTCATGCGCGAACGCATGGCGATCCCGCGCGCGCTTCTGGCCCGTCTGCCCCGGTTGAAGTTCATCGCGGTGACGGGGTCGCACGCCGGCGTGATCGACGCGGCGGCGGCGGCCGAACGCGGCGTTGGCGTGGCGTTGACCGATCCGGCGGCGTCGGCATCGGCCGCCGAACACACGTGGGCGCTCGTGCTGGCGCTGGCGCGCAACATCGTCGTCGAGGATCGCAACATGCGCGAGGGGCGCTGGCAGACGACGCTCGGCTTTCGCTTGCAGGGCCGGACGCTCGGGCTTCTGGGTCTCGGCAATCTCGGCGCGAAGGTCACGAGCTACGGCCGCGCATTCGACATGAACATCATCGCGTGGAGCGCCAATCTGACCGCCGAGCGCGCCGCGGCGGCGGGCGCGCGGCTGGTATCGAAGGAGGATCTGCTGCGAACCGCGGACGTCGTCAGCGTTCAGCTCAAATTGTCGGATCGCACCCGCGGGCTGATCGGGGCGCGCGAGTTCGCTCTCATGAAGCCGACCGCGGTGCTGGTGAATACATCGCGCGGGCCGATCATCGACGAGGCCGCGATGATCGAGGCCCTGCGCGCCGGGCGCATCGCGGGCGCGGCGCTTGATGTCTATGACCGCGAGCCCTTGCCTGCGGATCATCCACTGCGCGCGGCTCCCAACACGGTGCTGACGCCGCATATCGGGTTTGTCACCGAACAGAGCTATCGGGATTTTTACGGGCGAATCGTCGGACGCATTCTCGAATGGCGGGCGGCGACGGGGCGATAGAGCGCGGGTTTGGCCTGACGTTGGCTGTTTGCTATGCTTATAGGACTGGCTTGATCTGGGCGGCCCACGTTGACAACGCCAAGGCGCGGGATTTCTTTCGCCATCTGGATGATCGCGCTGGCCGCGATCCTTCCGGCCACGCTGGCGCGCGCGCAGTCACCGGACTTCCGTCGCGGCCTGTCCGCCTTCAACCGCGCGGAATATTCCACCGCCTTCGGCCAGTGGGAGCCGGAAGCGCGCGCTGGCGGCGCCGATGCGCAGTCGGGCGTGGGATTTCTCTATTATAAGGGTCTTGGCGTCGGGCAGGATTACGCCCGCGCCTTCGACTGGTACATGCGGGCGGCGCGACAGGGGCAGCCCGAGGCGCAAATGTTTCTTGGCGCGCTTTATCTCTTTGGCGACGGCGTCGCGCGGGATCTCGTCAAGGCCTACGCCTGGTGTGAAATCGCGCAATCCAGAGGCGCGAATGGAGGGCTTGGCTGTCGCGACGAGGCGCAGCGCCAGATGTCGGAAGCGCAGATCGCCATGGCGATCGAGATGGTTTCCGGCTGGTATCGCGAGGGACCGCGACCGGAAACGCATTGATTCCGCACTGCGTCAATTCCCGTTGTCGATGGCGCGCGCACAAATGATATGCGGGCGCCGCTGTTTCGCTTGCAACATGCCTAGGGATTTGCCAGTCTCCCGCCCAACGTAGACCGGTTCGGGGGAAACGGTTCGTTCCGTCCTCCCTCGCCGCGCCTCGGTTGGAGCAGGAGGATCGCTCATGTCGCGGGATGACAATCATTCCAGTTGCGGGTCGCATCATGGCGACGCTGATTCGGGCGGATCTGGTCTCATTCAGGATATCGCGGCCGCCAGGGCTTCGCGGCGGCAGTTCATCAAAGGTGTGATCGCCTCGGGCGCGGCGGTGTCCTCGGCGAGCGCCTTATGGAACGGCGAGGCGCGCGCGCAGGCCGCGGGCGCGGTCGAGCGGCTGATCAAGCTGACGGTCAATGGCAAGGAACGCCCCGTCGATGTGACGCCGAACGAGACACTCGCCCACACCCTTCGCTACAAGCTCAATCTCACCGGCACCAAGCTTGGTTGCGATCACGGCGAGTGTGGCGCCTGCACGGTGCTGCTCGACGACGTGAACGTCTATTCCTGCACGACGCTGACCCACCGCGCGCGTGGGTCGAAGATCACCACCATCGAGGGGCTGCAAGGCCCGAACGGCGAATTGCACAAGGTGCAGAAGGCGTTCATCGACGAACTCGCCCCGCAGTGCGGCTTCTGTACGCCCGGCCAGATCATGTCGGCGGTCGCCCTGCTGCAATCCAATCCGAAACCCAGCGTCGACGAGGCGCGCGTCGCCATGTCGGGCAACCTGTGCCGCTGCGGCGCCTACGATCATTATCTGAAGGCGGTCATGCGCGCCGCCAGGGAGGCGTGAGATGGCTTACAAGCTCCTCGGAAAGAACTTCACGCCGCCGGATCTGATTGCCAAGGTCACCGGCCAGGCCAAATACGCGGAAGATTTTCGCGCCGATGGCATGGCGTTCTGCAAGCTCGTGCTGAGCCCCATGCCGCACGCGGTCGTCAAGAAGATCGACGATTCGGAGGCCAAGAAGGTCAAGGGTTATCTCGGCCTGATCACCGCGGATGACGTGCCACAGTTTCCACCGCCGGCCGATCCCATTCTCACCAACGAACCAATGTTCGTCGGCGCCCCGATCGCCGCCGTCGCGGCCGAGACGGAGGCGATCGCGGCGGAATGCGTCGAGAAGATCAAGGTGACGCTTGAGCCCTTGCCGTTCACGGTCGACCCGCTCGACAGCCTTTACCCGCAGGGGCCGGACGCGCGCTCCAATGGCAACGTCGCCAATGTGCGATTGAAGCTGCAGACAGTTAAGTGGGAGGCTGGCGATTTCGCCGCCGCCGGCGATTCGAAGCTGCCGATGGGCAAGCCCGCCGAGGAATGGCACTACGGCGATCTTGACCAGGGATTCAAGGACGCCAAGGTCATCGTCGAGGAGAGTTTCGTCACCGCCGGCTACTCGCATCACTCGATGGAGCCGCGTTCCGCCATGGCCTTCTGGCAAGGCGGCAAATGCGTCATCCATGTCTCGACGCAGAGTCAGACCTTCATCGTTCCCGGTCTCGCGCGCTTCATCGGCATCAAGCCGGAGGATGTCGTCCTGGTCGCGGAATATTGCGGCGGCGGCTTCGGATCGAAGGGCACGGAATATCCGATCTGCTCGATCCCGGCGCATCTGTCCAAGAAGTTCAGCCGTCCGATCATGATGCGCATTTCGCGCGGCGAGGAATACGCGCTCGGTTCCGCGCGTCCGGGCTTCCAGGGCTATGCCAAGCTTGGCTTCCGCGAGGATGGCAAGATGACGGCCGCCGACATCTATGTGATCCAGGAAAATGGCCCGCACATGGGGTTCTGGGATTTCCGGAACGCCGGCGAGGCGACCTCCTACATGTATCAACCGCTGAACATGCGCTGGCGCGGCATTTCGGTGCTCACCAACACGCCGCCGCGTGGACCGCAACGCGGTCCAGGCGAGAACCAGACGGCCGCCGCCATCGAACCGCTGCTCGACAAGGCGGCGCGCCAGCTTGGCATGGACCGTGTCGCGATCCGCAAGATCAACGCGCCCGACAAGGAAGCCAAGGTGGGCGGCGAGCGCGAGGAAGTGACGAGCGCCTATCACAAGGACGCGCTCGACATGGGCGCGGAGAAATTCGGCTGGACCGAGCGCCTCAAGAAGAGCGGCCAGCGCAAGGGTAGCAAGGTCACGGGCGTCGGCGTCGGCGGCGCATTCCATCCCGCGGGCGCCAATGGCTTCGATGGCATCGTGCGCATCACGCCGGATGGCAAGCTGCACATCCATACCGGCGTCGGCAATCTCGGCACCTACTCCTACGCCGGCACCGCGCGCATCGCGGCGGAAGTTCTCGGTTACAACTGGGACAACGTCATCATAGAGCGCGGCGATATGCGCAAGGGCCTGCCGTGGAATCTTGGCCAGTTCGGCTCGAACACGTCCTTCACCATGGCGCGCACGAATTACGTCGCCGCGGTGAGCGCGAGGACGAAACTGCTGGAGATCGCGGCCAAGGACCTTGGCGGATCGCCAGACGATTTTGAACTGGCGGACGAGAAGGTGGTGAGCAAGGCGGACAAGGCGAAGTCCATGACATTCGCCAAGGCCGCCCAGCGGGCGATTGAACTCGGCGGCGTCTACTCGGGCGCCGAAACGCCGGCGGAGATCAACCCGATCACCAAGGGCGCCGTTGCGATGATGGCCGGTACCGGCCTTGTTGGCGTCGCCAAGGACACCTTGCCGAAGAAGGGCATGGTGACGACGTCCACGGCGGCCTTCGTCGAGATTGAACTCGATGTCGAGACCGGTCAGGTCAAGATCATCGAGGCGCTTGGCGTCGCCGATTGCGGAACCGTCATCCATCCGCAAAACCTGTCGCATCAGGTCAAGAGCGGCATGGTGATGGGCTTTGGCATGGCGATGACGGAACGCCACGTTTACGATCCGAAACTCGGCATTCCCGCCAACGTCGGCTACTACCAGACCAAGCCGCCGTCCTATCTCGACGTGCCGGTGGAACTGTCCGGCGGCGGCGTCGACAAGCCGGATCCGCAAAGCCCGATGGGCACCAAGGGCGTCGGCGAACCCCCGCTCGGGGCCGGCGCCTCGGCGGTTCTGTCGGCGATTTCGGACGCGCTCGGCGGCCATGTCTTCAACCGCACGCCGGTCACGACCGACCAGATCATCAATGTGCTGGCCAAGCAGCCCCAGGCTCACAAGCCGCTGCAAGTCAATTCGGTTTGAGGGAGCTTCGCCATGATCGTCAAGGATGTAATGCCCAACTTCGATCTGTTTCAGCCGAAGCAGCTCAAGGACGCTTTCGCCATTCTCGACAAGTTCGGCAAGGACGCCTGGAAGATTTCCGGCGGCAATGACAGCCTCGCCTGGTTCAAGGACCGGGCGAAGCGGCCGAAAGCCGTCGTCGATATTTCCGGCATTCCCGATCTCAAGGGAATCAAGGAAACGCCGGATGGCGGCATCGAAATCGGCGCGCTGACAACGCTGACGGAACTCGCCAAAAATCCGGTCGTGCGCGCGAAATATCGGGTGCTCGCGGACGCGGCGTCGAAGGTCGCCAGCCCGCAAATCCGCAACACCGGCACGATTGGCGGCAACGCCTCGCAGGACGCGCGTTGCTGGTACTATCGCTACGGCCTGCCGTGCTATCGCGCCGGCGGCAATACCTGCTACGCCGACACGCCGGAAGGCGTTAATCGCGAGCATGCCCTGTTCGACACGGATCGCTGCGTCACCGTCAATCCCGGCGACACCGCGCCGGCGCTTGTCGCGCTCGACGCCAAATTCGTCGTGCGGGGCAGCAAGGGCGAGCGGGTATTGACGGCGGATCAGTTCTTCATCGGCCCGAAGATCGACATCACGCACCTGACGTCGGTCAAGCCGGAGGAAATTCTGGTTTCGATCCGCATTCCCAAGGATTGGGCAGGGGCGCGCTTCTATTTCGAGAAGGTCGCCGAGCGCAATAGCTGGGATTTCGCGATGGTCAACGTGGCGGCGGCGATCGTCATCAACAATGGCGTCGTGGAGCGTTCGCGGATCGTATGTGGCGCGGTCGCGGCCACCCCGAAGCGTCTGCCGGCTGTCGAGGAAGCCATCAAGGGCAAGGCGCGCCTCGAGCT
>CAISJZ010000262.1 GCA_903885755.1 uncultured Hyphomicrobiales bacterium | reverse complement strand
TGATCGCCTCGCGCAGATGAACTCGACGCTTAAGGGCATCGTTGGTGGCGCGAGCGAAAACCTTTCGGCGGTTGAATCAACGCTGACCGACCGCGTCAAGGACCTGCAGGGCGCCATGGGCGCGATCTCGACCCAGGTCACGTCGCTCAACCAGACCGCCAGCAACACGATCTCAGGCGTCGAACGTCTCACTTCTCAAGTTGGCGAACACAACGCCGCGCTTGGATCGACGCTCGCCGATCTGACGCGCACCCAGAGCCAGTTCGACGATTCACTTGCTCATCGTCGCGTCGCCATAGAGACCCTGCTGTCCGGCCTCGCCGACAAGACGATCGAATTCGACAACGTTGCGAATGCTTTCGCCAGTCTGGTCAATGAATCCTTCAAGAAGGTCGAGGCTCGCGCCCGCGATACCGGTACCTTCCTGGCTGAATCAACGCGAGAGATCGCCGGCCTGGTTGAACGCCAGTTCGGAGACGTCCGCGACGCCAGCGGCAAGGAGCGCGAACGCACCGCCGCCGCGTTGCGCGCCGCCTATGATCAGGCGGCCGCGGAGATGAATGAAATCTTCGCTCAATCCGTTGATCGCTTCCGCGCCACGGCGGCCGAGATGCGCGGTATGTCCGGCGAAATCCAGCGCGAGCTCGAAGCCACCCGCGAGGAGGTCCGGCGCGGCGCCCTCGAACTGCCGCAGGAGACCGCCCAGCAGACCGCCGCGATGCGCCGCGTGGTCGCGGAACAGATCAAGGCGCTCAACGATCTCACCGACATCGTCGCCCGCTCGGGCCGCGTCTATGACATGGCGGAGCCCGTCTCGGCGGCTCCGGTACGCTCAGAGCCCTACCGATCGATCGCCGCTCCGGCCCCCGCGCCGCGATCGACGCTCGACAATGGCCGCGGGGCCGGCGTCCTTGCCGAGCCGCTGGCGCGCCCTCGCCCCGTGGCCACTCCGCCGGTCGAGGAGGCGCGCGCGCGCCTTCCTCAGCCAGCGCCAGCCTCGACGGCCGCGCGCGGCCCCGGCTGGATCACGGATCTTCTCGCCCGCGCCTCGCGCGATGAACCGGAACCACAGGCTCAGGCCCCTACCCCGCGTCTGGCGCAATCGCTCGATACGATCTCGCTGGATATTTCCCGCATGGTCGACGCGGACGCCGCTCGCGACGCGTGGGAGCGTTATTATCGCGGCGAGAACGGCGCTTTCACCCGCGCGCTCTACACCTCGCAAGGCCAATCGACATTCGAGGAAATCCGTCGGCGCTATGCGAGCGAGCCGGAATTCCGCGAAACCGTTGACCGCTACAGCCAGGAATTCGAGCGCATTCTGACCAATGTCGCGCGTGAGGATCGGGATGGTTCACGCATACGGACCTATCTCGCCTCGGATTCCGGCAAGGTCTATACGATGCTGGCCCACGCGACAGGTCGCCTCGACTGACAATCGAGACGGACGAGAGACAAAGGCGTGGCCACTGGCTGCGCCCTTTTTCCTTTGTGGAATGAATGCCTTAAACGAAGGCTGCGGACCAGTCGACGATATCGCGCAAGGTCTGGCCGAGCGCCGCGTCGAGCGCCGCTGTAGCTGCCGTTCCGCTGGCGGCCGATCCAGGAACGCTCGCCGAAAAGACCCGCGCGGCGACGATGCGCCCGGCCGGTTCCGCCACCAGTTTGACCGAAAGTTCGACAATCGCCTGCCCCGACGCAACGTCGATTTCAAAGCGGCGGATTTCCGATGTCAAACTGTGCGCCGCGACGATTCCCGAGCCCGCCCTGCCAACCGCGCGCAGATAATGGCTATTTTCGAAGCTTTGCACCAAGCGGGTCTGCAGCAACCGCGGTAAATTCTCGGTCCATTGCGCGCCCTTGAGAGTCGCAACCGTCTCGGGAGTTGGCCGCACGACAATCCGGTCGGAGTCCGTTGGCGCGGTGGCGAGCGGCTCGGCGATCGCCAGTTGACCGCGCCCGCGCGCGGAGGCCCGGGTTGTCGCCGAAGCCGACAGATCGAACGTCTCCAGTGGCGATCCGCCACAGGCCGCTAGCGGCGCCGCCAGCACGGCCAAGAGCGCGCCGGCAGTCCACTGGCGCCGGGAAATTCCGGAGCCGCCAAGCGGATTGTCGAAGGGAACATTCGCCACGATATGCTCCGGCCGTCAAAACCGCCACGCGGACCGCGCGGCGGCGCGATGCATCATCGCGACCACGGCATGAAAACAACAGCTTGCGGAACAACGCAAGCGCCACCAGTCATATATAGCGACGCCGTGCCAATCTTGCACCACCCCCGCCTGTTCCCTCGACTTGGCTTGTCCGAACCGGTAGATACCTGTATCGGCGCGATGGTCGAGCGCGCGGAACGAGTGGCCCGCATGTCCGCCGAACCCACGTTTTCCCTCGAAAAGTCCGGCGATGGCCTGCGACTTCGGCTCGCCGGCGCCTGGACCATCGAAACTCCGGGGGTCGAAGATCAGGCTCTGGCCCTGGCCGAGGCGGGCGACTCGGCCAGGCAGGTCATCCTGGATGTCGCCGGGGTCGAAGCCATGGATACGGCCGGCGCCTGGCTCATTGACCGCTCACGCGCGGGCCTGGCGGACAAGGGCGCGAAGGCAAGTCTGGAAGGCGCCAGCAATGAACACGCGATCTTGCTGCGCGAGGCTCGATACCGCGAGTTCAAGGCTCCGCCGCGACCCCGATTGAACTTCGTCGTCGATCTGTTGTCTCAGATTGGCCGTGATGTCGTCGTCGGACTTCGCGACCTGTTTCAGGGAATCGCGTTCCTTGGAGAAATCATCGTCGCGCTGGGCAAGGCGCTGCTCCAGCCGCGTCGACTGCGCGGCACCTCCATTATTCATCACATGGAGAATTATGGATTCCAGGGCGTCCCGATCATCGCCCTGATCAACTTCATTGTTGGCTGCATAGTCGCGCAACAGGGCATCTACCAGCTTCGGCGTTTCGGCGCGGCGACCTATTCCATCGATCTCATCGGCATCCTCGTGCTGCGCGAACTGGCCGTCCTGCTGACTTCCATCATGGTCGCGGGGCGAACAGGCTCGGCGGTCACCGCCGAACTCGGCTCGATGAAGATGCGCGAGGAAATCGACGCGCTGCGGGTCATGGGGATGGATCCGGTCGAGGTGCTCGTCGTCCCGCGCGTTCTCGCGCTGCTGCTCAGCCTGCCGCTCCTCACCTTCATCGCGGACATGGCCGGTCTGTTCGGCGGATTGCTGGTCTGCTGGGCCTATGAGGGCATCAACCCGGCCGCCTATTCCGAGCTCCTGAAGGACGCCATCGGCCTCAATACGTTCCTGGTCGGTCTCATCAAGGCGCCCTTCATGGCGCTCGTCATCGTCATGACCGCCTCGATCGAGGGGTTCGCCGTGCTGGGTTCGGCCGAGTCGCTGGGGCGACAGGTGACGTCCTCGGTCGTCAAGTCGATCTTCATGATTATCGTGATAGATGGACTTTTCGCGGTCTATTTCGCCGCGATCCGGTACTGAGCCGCCATGACCGACGCGCTCCTCCCTGAAAAAATCGGCTCCGCGGCCCGGACGCCGGCGATCCGCGTGCGTGGCGTCGTGGTGGAATTCGGCGACAAGCGAATCCTCAACGGGCTTGATCTCGATATCATGCGCGGCGAGGTGCTCGGCTTCGTCGGCGGATCGGGAACCGGAAAATCCGTGCTGACCCGGACGATTCTCGGCCTGGTGCAAAAAACGTCCGGGCTGGTTGAGGTTCTGGGCAAGGATATGGACCACGTGTCGCGCGAGGAGCGCTCGGCCGTCGAGCGGCGGTTTGGCGTGCTGTTTCAGCAGGGCGCGCTGTTTTCCGGACTGACCGTCAAGCAGAACATCCAGCTGCCGATGCGCGAATACCTGCGCCTGTCGCAGGGGCTGATGGACGAACTCGCCATGCTCAAGATCGAGCTGGTGGGACTACGACCAGACGCCGCCGACAAATTTCCGTCGGAACTGTCCGGCGGCATGATCAAGCGCGCGGCGCTGGCGCGGGCCCTGGCGCTCGATCCCGACATCCTGTTCCTCGACGAACCGACCTCCGGCCTGGATCCCATCGGCGCCGCCGAATTCGACACCCTGATCGCCACCTTGCAGAAAACCTTGGGATTGACGGTTTTCATGGTGACCCACGACCTCGACAGCCTCTATTCCATCTGTGATCGGATCGCGGCGCTGGCGGACGGCAAGATCGTCGCCGCCGGGCCGATCGAGGACATGCTGGCCTCGCAACACCCCTGGGTGCGGGCCTATTTCCACGGGGCCAGGGCCCGAATACTCGACAACGCGCGGGCCAGCCCTTGAAACCGCCTGAAATGCTTGCCAGTGTTGGTACGACCGGAGCAATGGAATGGAAACCCGCGCCAATTACGCGCTGATCGGCGCCTTCACCCTCGCGGTGATCGTCGCCGCGTTCGGATTCGTCTACTGGTTTTCCGGAACCGACAAGTCGTCGGCGCGCATGACCTATCGGATGATCTTCACCAGTTCGGTCTCTGGCCTGTCGCGTGGCGCAACGGTTCTCTTCAACGGTCTCAAGGTCGGCGAGGTGACAAGCATCGGCCTCGCCGAGGACCCGCGCATCGTCAATGCCCTGATCAGCGTCGACGCCCGAACGCCCATCAAGAAGGATACGCGCGCCCGGCTGGAATCGACCGGTCTGACAGGCGTCGCCTCGGTCGCCTTGACCGGCGGGACCACGGGATCGCCCGCGATGGAGCCTGGCCCCGACGGCTCGTTGCCGACGATCCACGCCGAACCCTCGGAACTGCAGAACATCATCGACACGCTGCAAAATCTGTCCGGCAAGGTCGACGGGCTTATCAACCGCGCCGACACGCTGCTCGGCGACAATACCCAGAGCATCACCAATACCGTCAAGAACGTCGAAAAGGTGACGCAGGCCTTCGCCGACAATTCGGATGGCATCAGAGACATGCTGTCCGGCCTTGGCAGCGCCGGAGAGGCCCTGCAACCCTTCGCCGAAGCCCTCAGCCGCAATGCGGACTCGGTCGACGACATCGCGAAAAACACCAGCGAGCTGACCGCCAAGCTCAACAAGTCCGCCGACAAGATCGACGGCGTGCTGGCGGGCGCGCAAAATCTGGTCGGCGCGCCGGGGTCCAAGGGCATGTTCGATGACGTCGCGAGCGCCGCCAAATCCATCCGCAGGCTGGCCGATAATCTCGACATGCGCACACGGGACATTCTGACAGGGCTAAACCGGGTCACTGGCAACGGCGCGCGCGCGCTCGAAGAGGTCAACCGCGCGACAAAATCGATCGAGAAAAACCCGCAGCAATTCCTGTTCGGCGCCAAGCCCGACGTTCCGGAATATTCAGCGCGATAGGCGTCAGGCGGCCTTGCGCTCGCGCGGGCCGACCCAGAAGCGCCGACGATCCGAACGACGCAACACATCGAATGCGATCGTTCTGCCGATTACGTCTCCGCCTAGCGCGCGCACGAGATCATCAACGCCGAATATGGGCTGTCCGTCGATGGACAGAACAATATCCCCGGTCAGCAGGCCGGATTCCGCCGCGGGGCTTCCCGCCTCGATGCCGGTGATCGAGGCGCCGGTCGCCTGATCGACTCCGTGCCGGAGCACGACGCGGCGAGGCGTTGGCGCGGTCGCCGCCGCGATGCCTATATAGCCACGCCGCACGCGTCCATGCTGGATAATCTCGCTCAACACGAACTCGGCCGTGTTGGAAGACACGGCGAAGCAAATTCCCTGCGCGCCCTGGATGATCGCCGTGTTGATGCCGATCACTTCGCCCGCGGACGACACCAGCGGTCCGCCGGAATTGCCGGGGTTGAGCGCCGCGTCCGTCTGGATCACGTCGTCAATCTGACGGCCGGTACGCGAGCGCAGGCTGCGTCCGAGGGCGGAAACGACGCCCGCCGTCACCGTGGCGTCAAAGCCGAGCGGATTGCCGATGGCGAGCACGAGCTGGCCGCGCCGCAACTTGCTGGAATCGCCCAGCCGGGCCGCGACAAGCGGCGTGTTTTCCTCGATGCGCAGCAGGGCGAGATCGGTGTCCGGATCATCGCCCAGCGTGCGCGCTGTAAGCGAGCGTCCGTCGACCGTAATGGCGCGCGCGTTATGTTTGCCATGCACGACGTGGCTGTTTGTCAGCACGAGCCCGTCGGGCGACACAATCACGCCCGACCCGGAACCAGAGCGTCTTCCATCCGCGCCAAGAATATCGAGGCGCACGACACAGGGAGACAGCCGCTCGGCGATGTCCACGGTCAGGCGCGAATAGGCGTCAAGCGCGTCGACTTCGCGGTCAATGACCAGCGATTCGCCAGCCGGCTGAACGGCGTCGGGGGGACCTCCGCCAACAAGACGAAGAGCGGGTACGCGAGAGATGGGAGTGTTTGACATGGCGACTATATGGGGGCGGGCGCGCGCCTGCGCCAGTTCGTCGCGGATCAATGTGATTGTTTGAATATCGAATTGAATAAATTAGCGAATTCCAATACGTCGCGACAATCTGGCCGCCAACTTCGGCGTGGCGGTTGATTCAAATCAATCCGCCCGTTCAATTGCGGGCGTATTCATTTCTTCGACTCCTCAGCGAGTTGCTCTCGGCCTTGCAACCCTCCCGCAATCCCGGAGCTACCTCATCCGCCCCTCTCGTGGTTCGCCCGAAGGGGCGGTTTTTTTTTGGTCCGGACCAGACCGGGAAAAATCAGCAGCGACTACTCCATCACCGCCGCGCGCAGGATGCAGACCATCGTCGCCAGCGCCGGCTTCTTGCCGTGATTGCGGATGACATGCGGTCGATCACAGCGGTAGCGCAACGTTTCGCCGGCCCCCGCGACATCGATCACCCCGGCGACCTCAACTTCGAGCTCCCCTTCGAGAACGGACAGACACTCGATCGAGCCGGGCTGATGCGGCTCGGATTCCAGCACGCCGCCGGGATCGGCGGAAAAATTGTACCATTGCAGCCATTCGACCGTTTTGATCCAGCCGATGATGGCGAGGCGGCACCGCCCATCCTCCGACACCAGCATGGGCGTTTCGCCGCGCGCGGATTTTTCGATGAAGGGCTCGTCATCGGAGTCGCGCAAAACGCGTTCAATCGAAACATCCAGCGCCTGCGCCAGCCGCCAGATGGTCGACAGCGTGGGATTGGTTTCGTTGCGCTCGATCTGGCTGATGATCGACTTGGCGACGCCGGACTGGTCGGACAGGTCCGACAGCGACATGTTGTTCGCCTTGCGCAATTTCAAAACGGTGCGGCCGAGATAGCCTGACACCGAATGGGCGCCCGCCTCCAGCGCCTTCGCGCGATCCTTGCCCTCAACGCCCATGCCAATGTCCAAAATCGTGGGATCGTTTGGGATAATAGTCGATATCGTTCGGAATATCGAACGAAAAAGGAGCCTGCCCACAGACATTCGGAATCACTCGGAGATCGCGTCAGGCCATCCTTCGCCAGCGCCGCTCACTCAAAATCACCATCACGCCCGCCGCCGCGACGATGGCCGCGCCGATGAGAACAACGACCGATGGCGCCTCGGCGAAGAAGACCGCACCGAGAACCAGCGCCCAGATCATCGAGGTATAATCGAAACAGGCGATGATCGAGGCGTCGGCCAGCTTGTAGCTCGATGTCATCAGGATCTGGCCAAGGCCGCCAAGTAGGCCCGCGCCGATGAGCGGAATCCAGTGCTCCGGCCTCGGCGTGATCCATGCCTGCGCGTGCATGAAGTCCGCGACGTCGCCGGACCCGGGCCAGAAATAACCCACCATCATAAGCAGAACGCCGACGATGGAGCCCGTCGACTGAAAGTAGAATACGACCGCGCCCATGTGCTCGGTCTTCACCAGCCGCCGCGTCTGGATCATCGCGCTCGACACCGCGAAGGCGTTTCCGATGGCGCAGAACGCGCCAAGCGCGCCACGCGTCGTCGTGGCGTCGACGCCCCCGAGCTTTTCCCACAGCATCAGCAGCACGCCAATCGAGCCGAGCGCCACCGCGGCCCAACGGCTCGCGCCGATCCGCTCATGCAGTAACACGCCGGCCATCACCACGATGAACAACGGTCCGGCATAGCCGAGCGCCGTGGCGTCGGCGAGCGGCAGCAAGGCGTAGGAAGAGAAACTAAGGATCAGGCTCGTGCTGCCGGCGATGGAGCGCAGAAGATGGCCGGACAGCCATTGCGTCTTGAGCGCGCGGGGAAATTCGCCGCGCGCCACGAGCCACGCAAAGAGCACGAGAATGGCGAAGAACGAGCGGAAGAAAACGATTTCGCCGATGGAATAGGTGGTCGAGCCGAACTTGACCAGCGCCACCATGCCCGAAAACACGAACGTGGAGGCGACCTTCAGCCCGATCCCCCGCAGCATCGGCGTCAAAACGCGCCGGGGAACGACCCGCCGTCGATCAGGATGTTCTGGCCGGTGATGTAGGCGGCCTGAGCGCTCGCGAGATAGGCGCAGAGTTCGCCGAACTCCCCGGGATCGCCGAACCGCCCGGCGGGGATCATCGCCATCCGCGCCGCGTCGACTTCCTCGACGCTCTTGCCGGTCTTTTGCGCCGCGGCGCGGGCGATCGACTTGAGGCGATCGGTGCCGAATGCGCCCGGCTGGATCGAGTTGATCGTCACGTTTTTCCCGGCCACCTGCCGCGCGACGCCCGCCACGAAGGCGGTGAGGCCGGCGCGCGCCCCCGATGACAGATCGAGATTGGGGATCGGCGCGCGCACGCTGCTCGACGTGATGTTAATGATGCGCCCGAAGCCGCGCGCGGCCATGCCGTCGATCACCGCGCGGATCAGGGCGATGGGCGTCAGCATGTTGGCCTCGACCCCGGCGATCATGTCCGCGTGCGAAATGTCGCGAAAATCCCGCGCCGGCGGCCCGCCATTGTTGTTGACAAGAATGTCGGGCGACGGACAGGCGGCGAGGAGCGCCGCGCGGCCCGCCTCGGTCCCGACATCGGCGACAACCGGAATGACGCGCGCGCCCGTCTCCGCCTCGATGGCTTTGGCGGTCGCCGTCAGACTCGTCGCGTCGCGGCCGTTGATGACGACTTCGCAGCCCTCGCGCGCCAGCGATGTCGCGCAGGCCCTGCCGAGCCCCTTGCTCGACGCGCAGACGATCGCGCGCTTGCCCTTCAAACCCAGATCCATGGAAATTCTCCGGTTACGCGAACAGCGCCAGGCGCTCGCGCGTCGACATGCGGTCGATCGGCGCCAGCGCGGCGGCCGCGGCCCCTCTCCAGTCCCGCGGCTCCTCGACTGTCGCCGAGGCGAGGACCGACGGCAAGTCCGGGGGCGCGCCTTGCTCGACGACGGCGATGGGGGCGGACACCGGCTCTGGCTCGGCTGGCGGCGCGATGGCCAGGGGCTCGGGCTCGACCGGGCTCGCGAGGCACCCGGGCGCCTCCGCCACGCCCCCGCCGCGCATTGTGCGGACGAGGCGTCCAACCGCTCGGGCTTCCTTCTCGATCATGGCGCAGATGTCGCCGTCATAGCCGCGCTCGCGCAGCATCCAGGCGATTTCGGTGAGGCGTCCGTGACGCTCCTCGAGATTGCGCGCGTGCTCCTCGAAATCCAGCGCGACGGACTCGATGGCCGGTTCGCGCCCGGCCAGCAGGCCCTCGATGCGCACAAGCGAGTCCATCAGGCGGGAAGTGTCGGCGGCGCGCACGCGGCGCCCATACTCGCGCAGAAACCAGCGCCCACGCGCCGTCTCCATGACGGCGTCCTCGATGGCGTCGAAATCGTTTTCCTCGAGGCCCGCGGGCGGGGTGAGGGACATGCAGGCTCCGCGAATCAGTATTCCGAACAGTGTCGGCGCGACGCGGTGAAATGCAAGCGCGCTGGGACTATTCCTTCTTCGGCTCGTCCTGCTTCGGCGGCTTGGGCGGCCCCTCGCGCGGCGGCAAAGACTTGATGTAAGCGGCGATGGCGTCGCGATCGGCGTCCGACAATTCCGCGGTGTTGCGCACGACGGCGACCATGGACGAACCAACCGAGTCGTTGTCCGGTGTCTCGCCAGTCTTGAGCATGTAGGAAATATCCTTCTCCGACCAGTCGGCGATCCCGTCCTTGTGCTGGGTAATGTTGGGCACCCACTCCTTGCCTTCGAGCTCCGGCCCGCCAGCGAAGAGATAACGCTCCTGAATGCCGCCGAACACGTCGCGACCGGAATGACATTCCGCGCAATGGCCGAGCGCCAGCACGAGATACTGGCCGCGATTCCACTTTTCCGGACGCGCGGGATCATCCACCACCGGCGACGGGTCGAAATAGAGCCGTTTCCACACGCCGAGACTCCGGCGAATGTTGAAGGGGAACCCGACCGTATGGGCCGGCGCCTTGCCCGCGACGGGTTGCAGCGTGCGCAGATAGGCCAGCAAATCGACGATATCCGACACTTTCGCGCGGGCGTAGGTCGTGTAAGGGAACGCGGGAAAATAGTGGGACCCGGACGGCGACACGCCGGATTGCATCGCGTTGACGAAATCGGTCGCCGACCATTTCCCGATCCCGTCGTTCAGATCGGGTGAAATATTGGGCGCGAAGAAACTCCCGAAAGGCGATTTCAGCTCGAGCCCACCACCAAGCTTCAGCCGATCGACCTGCCCTTCCGGCTGGCCCTGCGAGACATGGCAGGCCGCGCATCCGCCGGCATTGAAGACGATCTTGCCACGTTCGACATCGCCTTTCGCGTCAAGCGCCGCCGCGACGGCCGGCGTAACCGCCGGAATGGGTTCGGTCAGCCACCAGAAGCCGGCCCCGCCCGCGGCTCCAAGAACGATCAGCGAAAACAGGAATCGACGCATGAAAGTCTCCAGATGCCAGTATCTCAAACGAAAAGGGCGGCCCGAAGGCCGCCCGTGCGCGCGGCGCGGCCGCGGGTCTAGTTCTTCTTGGCGCGATAAAGCTCGTGGCAGCCAGCGCAGTCCTTGTTCAACTCCGCGTAATTCGCCTTGAGGCTGGCTTCGTCCTTGATTTTCCCGATCGTCGCTTCCGCGTCCTTTCCAAGTTTCGCGTAGCGCGCGTCAAAGTCGGCCTTGGCTTCCCAAATCTTGGGAAGCGCGGCGGTGTCTCCTCCCGTTTTCGCGGTGTCAGGATAAAGCGCCGGAAGCATCTTAGCCGAGTCCGCGACCTTTTTCAGCGCCGCATCGACCTTTGCCTGGTCGTAGGGCGCCTCGCCCTTGTTGATTTTGCCGATGTCGCCATAGAAGGCGCCGCCGACACCCTTCATCGTGGCCTTGCGCGTGGCGATCGGATCGCTCTGCGCGAGAACCGAGGTCGCGCCGATCGCGGCGGCGGCAAAAGTCATCAAAATACGTTTCATCCCCAAGTCTCCAATTAAGTCCCGTAACGCCCCATCCGGGCAAACCCTGAATAACCGATGATTCGCTAGAACAATCTCAATTTTACGGCGGCGATGGTCACGATCCCGTGACGGTCGTCAGTCCCGCACGACCGGCTCGCCGGCCGCCAGCCAGCCATTCATGGACCCCGGGAAATGGGCGCGCACGTCGTCCCGGCCCGCGGCTTGAGCGATCGCCAGCGCCTTCAGGGTGCGCCCGCCGGACCGGCATTGCAGAACCACGCGCTTGCCGGGCTCGCGCGGCAGGGCGGCGGGATCGAAGGTCGACAGTGGATTGAGGATGGCGCCCTTTATATGCCCCTCGGCCCACTCGTTCGGCTCGCGCACGTCGATCAGCGCGATCGAACCGTCGGCGAGCCCCTTCTTGACCTCTTCGAGGCTGACATTCTCGACAATCGGTCCTTGCTGCGCGCTCATGTGCTTCTCCCGTGTCCAACGGATGGAATGTCTATCAATTTGGAATGGATCGGCAAGGGGCGCGTCAGGCCGGCCCCGCCAGGAACCAGACGACAAAAACAGCCGCGCTGGCGAACAGGATGATGAACGGGTGCAACCTGGGCCAGAGGGCCAGCGCCGCGCCCGAGGCGAGCGCTGCGGCCCAGGCAAGGGGCCGGTCGCCGGACAGATGCAGGATTGCCACGGCGCCGGCCAGAATCAGCCCGACCGCGATCGGCGCGAGCCCGCGCTCCAGCGCCACATGCCAGTCACGCCCGCGATAGCGGTCATAGACCCGCGCCACGCCATAGGTGAGCAGGGACGCGGGGCCGAACAGGGCGATGGTCGCCACCAGCGCGCCGCTCCAGCCCGCGACCTTCCAGCCGATCAGCGTGGCGAGCATCGCGCCGGGTCCGGGCGCCGTGCGCGCAATGGCGAAAAGATCGACAAACTCGCGCGCCGTGATCCAGTGCCAGACATCGACGGACTCGCGCTGCATGGGCGCGAAAATGCTGGGGCCGCCGCCGAGCGACACCAGCGAGAACGGCACGAAGACGAACAGCAGACCGAAATAGGGGTTGTCACGCATTCGCGCCCCCGCGCGGCCAGGCGAGAGCAACGCTGAGCGGAGCAGCGATGGCGATGACTGGCAGCAGGGACCAGTGCATGACGCCGATGGCGAAAAAGACGCCCAGCGCGACGAGCGCTGGCGCGAGCCCGCGGCAACCGTGAACGGCGCCAACATAACCCAACCGCAGAACCATGCCGACCGCCGCCGCGGCGATGCCATCCATCGCGGCGTGAAAACCGGGGATTCTCGTCGCGTCGTCATAGATGAACGCGAAGCCGATACAGAGAAAGAACGGCGCGGCGATCACCGCGCAAACCGCTATCAGCGCGCCCAAACCGCCGCGCAGCAACTGACCAATGTAGACCGCGAGGTTGGTGACATTGGCGCCCGGCAGCACCTGCCCAAGCGCCAAGCCGGACAGGAACTGTTCATTGGTCAACCATTTGCGCTGAAGGACGGTCTGACGATGAATCCAGGCGGTCAGCCCGCCGCCGAAACTCGTGGCGCCGATCAGGAAGAACACCCGAAATATCGCCCGCAACGGCACTCGTTCGGACTGCTCGTTCATTGCTCCATCCGATGACGGCCCGTCGCGCCTCCCGACGCGAATCGACGCGCCCTTCACGGCGCCATGGAGCATGACGTAGCCTGATAAATGCAAATGACAACACGTCTCGCGAAATCCGGTCACAAATCCGGTCGCCAACCCGGCTCTGGCCCTTTCCACGGCGCGAATGGCCCGCTAGAACCGCCGCACACATAGATGGAGGCGGGCGGAAACAGGGATGGCAAGGTATCGTTTGACCGTCGATACGGGCGGCACGTTTTCCGATTTCGTCTACGTCAACGAGGACACGCGCGAGATCAGCGTGGCGAAGGTTCCCTCGACGCCGGACGATCCGTCCCGCGCCATTCTCGCTGGCGTCGAATTGCTGATCGCCCGCGGCGTCGCACCCGCCGACATCGGCTACGTCTGCCACGGCACCACCGTCGGCACCAACGCCCTGCTCGAGGGAAAGGGCGTGCGCGCCGGGCTGCTGGTCACCAAGGGCTTTCGCGGCATATACGAGGTCGCCGAGCAGTCGCGTCCTCATGGACCAACGATCTTTGACATCAACTACGACAAGCCGGCCATGCTGGTGCCGCCGAGCCGCACCGGCGAGGTCGAGGAGCGCGTCGCCTTCAATGGCGAAATCCTGACCGAGTTGAACGAGGTCGCGCTGCGCCAAACAATCCGCGATCTCATCGCCGAGGACGTGACATCAATCGCGGTCTGCTATCTCTTCTCGTTCCTGACGCCCGCGCACGAGCGCCGGACGCGCGAAATCATCGCCGAGGAAGCGCCCGGCGTCGAGGTGTCGCTGTCGAGCGAGATCGTGCCGCTGATCCGCGAATACTACCGGCTCTCGACGACCGTTATCAACGCCTACATCCAGCCAATTCTCGCCCGCTACATCGACAACCTCGACGCCCGGCTCAAAGGCGCGGGCGTGACGACGCCGCAGAAATACATCATGCAGTCGAACGGCGGCATGTCGACCTTCGCGGCAACGGCGCGCAAGGCGGTGGCGACCGTTCTGTCCGGTCCAGCTGGCGGCATCACCGCGAGCGTTCAAGCCGCGCGCACGACCAGCTTTCCCAATCTCATAACTTTCGACATGGGCGGCACCTCCTGCGACGTCGCGCTCATCAAGGAGGGAGAACCCTCGATCGCCAATCGTGGCAAGGTCGAGGGCCGCGACATCGCCCTGCCGATGATCGACATCAATACCGTCAGCGCGGGCGGCGGAACGCTGGCGCATGTCGATCGCTTCGGCGAACTGATAGTCGGCCCGCAAAGCGCTGGCGCGCAACCAGGCCCCGCCTGCTATGGACGCGGTGGAACGCGGCCCACGATCACTGACTGCAACCTGGCGCTCGGCTACCTCAGCCCCGACAACTTTCTGGGTGGCCAGATGAAGCTCGACACGGCCGCCGCGAGATTGGCCATCGAGACCGAAATCTCCACGCCCCTTAAAATGGATATTCTTGCCGCGGCCGAAGGCGTTGTGCGCATCATCAACGTCAAGATGCAGGAAGCGATCAAGGCGATCTCCACCATGCGCGGGCATGATCTTCGCGATTTCATGTTGCTGGCCTTTGGCGGCGCGGGGCCGCTGCACGCCTGCCGCATGGCCGCCGACCTCGGCATGAAGGGCGTCGTCGTGCCGCTGCATCCCGGCGTCTATTCGGCCATGGGTCTCGTGATGTCCGACGTGAAGCACGACTACATCCGCTCGCGGCTGACGCCCGTCGCAAGCGTCAGCGAAGCCGATATCAACGTGGTCTTCGCGGAACTGGCGAACGAAGCGCGCGCCGATCTGGCGGCGGAGAACTTCAACGAGGGCTCCATCGCGTTGGAATACGCGCTCGACATGCGATACGCCGGTCAAGGCTACGAAATGACCATCGCTTGCGCCGCGCCGATGACGCCAGGCGCATTGAAGGCCCTTCGCGCGACTTTCGACGAAGAGCACAAGAAGTCCTTCGGACATACGGCGCCGAGCGAACCCGTCGAGATCGTGTCGTGGCGTTTGCGCGGCGTCGGCCGCGTGCCGCCGGTCGAGCTGCCAACCTTCGCGCCAACCGGCAAACCCCTGTCCGCCGCCATTCGCGAAACACGCATGGCGCGCTTCGACGGCAAGGACATTGATTGCCCGGTCTATCAACGCGAGGGCCTGGATGTCGGCGTTTCCTTCGCCGGCCCGGCGCTCGTCGACCAACTGGACTGCACCACGGTCGTGCCGCCCGGTTTCGCCGCCCGCGTCGACGCGGGCAGAAACATCATCATCGCCATCGGAGCCGCCTGATGGACACGCGCGAGACCAGGATCGACGCCGTCGAACTCGAGATCATCAAGGCCTCGCTCGACGGCATCGTGCAGGAAATGCAGAATTCGCTTTTCCGCACGGGTTATTCGACCATCGTGCGTGAAAGCCAGGACGCATCCTGCGCCATTCTCGACGCGCGGGGCGATGTTATCGCCCAGCATGTGGTGTTGCCGCTGCACATCGGCTCGTTTCCCGCCTGCTGCGCCGCGGTGCTGCGAACCTATGACGACATCGCCGGGGGCGACGCCTATCTCATCAATCATCCCTACGAAGGCGGCAGCCCGCACGCGCCCGACATGTGCGTTATCACGCCAGCGTTTCACAAGGGCGCGCTGATCGGGTTCTGCGCCTCGATCGCTCACAAGGGCGACATCGGCGGCCCCGTGCCCGGATCATGCTCGGGCCAGGCGAAGGAGACCTTCAACGAGGGCCTGCATCTTCCGGCGGTGCGCTACCATCGCGGCTACCAGCGCATGATCGAGATCGAGCGCATCATCGCCGCCAACAGCCGCACGCCTGAACTCGTGCTCGGCGATATCCGTGGTCAACTGGGCTCCGCGCGACTTGGCGAGCAACGGCTCGGCGAATTGCTCGACAAGGTCGGCCCCCAGAACGCGCTTGCGAGTTTCGAGCATCTGATGGTGTTGGCCGAGCGGCGCATGCGCGCGGCCATCTCCGAATGGAAGGATGGTCGATACGAGGCGGAGCGCTTTGTCGATGACGATGGCGTTCGGCTCAACCAGCCCGTACGGATTCACCTGATCGTCGAGAAGAAAGGCGACCAGATATCGTTCGACTTCACCGGCAGCGACGATCAGGCGATCGGCCCCGCCAATATCCGCCCGCCGCTGGTCAAGGCAGCGGTCGCCTATTGCCTCATCGCGCTCGTCGACCCTTATATCTTCATCAATAGCGGCCTCATGCGCGCCTTTGACGTGATCACGCGCGAAGGCTCGATCATGAATCCGCGCTTCCCGGCGCCCGTCAACACCTACAACCCAACCGTGCACGCCACGGTCGAGGCCGTCTTCGCGGCATTGACGGATATCGTGCCATCGAAGGCGCGCGCGGATGGATGCGGCAGCAGATCCATAATCATCGGCGGGCGCGGCGGACGCGCCGGACAGAGCTACGTGCAATACGAAATTCTCGCGGGCGGCTGGGGCGCGCGCGCCGGCAAGGATGGCGCATCGGGCATGTCGATCAACCAGTCGAACGCCAAGATCGCGCCCATCGAGATCATCGAAAGCGAATTTCCGACGCGCGTGCTGAATTTCGAACTTATCCCGGATTCCGGCGGCGCTGGCGCGACGCGCGGCGGCCTCGGCATCCGCCGTGAATACGTCAATCTTGACGACGCGCGCTTTTCCATCCGCTCGACCAAGCACGTCATAGCGCCTAATGGCGCCGCGGGCGGCGGCAATGGCCGCACCGGCGACATTCACGTCAACCCCGGCCGCGCCGACGAAAAGCGCCTGCCGACGCGCTACGCCGACTACCCCCTCAAGAGCGGCGACAGCTTCCGCCTCGATACGCCCGGCGGCGGCGGTCTCGGAGACGCCTTCTCGCGCGACCCCTCGAAGGTCGCGATGGACGTCAACGAAGGTTATGTCTCCCTCGAGGCGGCGGCGCGCGACTACGGCGTCGCGTTGACGCGCGAGGGCCGGAAATTCATCATAGACGAGAGCCGGACGCGGCAATTGCGCGCCGCGCGAAACGCCTGACATACATTCGACACGGGAGATGTGGACGCCATGAGCGAGTTGAAAACAGCTGGGATCGTTGGTCTTGGCGCCATGGGTTTCCAGATGGCGCGTCACATGATCGCGGGGGGATTCGAGGTGCACGGCCTCGACGTTCAGGACGCGATGAACGCCCGCGCCAGGGAAGCCGGCGTCCACATCGTCAAGAGCCCCGCCGACATCGCCGACAAGGCGGACGTCGTGATCGTCATGGTCGCGACGGACGCGCAGGTCGAGGACGTGATCATCAAATCGGGGCTACTTGATCGCCTGAGGAAGGGCTCGGTGATCTGCGTCGCCGCATCCTGTTCCGTCGATACCGCGAAGGAACTCGCGCGCCTTGGCGCCGAAAAAGGCGTCGGCATTCTCGACACGCCCGTCGTGCTTGGTCAGGAAGCCGCCGACAACGGCACGCTCACGGTTTTTTGCGGCGGCGACGCGGCGGCCTTCGAGAAGGTAAGACCCGTCATGCAATGCTTCGGCGCGAACGTCATGCATGTCGGAGGCGCGGGCATGGGCCAGCTCACCAAGACCATCAACAACATGCTGCTGTGGTCCTGCATTTCCGCCAATTTCGAGGCGCTGACCTTCGCAAAAAAGATGGGCGCGGATATTCCGAGGATGATCGCAGGCCTGCAGCACTCCAGCGGCGCCAACTGGTCCTTGTCGCGCTGGGGCAAGAGCACGGGAAAATGGGCTGAAAAAGACATGGATGTCGCGCTTGAACTCGCGCAGGACGTCAAATGCCCCGTGCCGCTTTCCGCCCTCGTCGATCAATTAATGAAGGGCATCAATCAGGAAAAAATGAAGGCGCTTCTCGCCTGAGCGTCCCGCCCATCGCGTCGCCACACTTCCGGAGGAACCCATGAAGCTCGCAAATCAGGTCGCCATCATCACCGGC